>JBDGUZ010000152.1:0-5157 GCA_039585915.1 Gemmatimonadota bacterium
AGATGGTGGGCAAGCGCGAAAGCGGAGTCACGCTCCAGCGCGGCCTCGAACAGTCGATGCGCTTCCGAAAGGCGCCACGCCCACAGTGCTTCCCGGCCCTGCTGGAATTCCTGGTGGGCGCGGTGATCCGGCGACCGGGCGATCAGCGACGTGATGTCCGCGGCCTCGCCGTGCACCCCCAGCAGATCCAGGGCGATCCCGGCCGTGATCGAAGCGAGTTCCTGAAGTACACCTTCCGCCGTGAGATGCTGGCGCTCCACGTCGTCGTCCGGCACGTAGACCGTCGCCGTGACCTGCAGGCTGTCGCCCGACTCCGTGGCATTCCCGAGCACGACGGACACATCGCGCAGCCTGTTCGCGGCCACGTACACGATGAAGTCTGCGTCGAGACGCCTGGCGAGGCTGGTTCCGAACGCGAGCGTGGCTACCTGGAAACCGGCGACCTGGACCTCGGTAGTCGGCCCCTCGAGCGCGGGCTCGCGCACGACGCTCACGGAGCTCCAGCCGCTCATCTGCTCGCGCAGCTCGCCGGCGGCCACCCGGCTGAGCGCTCGCTCCTCGTCGGTCGCGTCCTGTCGCTCGAACGGAAGCACGAGGTAGCGGACCTCTGCCCTGGGCGGACCGGTGTCTCGCCCCACCCAGGCACGGATGCCGAATACTGCCGCTGCTACCACCAGCAGCGTCGCGATGGCAAACGCCTGGCGGACCCGGCGCACGTGCCGTCGTGAGACTCCGAGCCGTCGCAGGACGACAGCCGGGAAGCCCTTGAGGCTGCCCGTGACGAGATCGATGGCGCCCGCCATCTGCTCGCCGGTCTGGAACCGGTCAGCAGGGTCTTTCTGGAGGGCGGTCTCGACAACCGCATCCACAGTCTGCGACAGATCCGGCCTCAGCGACCTGACCCGGGGCGCGGGCTCGACGATGTGGTGCATCAGAAGTTGCCGGACGCTCGCCTCGGTGAACGGCGGCTGTCCGGTCAGCGACTCGAACAGGACGCAGCCGAGCGAGTAGATGTCTGACCGTCCATCGACGTCCGTCGAGCCGCTCGCCTGTTCGGGACTCAGATAGGCCGGCGTACCGAGCGCGAGCCCCTCGCCCGTGAGCGTCTCCCGGGCCCCGGTCGCGAGGTGAGCGATACCGAAGTCGGCGAGCAGTGCGTGCCCTTCGGTGAGCAGGATGTTGCCCGGCTTCACATCGCGGTGGATCACGCCGTTTCTGTGCGCAAACCCGAGTGCATCGGCGATCTCCCGAACGATCCGGACCGCATCACCCTGCGGCAAACGGCCCTCGCGCTCAATCCGATGCCGCAGTGACCCGCTCTTCAGGTACGGCATCACGTAGTACGCGAACCCACCGGCCTCGCCGGAATCGTGCAGCGGCAGAATGTTCGGATGGTTGAGGCCCGCGACGACCTCGATCTCGCGCTGGAATCGCTGCGTTCCGATCGCGTCCGTCAGCTCGGGGCTCAGCACCTTGATCGCGACCGGTCGGTCGTGCTTCGTGTCACGGGCGAGCAGGACCACGGCCATCGTGCCTCGGCCGATCTCCGACTCTACCACGTATCGAGGAAGAAGCGCAGCTCCGATGGAATCGAGCAGCAACTCCATGACGGACTCCTCTCATACGAACGGCGCGGGACCGCTTCGAAGGGGACCGTGGGGCAAATCTAGGCCAGACGCCGGCTCGGAGGCAAATAGATCCGGTGCGCTCCAATCCCAGGGTCGCAAGGCGGGCCCAGCGCACGCTTGTTGAGGGTTCGGCGCGGGCTAGCTGCGGCCTCGGTGCGGGCGCGGACCGGATCCAGCGCGGGCTCGACCCCCGGGAAGTGTCGAGAACGAGCCACGAACAGAGGCGTGGATGCAACGCCCGAAGCGGTTTATCGTGGGGTTTACTTGCTAGTTTATATGTATGTAAGACAGACGGATACCTATTGTCATATAATGTGTTCTATGGTCTGGCACGACCTTCGCGGGTTGATACGGATCTGGACTACCGCAGCCATTGATCTCGCGCGCCACTTCGGTATTCTTGGATAAGCAGCCCGAAAGGCTGTCGGACCCCGCAAGGAGGAGCAGGATGACGTTTCGGCCCGGTGCTCAGCGCACCACAGTCGAGTCCACAACCGCGTTGCGGCGGCGCACCTGGCTCCTACCCGCCGTCGCGCTGGCGTTCGTCGTTGTCGGCTGCCAGGACGATCCCCTTCCCACCGAGCCCGTTCTCGAAACGGAACTGCCTTCCCTGACGGCATCAGTACAGGCCGCAGGCGTCGGCGCGGACGACTGGATCGTCGTGTTCAGGGACGGAACGCAGGATCCTCCCGGTCTGGCGAAGAAACTGGTCGCAGATCACGGCGGCACGATCCGGTACACGTACGAGCACGTGCTGCAGGGTTTCGCGGGGAATATTCCGCCGCAGGCGATCGAAGGGATCCGCCACAATCCAAACGTGGAGTTCGTCGAGCCGGACGGTGTCGTCACGATTTCGGTCGAGTCCTGGGGGCTGGACCGCATCGACCAGCGCAGTCTCCCCCTGGACAATTCCTATTCGCCCGTTGGCACCGGCGCGGGTGTCGATGCGTGGATCCTCGACACGGGGATCGATTACGGGCGCACCGACGAAATGAGATTCGATACGGCCCGGGACTGGGATTTCGTAAACGGGGACAATGACGCGTCGGACAACTGCCACGGCCACGGCACGCATGTGGCCGGGACCGTGGGCAGCACCACGTACGGTGTCGCGCCCGGTGTCACGATCATCGGCGTCCGGGTTCTCGGGTGCTCGGGGAGCGGGTTTTATTCCGGGATCATCGCTGGCATGGAGCATGTGGTGGCGAACATGAGCGGTCCGACGGTCGCGAACATGAGCCTCAGCGGCGGGGCCAGTTCCTCCGTCAATGCGGCGGTCGCGAACGCCGTGAACGCGGGCGTCGTAATGGCGGTGGCTGCGGGCAACGCCAACACCGACGCTTGCAACAGCTCGCCTGCCAGCGCGCCCGAGGCGCTCACCGTCGCTTCAAGTACGAGTTCGGACGTCCGCAGTTCGTTCTCCAACTATGGCACTTGCGTGGACCTGTTCGCGCCGGGTTCTTCGATCACATCGACCGTCATGGGAACCGGCTCATCGTCGTGGAGCGGTACGTCGATGGCGTCTCCCCATGTCGCCGGAGCCGCGGCTCTGCTGCTTGAGCCGAACCCGGGCTGGTCGCCGGCACAGGTGTGGTCCGCGATGCAGAGCGACGCCACTCCGGGCGTCATCTCCGACGTCAGAGGCTCACCGAACCTGCTGCTGTACGTGGGCGCGGGAGGCGACCCGCCGCCCCCGAGCTGCGAGCCGGATTGCCCGACGGCTGACGTCCAGTGGGTCAGTTCGGTGACCATGAAGACGAATAAGGGCAACCGCGCCAGCGGCACCGTGACCGTGCAGATAGTCGATGCCGGCGGACCGCTGAGCGGAGTGACCGTGGACGGTACGTGGCACGTGGACAACGTTCAGAACTTCCAGTCCTCGACCGGTACGACCGGTCCCGACGGCATGGTCCACCTGTCCACGAGCATGATCCGCAACGCTTCTTCATTCGAGTTCTGCGTGACGACGCTGTCGGCATCCGGCTACGACAGCGGTCCGACCGGTCAGTGCAGCCTTTACGGCTCCCCGGCGGATGGTGGCGACCCGGGTGCGGTGCCCCCGACTGGCCTCACGGTTGCAAAGGTCAAGAAGGGGAAGAACTACCGTGCCGAGCTCGCCTGGAACGGCGGCGGTGCGACGGTGGAGATACAGCGGGACGGAGCTACGATTGCCACGGTGAGCAACTCGGGCTCGTACACGGACAATCACGGGAAGACCCCGTCCGGGACCTTCTCCTACCAGGTCTGCAATCTCGGGATGGCCGACTGCACGGAAGCGGTACCGGTCACGTTCTAGTCGTCCCCTCGACGCAGCACCCGGCCTGAAGATTGCGAATGGGCGGCCCACATCGGGTCGCCCATTCGTTTCTCGTCCTGCCCCCGGCTTCCGGCGGTCCGCTACCCCGGGCGCACCTCCTCCGGCCGGATCGGCAATCTGCGCACACGCTTGCCGGTGGCGGCAGACACGGCGTTCGCGACGGCCGGCATGATGGTGGGAAACACCATCTCTCCAAGTCCCGTCGGCGGTTCGGTGCTGGGGACGAAGTGGATCTCGATCTCCGGGGCCTCGTCGATCCGCAGTAATGGATAGCCGTCGAAGTTCCCCTCCACGACACCGCCGTCAGCGATCGTGATCTCGCCGTACAGGGTCGCGCTGAGCCCGTGGAGAACTCCTCCCTCCACCTGCGCCCGCGCGCCGGGCGGGTTGATCACGATCCCGCAGTCGACGGCACACACGACACGGTCCACCCGGACGTTGCCGTCGTCATCGACGGAGACCTCCGCAATCTGCGCGACGTAGGCGCCGAACATCATCTGGGCGGCCACCCCGCGGCCCTGCCCCGCCGGCATCGGCTTGCCCCAGTCGCTCCTGCTGACCGCGAGGTCGAGCACGTTTCGCAGCCGGCCCGTGCGGAACGTCGGGCCGCCGTGGTCCCGGTACGGGAGCTCGCGGGGCTCGCCGATGATCTCGCGCCGGATCTCCACGGGGTCCTTCCCTGTCGCCCGAGCGATCTCGTCCAGGAAGCACTGTTCTACGAACGTATTCGCGTTCTTTCCCGGACCCCGCAAAGCGCCCGTCGGCACGCTGGTCTCCGCCGGTGAGTAGGCGAGGCGGAAATTCGGCACGACCGCCGCCGGCAGCGCGTCCGGAAACACTTCGGTCTCGGCCGCCGTGTCTTCGTCGCCCCGAAACGAGTGACGCGAAGTCGTCGATACGTGCTCCTTCCAGGCGATCAGATTACCAGAACCGTCGATTCCCGCGCTCAATCGGTACAGTCCGGCCGGCCGGTAGTAGCCGTGGCGAACGTCGTCTTCTCGTGTGAACACCACCTGGACCGGGCTTTCGATGGCCTTCGAGACGAAAGCCGCCTCGGCGGCGTAGTCGGCCATCAGGCGTCGCCCGAACCCACCACCGGTACGCAGCATGTGCACCGTGACCGAGTCGCGCGGCACACCCGTGGCCGCGGCAGCCAGGGCGAGGCATAGACCCGGAACCTGTGTGGGTGCCCAGATCTCGCACCTGTCGTCG
>JBDGUZ010000153.1:0-5049 GCA_039585915.1 Gemmatimonadota bacterium
TCCGTCCGGGCCCTGCGCTGCTCGCCCTGTTCGACGAATCCGCGGTACACCAAATTCCAGTCTCGCTCCGGCTCACCGAGCAGCGCGTCGAGAATCGTGTACGTGATGGCGCGGGTGGGGGCCGACGGAGCGTAGTTGGTCAGAACCACGATACCGATCCCCTCCTCCGGAAGCATCGTCTGCAGGGAGATCATCCCCGTAAGGCCGCCGCTGTGCGTCACCACCTTCCGTCCCCTGTACTCTCCGATGAACCAGCCGAGGCCGTAACCACTGAACCGCTGCTCGAGGTTGGCCTCGGCCCATGGCGAGACACCGAGCGGATACTGAACCGACTGCATCGAGCGGGCGGCTCGTTCGGAGAAAATGCGCGTGCCGTCCACCTCTCCCCCGTTGAGGTTCGCCCGCATCCACTGCGACATGTCCAGTACGTTCGAGTTGAGCGCGGCGGCGGGCGCCACTCCATCGACGTCGTCGTACTCCACCGGCATGAGCTCATCGCCCACATTCTCGTGCGCCGACGCGACGTCCTCGATGCCCTCGAGTGCCGCGAGCGTGGTGCTGCTGCCGGTCATCCCGAGGGGACCGAGGATACGTTCCTGCATCAGCACGTCCCAGTTCTGTCCGGCCGCCGCCGCCGCCACTTGGCCGGCGACGAGATACATCAGGTTCTGGTAGTGGAACGATGCCCGGAAAGGACCGGCGGGCTCGAGCCAGCGGATCCTCCGAACGACTTCGTCGCGAGCCAGGTTCTGGCCGATCCACAGGTGATCGCCGCCAAACGTCGGAAGTCCGTTCCGGTGGGTGAGCAGATCCTGGATCTGAATCTCCTGCGTGATCCACGGATCGTGCATGCGGAATTCCGGCAGGTGGTCGATCACCCGATCGTCACCCGACAGCTTTCCTTGCTCCTGCAACTGTGCGAGCAGCGCTGCCGTGAACGCCTTCGTGTTCGAGGCAACGGCGAATCGCGTCTCGGGCCCCACACGACCCGGCTCTCCGAGTCTCCGAACGCCATATCCGCGAGCGAACACGATCGAGTCGTCCTGCACCACGGCCACGGCTACGCCGGGGGTCGTCCAGTCGGCGAGCATGGCCTCGATCCCGGCATCAATCCTGTCCCAGTCCACGGACTGGGCCGGAGCATTGAGCGGGGCGGACAGGGCGAGCAGAGACAGTGCCAGGACTGTGCGCCTGGGTTGGCGATAAATGTTGCCGCGGCTGGTGAGTGCGGCCAGGTTATGTACCATGTTCAGCTCCGGTGAAGATCAGTACGAAATATAGCGTTACGTGCGGATAGAGTTAGGGACGGTTTGGCCCGCGGCCGCGACGCACGTTCACTCCGAGTGTCGTCCTCCGGCTCAGGGGTCGCTTCTACCCACGGGAACCAGGTAGAGTGGCACCTGGTCGGCCGGAAGCTCCAGCGCAGCGCTGACGCGATCGGGCTCGAGCCAGGCGATCGGAACGCCGGACAGGCCCAGCGCCGCCGCCTGGAGCAGGAGATTCTGTGCCGCGTGCCCCAGGTCCATGTGAACGTAGGGCTCGGCACCGGGACCGAGCTTGTCACAGGCTCGGGAGTAGACGGCGGCGAATACGAACACCACCGGGGCCGAGGTCAGGGAGTCCTGGTCGTGCGATGCGGACCTCAACGCCTCCCTCGGATCGTGCTCGAACACGGTCTCGAGACCGTGTTCGGTCGGCGAGTAGAGATCCAATCCGTGCCGGGTCGCCACGTACAGCTCTAGCGGATAGGCCTCCATCGCCGACGGTGCGGCACGAAGCAGGCCGTCGGGATCAGTTATCCCCTGGGCGGCCCACAGGAGCTGGCCGATCTCCGCAGACGACAACGGCTCCCGCAGAAAAACGCGTCGCGAGCGTCGCCTCGCGATCGCTTCTTCCAGTGACAATGAACCGTCGGATCGGGGGGGTGGAAGCGGTCGTACGCTCATAGCGGAATTCCGATCGCGGTAACGGGAGAATCGGAGCCGGGGCACCCGGCCGATCCACGAACTGGATACAGTATATATATTGTATGCTGGAGACGGTGACGACGGCCCCACGAGCAGCCGTCGGTGGACCAGCCTGAGATTCCGACCAGGGAGGGCGCCATGGACTTCGTGCTCGAATCCACTTCGTTCCGGAACCACGGCGAGATCCCGCAGCGGCACACGTGTGACGGCGATGATGTTTCACCACCGCTCGCCTGGCGGGGAACTCCCCCCGGTACGCTCAGTCTCGCACTCATCGTCGATGACCCGGACGCGCCGGATCCGAACGCGCCGCAAATGGTCTGGGTCCACTGGGTCCTCTGCAACCTCCCTGCCGGGCTGGAAGCGCTGCCCGAAGGAGCGTCTGGAGTTCTTCCCTTTCCCGCCGTCGAAGGGGTCAACGACTTCCACGGACCGGGCTGGCGGGGACCGTGTCCGCCCATCGGCAGACACCGGTACTTCCACAAGCTGTACGCTCTGGATTGCCTGCTTGAGCCGGCCGGGCCGATTACCAAGCCCGAACTGGAGCGGATGATGATAGCTCACGTGCTGGCGAAGGCGGAGCTCGTGGGCACGTATCGACGATTCGACCAGCCCGGCTGAGTCGCTTTGTCTCCCTCCACCGACCGGGACGGGGGGACTGGAGTGGTCCGTGGCGGCGTGGAATCGTGTGCGCCCGGTGTTTGAGGCTTCGTCAATGATCGCAGATAACCGCATAACTCCGCGGCAAACTCGGATCGGTCATTCCTGCGATCAATCGACTTCGACAGAGGCACCGGAACACGTTCCAGCGGTACGCTTCCTGCACGTTCTCTCGCCGTCAGTTCCTCAACATTCCGACGCCGCCTTCGTCGCGGCTGACCCGGAGGCCCGTTTCCATGCGTGATGCCGTCGAGCGGCTCTGGCCGGAGCTCGAATGGATCGAGAATCCGGAGTTGCGCGAAAGCGTAACCCACACCTGGATCCTCGCTCTCGAGCGCAGCCCTCTCGCCCCCGAGGACCTCGAGACGATCCCCTTCACTCTCAAGGTCCCGGATTGTCCCGCCACCTTCATGCAGCACAAGCGCTGCGTCGTCCATATCGCGCGTGATGGCGCCCGGGCGATGCAGGAATTTCTGGGTGAATCTCTCGACATCGACCTCGATACCGTGATCGCCGGGGCGATCCTCGCCGATGTCGGGAAGGTGCTCGAGTACGAAAAGGCAGACGGAGCGATCCGCCAGAGCGCCCGCGGCCTGGCGCTGCGGCATCCGTTCACCGGCGTCGCCGTCGCGCTCGAGTGCGGAGTCCCGGACGACGTGTGTCACATCATCGCGGCGCATGCCGGCGAGGGAGACATGATCCGCCGCAGTAACGAGGCGATAATCGTCCACCACGCGGACTTCATGAGCTATCTACCGTTTCTCAATCTCGGGGCCTGACCCCGCGCGGGAGGATAAGAACAATGGCGCACAGCGCTCCCGGCCAGTCGGCCGATACGATCACTGTGGAAATGGCCCGCTGGGCCGCCGACCTGCGGTTCGAGGACATTCCGGACGGTGCCGTTCGCGAAGCGCGGCGCTACCTGCTGGACACGCTTGGCTGCGCGCTCGGCGGCTATCAACAGGAGGACGCGGAGATCGCGCTCGAAGTGCTCGATGAGGTCGCGGGTGGCGGTCCCGGGACCGTGATAGGCTCGGGCCGGAGAGTGGACGTCGTCTCCGCGGCGCTGGCCAACGCGCTGATGGTCCGGGTGATGGACTACAACGACATCTACTGGCAGCAGGATCCGTCCCACCCATCTGACATCATCCCGGCAGCCATGGCGTGTGCGGAACGCATGGACAAGGACGGCCGGGAACTGATCGTGGGAATCGTGCTCGGGCACGAGTTCGAGATGCGCCTGTGCGAGGCGGCGTTCCCTGGAATTCGGGAGCGCGGCTGGCATCACGCTACGCTCACCGCGTTCGTGTCGCCGATCGTCGCCGGCCGGATGCTGAATCTGCCGTGGGAGCAGATTCAGCACGCGATCGGGATCTCCGCCTCGCGCCACGCGACGTTCGGCGCCGTCACGGCGGGCAAGCTCACGATGATGAAGAACACGGTCGACCCGATGGCCACTCAGTCGGGTGTGCTGGCCGCGCTTCTGGCCGAGAAGGGCTATACCGGCCCCGAGCACGTGATCGACGGCAAGGAAGGGATCGTGCACTGCCTCGGGCCCGAGTGGAAGCTCGAAGTCCTGACCGATGGCCTGGGCGAGTCGTGGCGTATCGAGCGCTGCGGGATGAAGGCATTCCCGACCGAAGCGCTCACCCACACGCCGATCTCCGCCGTGCTGGACATCGTGATCGGGAACGGCCTGTCGCCGGATGACGTAGCCACCGTGCGGATTCGCTCCACCGCGCGCTCGGCAGACATTCTCGCGGACCCATCCAAGTATGATCCGCGGTCGAAGGAAACGGCCGATCACAGTTTGCCATACGTGATCGCGGCGGCGATCGCCGATCAACAGGTCACTCCACTGCAGTTCACGCAGGAGAAGATCATGGACCCGACGATCCGGGCCCAACTCCAGAAGGTTGAAGTGATCGCCGACCCGGAGATCGAAAAGGTGTTCCCCGCCCTGCAGCGAGTGGACGTCGAGATCGACACTGCGGACGGCCGGACGTTTTCCACCAGGCTGGATTACCCGAAGGGCGATCCCCGCAATCCGCTCACCGACGCCGAGATCGAAGCGAAGTTCGACGCGCTCGTGGCGCCGGTCCTCACGGACGGTGCCTCGGCCCGGCTGAAGGAAGCCGTGTGGAGCCTGGAACAGCTGGGCTCGGTGACGGAGCTCATGGCACTCGCGAAATCGGACCGATGAGGGAGGCGTGCCGGGCTTCAGGGGCCGGTGCGAATCGCTGATGGGACAGACGATCGTCGAAAAGATCGCGAAGAGTCACCTGATGGAGGGGCCGGCACGGCCCCTCCGGACGGGGGACGTCGTATCTCTCAGACCGCGACACGTGCTGACGCACGACAACACGGCCGCCGTGATGAAGAAGTTCGATGCGATCGGGGCGAGTCGCGTGGCAGACGCCAG
>JBDGUZ010000154.1:0-5046 GCA_039585915.1 Gemmatimonadota bacterium
AGCCATCATCTTCACGCCGGCTGACCGGGCCTCCGCCAGGAACTGGTTGCTGCCGGTCATCATCTGCTGAATGACCTCCGGCGGCGGACGCTCCGTATCCGCTGAATTGACGGCTACAGTTTCGACCCACCGCTGCCGAATGGCCCTCGACACGTATCGATTTCGGGAGTCCAGAGCGCCCTCGGAGTCCTCGACGATTGCTATGACGTTCTCGAAGGGCAGCGTCTCTGCGGAATTCGTGACAAGGGTGGGCACCAGGTGCGTGTCATTGCGAAGCAGCGCGTCGAAGATGTCGCGCTTCTGCTCGGGAGTCCTCTCGTTGAACCCCGGAAGAACATTGTGCTCAATGCTGCGCTGCCCGGCGTCGGCGCTCTCCTCGAGGCTCAAGATCCACACGTAGTGGCCCACGAGGTGCGTTCCGGCGTCCGCCGCCGCATCTGCGATCGCCGCGAAGCCCTCGGGTGACTCGGCATGTCGAATCTTGATGAAGTCTGCACCGAGCGCGGTCAGAGAATCCACAACCGCCGCAGCCTCCTGCGGGTCCCCCACCATGATCCTCGTGCGCAGGAACTCCTCGACCGCTTGCTCTTCTGCACCCTGCTCGCGCATCAGGTCCACGTACTGTGCGACCCAGCTCGAGCTCTCCACCATCATCCCCGAGGTCCTGATGCGGGGTCCGACGAGCGCGCCTGCCTCGACCCGCTCTCTCAGCGCCACCGTCTTCTCGAGCTCGCTCCCCATGTCGCGCACCGTGGTCACACCGTTGATGATGAACAGGGGGAGGGTGCCGTCGAGGTCGCGCAGGTGCGCATGCATGTCCCACAAGCCCGGGACGAGGTACTTGCCGGTGCCATCGATGACCCGGGCCGAGGAGGGATACCGCGCGGACCCCTCCGTGCCGACCGTTCTGATCCGGCGCTGCTCGATGACAACGGTCATGTCGGGTTCGGGTCCGGCGCCCGTTCCGTCGATGACAGTCACGTTGCGGATGACCAGGACATCCTGCTGCCCGTCGCAGCCGAATGAAAGCGCGATCGCGAAGCATACGGCCATCACCGTTGCTCTCTTCACTCAACACCACCTTTCCAGCAAGTACCGATTCAGCAGCAGACGCAAAGAAAGGTACCCGCCGGGCTGTTGGTCGGCAGGCGGGGACGGCTGAGCCCGGCCGCGGGAACATCGACAGCCGAAATTTGATTAGACTGGATCAGTTCCGTCGTCTGTCAGTGGACTGAACGCGGAGGCCGACCAGTCTTGACCGTAACATGCAGGCTCGTCCCACGCAGCGTGTGCCGACCGTGATCCAGAGTCGCATCTGGAATCGGATCTGCACGACCTTGCTGCTGCTCCAGCTGATACCAGCTGCCGGTGCCGGTGTGGCCCGGGCGCAGGTGCCGGCCGGGCACCCGACCGTGCTCAAACAGGGAATCACGTTCGGCCACGAGACCTGGTCGATCGAAGATGGTCTGCCACTCAGCCACCTCAACGGGCTCGCGTTCGCGCAGGACGGATATCTCTGGCTATCCAGCTTCGACGGCCTGATCCGGTTCGATGGCGCCCGGTTCTCCGTGTTCAATACGGCGACGAATCCAGAGCTCCCTACGAATCGTTTCGGCCCGATTTTCGAAGCGCCCGACGGTAGCCTGTGGTCCACGGCGGAATACGATCACGTGATCAGGCTCGTTGCCGGTGGGTTCGAGGTCTACGCCGTCGGAGACGACCCGGGCACAGCGATCCGGATGCTGACGTTCGATTCCAACGGGCGTCCGCTGGTCGCGACCAACAGGGGCGTTTTCGCCCTGCGTGACGGCTCGTTCCGGCCCCTCGGGGAGCCGGACTTGATGGTCCGGGGCAGTCCGGTGTACGTGGATCGGACCGGTGCGGTGTGGCTGGGCACCGACGGCTACGGGGCGCTTCGCTGGGACGGAGAACGGGTCACGGAGGTCAGCCCTGTCGGGGCCGGGGCTCCGTCCAGCCTGGCCACCTCCTTTGCCGAGGCCGCGGACGGCACCGTCTATGTCGGCACGGGCGTTGCCTTACTGGCCTACAAGGACGGTGTCATCCGGCAACTGGACGCGGGCGCGTCGGGACCGGTTCGAGTCGAAGACCTGCACCTCCTCGCAAGCGACACGATCCTCGTCGCGACGGACCAGGGGCTGTTCGTTGTTCATGACGGCGAGCTGGAAGTCCTCGATTCCGGAATCGTTGCGAGGGGGGACAATTCCGTCTCCGTCGCCGTTTCGAATGACGGTGACCGCTGGCTGGGGATCGACACACGGCTGTACCGGAACGGCGAGCTCGTGCTCGACAGTCGGTCCCCGATCACTTCGATCGTGCTCGACCACGAGGGCAGTCTGTGGATCGCCGCCGACGGCCTTCATCGACTCAAACCGGCCGTGTTCCGGACCTACGGTGCGGCGGACGGCGCCGTGACCAACGTCTACCCGATACACGAGGATTCCGAGGGGCGGGTCTGGCTGGGTTCTCTGTCCGAGGGGATCGCGAGGTACGAAGACGGAGCCTTTCAGGTCATCGCGAGTGGCGAGGGGGCACCCTCCCTTCCGCAGGCGATCCTCGAGGATCGGTCCGGTCGAGTGTGGATCGGCCGGATCAACTATGGCGCCTGTGTACTGGAGGGCACCGCCTGCAACCAGAAGGTCCTTTCCGGGCACACCGTGAAGGCGATTTACGAGGACCGGAGGGGGATTCTCTGGTTCGGGACGGATCGGGGACTGTACCGGGACTCGCTCGGGTCGGTGGAACGCCTCACGACAGAGAATGGACTGCCCCACGATTTCGTGCGCGTGATCCATGAGGCGAGAGACGGCTCCCTGTGGCTGGGCACGAACGGCGGTGGGGTGGCGCGCTATTTCCAGAACCGGATCGAGAGTCTCACAACGGCCGACGGCTTGTCCAGTAATCTCGTCCGCTCAATTCACGAAGATGAGGCAGGCGTGATCTGGATCGGCACCGAGGATCGAGGTCTCAACCGTGTCGAGCTGACCGCAGCCGCGACCGGTGCTGAAGGGGCCACAACTCTTGGGTCGGCCGTACGGATCAGCGTCATCCGAAGGCAGCACGGACTGTACGACGACGGAATCCACTCGATTCTCCCGGACGGCGACGGCCGGTTCTGGATGAGCTCGAACCGGGGCATCTTCTGGGTTCTGCGATCGGATCTCGAGGACTTCGTGGCAGGGCGTGTCGGTGGGATTCACTCGATCTCGTATACCGAGCGGGACGGCCTGGAAAACCGGGAGGCGAACGGAGGCGTGCAGTCGCCGGCGATCGTGGCCGGTGACGGGCGTCTGTGGTTCGCCACGCAGGCGGGCGTCTCGGTGGTCGATCCGGGGGACACGCACGCGGACGAGGTCCCGTTCCCCGTGTATGTGGAAAGCGTCCTGGCGCCTGGAGAGCCGTCCGCTCCCCCCGGCATCGGATCGGATTCTCTTCCGGTCCGCCTCGAAGCGAGTCAGCGGGACTTCGAGATCACCTATACGGCGCTCAGCTTTCTCGCGCCGGAAAACCTGCGTTTCCAGTATCGCCTCGAGGGCTTTCAGGAAGATTGGGTGGACGCGGGAGGAAGGCGCACCGCGTTCTTCACGAACGTTTCTCCTGGCACGTACGAGTTCCGGGTTCGGGCGACACGCGGCGACGGGGCCTGGTACGAACAGGAATCGCCTAAGATCGTTGTCGTACCGCCGTTCTTCTACGAGACACTCTGGTTCAGACTCACGGTGGCCGGAGGCATTCTCTTCCTGGTGCTCGCGGGGATCCGGCGCCGTGAGGGAGCCCACCAGGCACGGGCCGAAGAGCTTTCACGCCTGGTCGCCGAGCGCACGATGACGATCGAGGCACAGGCGGCGAAGCTACGCGAAATTGACGAAGCAAAGTCACGGTTCTTCGCAAACATTTCACACGAATTCCGGACGCCGCTCACGCTCACGATCGGCCCGTTGGAGGATGTCCTGGCGGGCGCCCATGGCTCCACCCCTTCTGAGGTCGAGGAGCAGCTGGACCTGTCGCTGCGCAATTCGCGACGGCTGCTCCGGCTCGTGAACCAGCTCCTGGACGTGGCCCGGATCGAAAGCGGGGAGATGAAGCTGCTGGCAAGCCAGCGGGACCTCGTTCCCGTGATCGAGGGGATCTGCCTGGCGTTCGCGTCACTCGCGGAACGGAAATCTGTCACCTTCAACCGACTTCTCCCTGTCGATCCGGTGTTCGCCTACTTCGATGCGGACCTGCTGGAGAAGGTCGTGATCAACCTTCTCTCGAATGCTTTCAAGTTCACACCGCCCGGGGGGAAGGTTCGTCTTTCGTTGGCGACGGATTCGCCGTCCGGCAATGCGGGGAGTGCGCCGAAATGGGCGATCATCGAGGTTCGAGACAATGGACCGGGGATCGCGAGTGCTCATCTGCCACACCTGTTCGAACGGTTCTATCGGGTCCGTGAGCACGGCAGCCGCAAGGGTACGGGGATCGGTCTGTCGCTGGCCCGGGAGCTCGCCGAGCTTCATGGCGGGAGCCTCGAGGTCAACTCGGAGGAGGGCTTCGGGAGCGTGTTCACATTCCGGCTCCCGCTGGGCAAGTCGCACCTGAGCCCGGAGCAGATCGACGATGAGCCGGGCCACTACGAAACCATCGATCCGGCTGAAGCGGTCGCCCACGGCTCGGCGCTCGAGACAGCCGATACGAATGGGTACCGTCCGTCCGAGACGGAGGCCACGGAACGAGAGACACCCGGCGGTCCGTCAGAGAATGACGCGACCACCGTTCTGGTGATCGACGACTCGACGGACATCAGGACTTATCTGCGAACCCACCTCGAACCGCGCTACAGAGTCCTGGAGGCCGCCGACGGACTGAACGGGCTCGAGACAGTCAGGGAACAGCTGCCCGACCTGGTAATCAGCGACCTGATGATGCCCGGCATGAACGGAACGGATCTGTGTGAGGCCATGAAGGCCGATCCCGAGCTGGACTTCATTCCGATCCTGCTTCTCACGGCGAAAGCATCGCCGGAGAGCCGGGTCGAGGGACTGGGCA
>JBDGUZ010000155.1:0-4961 GCA_039585915.1 Gemmatimonadota bacterium
AGTCCCGGACCGCGCGACTCACACCCACAGGACGATTCCGGATGGCGGTGTTCACGACGGCCTGCCCGCGCAACTGCTATAGCACCTGTGGCATGCGCGGCCACGTCGAACAGGGCGAGATCCGTCGCATCGAGCCGCATACCGGGAATCGAGCCACCCCCGAAGGCGTGTGTCTCAAGGGCCTGAGCTACGTGGAGCGAGTCCGGTCTCCCGACCGCATTCTGAGACCGCTGCACCGGAACCCGGACGGGGCGTTCGAACCGATAGAGTGGGACGACGCGCTGGACCTGGTGGTCGAGAATCTGCAACGAGTCCGCGACGAATCGGGACCGCAGAGCGTCCTGTACTATGCGGCCAGCGGCACCAAGGGGCTACTCAACGGTGTCGGATCCAGCTTCTGGCGGCTATACGGAGGCTACACTACGACTTACGGCGACCTGTGCTGGCCCGCCGGTCTCGAAGCCACGCGTCTCACGCTGGGGGACAACCGGAACAGCGCGCCGTGGGACATGGTGAATGCGAGGCTGATCGTCCTGTGGGGAAAGAACCCGGCGGAGACGAATATTCACCAGATGCCGTTCGTACAGCAGGCAAGGGAATCCGGAGCCCGTGTCGTGGTGATCGATCCACGCCGCACCGAGACGTCCGAGTCGGCGGACCTTTGGATTCGTCCACGTCCAGGCACGGATGGAGCTCTGGCGCTAGCCGTGGCGCACGAGATCGTTCGCCGCGGTGGTGTCGATCGGGCGTTCGTCCGGGACCGGGTGCATGGATACGACGAATTTGCCGTTCTCGTAGACGATTGCACGCCTGACTGGGCCGCTGCCATCGCCGAAATCCCGGTGGAGCAGATCCGGGCGTTGGGAGAGCTGTTCGCCGACATTCGTCCCGCGACGATCAGCGCCGGGTTCGGGATGCAGCGCTATACGAACAGCGGCCAGGCGATGCGGGCGATCCTGGCGATTCTGGCGATCACCGGGAACATCGGCCGACGGGGATCCGGTTGGGTATACGCGAACTTGCAGAGCGCCGTATTCGACGACGTCAAGGATCCGCTGGCGTTCTATCCGCCCGCGCAGCCGGACGGCGAGGTACGGGTGTCGATCTCGACGGCCCGGCTCGGCAGAGACATTCTTGCTCAGCGCGATCCGCCGTTGCGCATGGCGTGGATCGAACGCGGAAACCCGGTTACCCAGAATCCTGAAACGAACGTCGTCCTCGAGGCGCTGCGCGGGCTCGAATTCCGCGTCGTCGTCGATCAGTTCATGACTGACACCGCTCGCGAGGCAGATCTCGTGCTCCCGGCCAAGTCGATGTTCGAGCAGACCGACGTGATCGGAGCGTACTGGCACCCGTACATCCAGCTGCGGCAGAAGGTGCTGGAACCGCGTGGCGAAGTGAAGCCCGAGACCGAGATCTACTGGCACCTGGCGAAGCGGCTCGACATCCCGGATGAACTGCTACGCGATCGTATTCCGGAGCCGTCGGATGACGCGATCGAGAGGTTCCTCGAACGCCGACTCGAGCCCTTCGATGGCTTGAGCCTGGCACGACTGCGAGAGGGTCCCGTCCTGCCTCCGGAGTATGAAGAAATCGCGTTCGCCGATGGGTCGTTTCCAACCCCGTCCGGGCGGATCGAGCTGGTTTCACTGGAGGCCAGACAGCGCTGGGGAATCGACCCGCTCCCGCTGTTCGAGGAGGCATTGGAATCGGTGCGGGCACAGTCCGCGGAACAGCCCTACCCCCTGTACCTCATGACGCCGAACACCAAGAACCGGATCCACTCCCAGTTCGGCAACCTGCAGATGATCCGCCGGCTCGACCCCGGCCCGTTCGTGCACCTCCACCCCGAGGACGCGGGAAGCCGGGGAATCGTTGATGGGGCCAGCGTGCGGGTATTCAACGACCGGGGAGAATTCAGCGTTCCGGCAAGGCTCGACCACGGCCTGAAACCCGGCTGTGTGAGCATCACGAACGGCTGGTGGATCTCCGACGGCGGGACTGTGAACTTTTGCTCCGCCGGGCGCGAAACCGACATCGGACACGGCGCGGCGTTTCACGACAACCTGGTCGAAGTCGAGCCGGCCAGTTGAGAGGCGCGTTCGTCTTCGATCCGGACCGCTGCACAGGCTGCCAGGCTTGTGAATTGGCCTGCTCGATCGAAAACCAGCTCGGTCCCGAGCGCAGCTGGAGAAGCGTGCTGACGTTCAACGAGCGCGCGCTTCCCGGCGTGCCAGTGTTTCACCTGTCCCTGGCCTGCAATCACTGCGAGGAACCGACATGCATGCACTCGTGCCCGGCCCTCGCCTATGAGCGCGACGTCGTGACCGGTGCCGTGCTCATCCGGACCGAGCTATGTATCGGATGCAAGTACTGTTCGTGGACCTGTCCGTACGGTGCGCCTCGTTTCGAGCCCGATAACGGAGTCATGGGCAAGTGCACCTTCTGCTCGCACAGACTCGCCGACGGTCTTGCCCCGGCCTGTGCTACACTGTGCCCCACCGGTGCGCTCGACTACGCCGAATTGCCGGCGGAGCTTCTCACTGCCGAGTTGGTGGGTTTTCCTCAGACCGATCTCGGCCCGTCCATCCGCATCCTCCCCCGGACCGGCCAGACGGGTCAGCCGGAGGACCCGCCGACCGTGAGAGGTTCGTTAGAGCCGGGAGCCGAGATGCCGGACGAGATGCGGGAGGAGCCGTCGATCGGGCTGTCGAGCGAGTGGTCCCTCGCCGGGTTCACGTTCCTTCTGGCGCTCCTGTTCGCCCTGCTGAGTGCGGGTGTCGTCGGGACGCTGCGCGTTCCAGCGCCGTTCTACGTGGCAGTCGCCGGTGTTGCGGCCCTGCTCAGCCTGGCGCACCTGGGACGACCGACCCGGGCGTGGCGGGCGGTTCTCAATCTCCGCCGGTCCCCGGTGAGCCGCGAAGTGTTGGGGTTCGGGGCATTGGGCGCGTTGGGTTCATTATCGTTGGCATTGCCGGCCGGCGAAGTAGCGACGGGGGCCGGATGGCTGGGGCTCGGGGCGGGTCTGCTGGCGCTGGTCTCGGCGGACAGCGTATACCGACCCGTATTTCAGGCAGGTCGTCCGGCGCTGCACAGCGGCGGAGTTCTCCTCACCGGACTCTACCTGGCGGGGCTCCTCGCCGGCTTCGCGTGGCTCGCGGCGCCTGTCGGGGCCTTCAAGCTGTACAGATACGTCAAACGGCACATGGCCAGACCATCAGCACGGAAGCGGCCGGCCACTCGCTGGCTGGCCGCCGCTGCCCGGCTCGGGTTGGGAATCCTCGTGCCCGGCCTCGCGTGGGCATGGACCGGAATCCCGCTCCCGATCTGGGCCGTCGGCGCAGCCCTTATCGGCGAGGCCGAGGACCGGGCGGAGTTCTATTCAGGGCTCGAGATCGTCTCGCCGGCCCGCCAGCTCAGGCAGGACCTCGAGGCCCGGCTCGTCGACTACGGGGCCGGACCCGCGATCCGGTCGATGGCATCCGCCAACTCGTCGTAGGCCGTCGGGTCCACTTCGCGGAACGGAGCCGCCACGTAGCGGATCACGCCCTCCGCATCGATCACGAACACGGTCCGGTTGTCGATCGCTCCCCCACCGGGGAGTGACCGCCAGGCGCCGTACTTCTTGCCGACCGCCGATCCCTCATCGCTCCCGAACAGGAACGGGAAATCAGCGTCCTTTGCCCACGACGCGAGTGCGTCCGCATCGTCGGTGCTGATCGCGATGAGGACGATGTCGTCCCCGTCGCGGAAGATTCGTGCGTACTGATCACGGTACGCTTCCATTTGAACTGTTCAGCCAGGGGTCCTGACCTTGTAGAAGAACGCCAGGACGACCGTCTTACCGCGGTAATCGTCCAGACGCAGGGGTGCGTCGAGAATTCCACCGCGGTTTGCCCCAGTGATCTCGAACCCGGGGGCGGCGTCTCCTACCTGGAGAGGTTCCGCATTCTGGCTGAGACAGGCCGCTGGAGACAGCGCCAGGACGACGGTGACCGCGGCGGCAATGAGCCGGTGCCGGTTCCGGTGCAAGGATACCTCCAGGCTGGAGTCCATAACTGCTTCTTCCGGGATGCCCGAAAGTCCAACTCGTGGATGAACCTCGAGTACGCTTATACTGTATGAGATGACGCGTCCCTGCAAACGACAACCGTGA
This sequence comes from Gemmatimonadota bacterium, assembly GCA_039585915.1. Taxonomy (GTDB): domain Bacteria; phylum Gemmatimonadota; class Gemmatimonadetes; order Palauibacterales; family Palauibacteraceae; genus Carthagonibacter. Next base: position 4,157 of record JBDGUZ010000155.1, read on the forward strand.
AGGAGTGGAATGGGATTTTACGTAATCGGCGGCATCGCGTTCATCGCCAGCATGCTTATCCAGTGGCGGCTGAAATCGGCCTATTCGGTGTGGGGGAAGGTGAAGAACTCGCGGAACATGACCGGTGCCGAGGCCGCTGCGAGGATATTGCAGGCCAACGGGATCCGGAACGTCCAGGTTGCACCGATCCCCGGCCAGTTGACCGATCACTACGATCCACGAAAGAAGATCGTCCGGTTGTCTGAGGGCAACTACGGCAAGCGGACGGTCGCCGCCCTCGGTGTCGCCGCCCACGAAGTCGGCCATGCGATGCAGGACGCCCAGGGATACGCCCCGATGAAGATCCGCGGGAAACTCGTGCCGGTGGCGAGTCTGGGCAGTAGCATGGCGCCCTACATGATCATGGGCGGGATGTTTCTGAATGCGACCGGCCTGATCACGCTCGGGATCGTCCTGTTTTCGGCTGCCGTGGCTTTTCAGTTCGTCACTCTGCCCGTGGAGTTCGACGCCAGCCGTCGCGCGATCACGCAACTTGACGCTCTGGGAATCGTTGACCCGAAGGAAAAGGCCGGGGTGACCAGAGTCCTGAAGGCGGCCGGGCTGACTTACGTGGCAGCAGCCGCAACGAGCTTCCTCTACCTGCTCTACTTCGTCCTCGCGAGTCGGCGCTGACCTCAGTATCCGAGCTCGGCGTCCAGCCGGTCCAGCAGGGCGTCGAGCCGCCGATCGACATCCGCGAGTTCGTCCTGCAGACCCTGTACCGCCCCCAGGTGAAGCGCCAGGACTCCGCGGTCCTCCGGAGTGG
>JBDGUZ010000156.1:0-4916 GCA_039585915.1 Gemmatimonadota bacterium
GCCGCCCTGGCCCTCTTTGCACCACCGGCGCTCCTCGATCCCCGATCGCTTGCGGATCCACTCGTCCGACGTATCCATGTACCCCTCGAGCTCGACGTTGGTGACGACGCGCTCGGGGACGTAATAGCCTGTAGATATGAACTCGGTTCGCGGCATTGATACTCTCCGTACGGGTGCTCTGCTGTCTCTGGACCGGGTCAATCTAGGGGCAAAACGCCCGGGATGGAAAACCGGCCGGGCTGAGCTTCCGCTTCACCCGGCCGGACCCTGCGCGGCGCTGGCTGGCCGCGAACCGCAACCTCAGTCCACGATCGGCGTCCCGAATTCGACGAGCTGCTGCTCCACCTGCCCGGTCCCGACGCGCTCGATCACCTCGTCTGCGGCGGCCAGGATCTCATTCGCGGTCACGCCTGCGTCGTGCCGAAGGGACACGGTCCACAGTATCGGGCCGGCGTAATTGTAAATGTTGCCCATGGAGTTCATGCTGCCGTTTACGCCCGCCGTGAAACCATCCTGCTGCACGAGGCGCTGGAACAGCCACGAGTCATCTCCCTGCAGGAGAATCTGGTCGATCAGCCCGAAGGCCCAGTACTCGGGGGAGTTCCGCTCAGGCGTGTGATAGGCGAAGGCGAGGGCCGGCCGGCTGGCCAGGGCGTCCACTTTACTTGAACGCTTACCTTCTTCCTGCCGCTGTTCCGTGGTGTCGAATTGCGATTTTCCGGGTCCGCGCGGGATCGATCCGAAGTACTGCTCGATCCACTGGCGGGCGTCCGCGGGGTCGAAATCGCCGACCACCGCGAGGGCTGCGTTGTCAGGAGCGTAGAGCGTGTGGAAGAACTCCTGGACGTCTTCCAGGGTGGCCGCCTCGAGGTCCTCCAGCTCACCGTAGAAGTTGTGGGCGTTGTACGAGTTGGTGTTGGCAATCTGTGGCATGTCGAGCCACGGGAAGCCCCGTACGGCTGGTTTCGGACGCTCACCTTCACCTCGTTCGATACCACGCCCTGCTGGTTCGTGAGTTTCTTCTGCGTGATATCGAGGCCCCGAATGCGATCCGCCTCGGCCCACAGCATCGTTTCGAGCTTGTGGGTCGGGACGATTTCGAAGTAGTTGGTGAAGTCGAACCGGGTGGAGCCGTTCAGTACCTCAACATTTTACTGGATGAGCTTGACGAACTCGATATTCCCGAGGTTCTCCGAGCCCTGGAACATCATATGCTCGAACAGGTGCGCAAACCCCGTGCGGTCCCGCGGCTCGAGCCGGAGCGCGATGTTGTAGTAGACGGCCACCGTCGTGATCGGCGCCGCATGGTCCGGCGACAGTACGACCTTGAGGCCTTTGTCGAGCGTGTAGTATTCGACCGGAATGGTGAATTCGGTATCGAGCTCGGCCGTGGACTCGTCCGCCGACTGGCAGGCAGCCACGCCCAGGGCGGCGAGTGTGAAGGTCGTCTATGTGATCTCTGTACGAACACGCGAACGGGAAGTGTCGCGTGGTAGGCCCGCGCCGAACCAGGAAACCTCAGGGATCCGCGGTTTGCGTCTCGTTTACCAGCCCGAACAGGGGCCGGAGCTGTACCCCGAGCCAGGTACCCGGCAGCGCCGCCGCGATCCACAGCCAGCCGTGCAGGCTTCCCGAGGCGATTCCCGAGAAGAACGCCCCGATGTTGCAGCCGAAGGCGATCCGGGCGCCGTAGCCCAGCATCAGCCCGGCGAGGACGGAGGCGAACAGCTGCCGGCGCGGGATCGACAGGCCCGGGCGGAACCGGCCGCGCCACGAGGCCACGCCGAGCGCGCCGAGCATGATCCCGACGTCCATCACCGAGGTGACGTCGGACGACACCGGGCGGGAGAGTGCCGCTGCCGGGAAGCCGCCGGACCAGAAGGCGCTGGCGGCCGGGTCCCAGCCCACCGATGCGGCGGTCTTAGCGCCCCACAGGCCGAACGCCCACGTGATCGTCCACGGATGCCCGGCGACGAGGAGGGTTACGAGGTTGAGGACCGCGAGCGCGATGGCGCCGGCGGCGAGGACCCGGTGGCGGCCGATCCAGTCACGAACCGGGGCAAACCATGACTCGACAGTGGTTTCGGTCGGTGTGGATAACTCGATGAGCGGATCCCGGTTAGCCGTGTCTGCCCAGATCGTCACGATAGTTGCTAACGCAACAAACAAAGACAACTGCAGGATGACGGCTATTGGCCAGCCGAGACGACCGGCCAACGAAACGGTGCCGAGCGTCGGGAGCGAACTCCACCAGCCGAGGTGGAAGGTGGCGCCGAACGCACCGGCGCAGAACGCGGCGAGGGTGACAAGGTTGCGGACACTGCCGCCACCCGCACCGTACAACGTACCCGAGGCGCAGCCGTCTCCGAGCTGCATACCGATCCCGAACAAGAAGGCGCCCAGCAGCACCGGGAGGCCCGCCGGGGCCAGGGCGCCCACTACCGGCCGGTCCGGGCCGAGAACGCCTGCCAGCACTGGCGCGAACAGCAGCGTGGCGATGCCGAGCATCAGGAGTTGGGCCTGCACGTGTGACACGTCGCGGCTGAGGATTGCGCGCCTGTAGCCCGATGTGAAGCCGAAGCCCGTGGCAAGCAGCGAGGCCCCGAGCGCCCCGCCCACTAAGAAAAGGAACGCGATCCGGGGCGACCCGGCCGCCAGCCAGGCGGTGCCGAGGCCGAGGGCGGCGAGGGCGAAGAGGAGGGCGGCGCGCTGCAGGGGGAGGGGGCGAATCAGCGCGGGCTCTTCGGCAGGGCGAGCGCGGTCAACGTACTCGCGATTCCTCTCGGGCATCGACAAACAGTAACAGCCTGTATGGAGGTCGGACTCAACTCAAGGTCAGCGGCGCTGAACTTACAGCAGCAGTGAGACAGGGCAAGTTCAGAGGCTACTCGAGGCACAGCCAGGGTGTCAAATCAGTGTCAGACACGCATTTATGCGCATTTGGCACATGAATCGAGAATGAGTCGGCCTGTCTGTGGTAAGCCGCCATGTTGGGCCAATTTGTCACTGTTGCCGGTCATCCACACAATCGGGAGCGTGACTGTAATCGCCTACTGGCCCATATGTTACAGCGTCATACGCATTTGCTACGAGATCGACAGTACGCTGGTACGGTCCGTGCAAATGCTCTCCGGTGCATAGGTCAGAAGCGCGTCCCGGGGACAGGGACGCACGCAACCGAGAACAGAGCCAGGTGCCATGCACGAGAGCCCCCTCGCAACTCGTCGGCGTGAAGACGCATGGAGCGTCCATCACGCCGATTTCGCGTCCAGGGAGCAGCGTCTCCTCGATGCGGGGTGCAGTGCGGGACACGGCCCCAGCCCCCGAGGAGGCCGCAAGGACAGATAGCGGTCTGACGGGATCCGATGCCCCGCGGCCCAGGGGATCCGGAAAGAGGCTCGATCCCCCCTGCTTCTTCCCGGACATGCGGATCGCGAAGGCGAAACGATGCACCGTTCGAATGAACCGCTCGAGGAAGCCGAATTCGCGGCGCCGAGCAAACAAGGAGAGTAAGGATGAAGAAGGCACTAGGACTGGCAGTACTCATGCTGTTCGCCGTTTCGACGACGGCGTTCGGCCAGGCAGATATGGCCGGCGACAGCCATGACTTCTCCTCCACAGGTCCGGCGGTGAACCCGAACCTGACCGAGACCAACTACGACGATCAGATCTGTGTCGTCTGCCACGCCCCTCACTTGGACGAGAGTGATGCGGTCATCGTGGCGTACGAGGCCACCTACCTGTGGAACAGGTCGGGCTCGGACGCAACGACGTACAGCATGTACGACAGCAACACGATCGATGGGGCTCAGGACGCGGTTCCGGCCACGGAGTCGAAGATGTGCCTGAGCTGTCACGATGGTTCGGTCGGGCTCGAAGACTTCGATGGCAACGAAGGCGGGACGACCATCGTCCAGGACAGCGCGAAAGCGGGTACGCTGAGCGGGACGAATCTGGACATGTCGCGTGAGCACCCGATCTCCCTGGAATACGATGTCTCGGATGACGGGTTGATCGCGGTAGCAACGGCCGAGACCGACGGAGTCAACCTGTATTCCCAGGGCGGCGGCACGCCCCGCGTCGAGTGCGGCTCCTGTCACGATCCGCACCTCCAGAACATCGATGTTGCGGCTGAGGATAACCTGCTGCGGCTCGAGAACACGCAGAGCGCGCTTTGCACGGCCTGCCACGACAAGTAGTGTAAAAGAGCGAGATATCGGGGTACCCCCGGGTCAGAGGCGCGCATAGAATAAGTGAATGCGGGCACACCCGGGAGACGCGAAGTGATGACTTGAGGGGGGCGTCGCAGACGCCCCCCTCGTTTCTCCAACAGGAGTTTCGAAGTATGCGGAGACGGCGGCACGGTGGAATCATGTGGTTCGTGCTGGCTCAGCTGGCGGTGGCAGCCTGCGCCAGCGCACCGCCTGAGCGGGAGATCGTGCTCTACCCGCCGCCCCCTGACACGACCCGCATCCAGTACCTGGCGAGCTTCAGTAACGAACGCGACGTCGGTGGTGGGGGGCGGTCATTCCTCAACGTCGTGACGGGTTCGAATGAGCAGGGCAAGCCGATCTTCAAGCCATACGGAATCGCCACGGTTCGGGGGAAGGCCTACGTCTGCGACATGCGTAGTGGAGCTGTCGACGTGATCGACCTGGAAGAGAGGAAACTCGACTATTTCAATCCGGGCGGCTTCGGTGCGTTGCAGCAGCCGATGGGCTGCTCGGTGGACCCGGAGACACGGTTCCTGTACGTCACGGACCGGGGCCGAAACCAGGTCGTCGTCTTCGACACGGCGGGCGCCTACGTAACCTCGTTCGGGGAGGGAGAGGGGAATCGTGTCCTCGACGTGGCAGCGAGGTACGGAAGAGTGTTCGTCGCCGACGGGCATGCGAAGAAGATCAGGGTGTTCGAGC
>JBDGUZ010000157.1:0-4872 GCA_039585915.1 Gemmatimonadota bacterium
TCCGATCGGTATCCCGCCTGGCGGATTCCAGACGGCATAGTCGCGCAGCTCGCGGCGGACGGAGGGGAGGAATGGGACGTCCGGGCGATCCGCGTCCCGGCTGACGCGTCGGGAGACGGGCCGGCGAGCGCTCCCTCAGAGGTTCTCGAGGCGATCGGCGCGGCCGAGGTGTACTTCGGCTACGGTATCGCACCTGAGCTGCTGAACGCGGCCGGTCGACTGAGATGGTTTCACTCCGGGGCCGCGGGAGTAGGGGGAAGCCTTCGTGCCGGCATGCGGGAAACCGACGTCGCCATGACGAACTCCGCCGGGATTTACGCAGAACCGCTGGCCGAGTGGGCGATCGGGGCGATGCTGTACTTCGGGCGCGGGTTCGACATCGCGGTCAGCGGAATGGAGGAGTGTGACTGGCCGTACGGGTCGATGGCGGGCACGGCCAGCCCGCTTCGCGAGCTGGCCGGAAGCACTGTGGCGATCGTCGGATACGGGGGGATCGGCCGCGCGATCGGGATGCGCGCGAAGGCGTTGGGAATGAACGTCGTGGCGGTTCGCGCTCATCCGGGCCGGGCGCTGCTGCCCGAGGTGGACCGGGAGCTGGCGGCGGACGAGCTGGAGTCCGCGCTCGCGGCTGCCCACTACGTCGTGCTCTCCCTGCCCGAGACGGCGGTCACGATGCAGCTGATCGGTTCGGCCCAGTTCGCGACCATGCGGCCGGACGCCGTCTTGTTGAACCTCTCCCGGGGTGGCATCGTGGACGAGGCGGCGCTCTCCGAGGCCCTTGGAACCGGAGCTCTCCGCGGGGCGGCACTGGACGTGTTCCGGACCGAGCCGCTTGCACCCGACAGTCCTCTCCGTGCGCACGGAAACGTTCTCATTACGCCGCACGCGGGATCGATCAGTCCCCGGTTCTGGGACCGGGAGGGTGCGTTGATGCGCCGGAACTTCGAGCACTGGCGGGCGGGGCGAACGCTCGAGAATCAGGTCGACAAGGAGCGCGGCTACTAGTGCAGCGACTCGTCAAGGCAGCAGTGGACAGGGGAGCGAGCGTCCTCCACATCAAGTCGGGGGACGTGTTCCGGGCGCGGATCGACGGCAAAGTCGTGAAGCTGTCGAGCCAGGTGTTCACTCCCGAGGAGACCCGCAAGATCGCGCTGCAGCTCATCCCCACCGAGCGCGACCGCGAACGGATCGACCTGCTCACCGACTACGATACTTCGTGGGAGCTCGCCGGCGTGGGCCGGTTCCGGATCAACATCCTCAGGCAGCGCGGCGCGCACATGATCGTCATGCGCGTGATCCCGTGGAGCGTCCCGACGCTGGAGGACCTGTACCTGCTGCCGGTGCTCGGCGAGATCGCGGATCTGAAGCACGGCCTGGTGATCGTCACGGGAGCCGTGGGCTCGGGGAAAAGCACGACGCAGGCCGCGATGATCGGGCGCATCAACAGTCAGCACAAGAAGCACATCATCACGCTCGAAGACCCGATCGAGTATCTCCACGACGATGAGCTGAGCACGGTGACCCAGCGCGAGGTCGGGGTGGACACCGACTCCTTCCGGAGTGGTCTGCGGGCCGCTCTGCGGCAGGACGGGGACGTGATCCTGATCGGAGAGATGCGGGACCGCGAGACGATGGAAACCGCGATTCGAGCGGCGGAACTGGGACAGCTCGTGATCTCGACGCTCCACTCGCCTTCCGCCTTCGGAGCCCTGAACCAGCTCCTGACCGTGTTTCCCGAGGAAGAGCGGGAGATCGGCCGTATGCGGGTGGCGGACTCGCTTCGGGCAGTGATCGCCCAGAAGCTGCTTCCGCGCAAGGACTCGGACCGGATGATTCCGGCCGTCGAGGTGATTCGGATTACGGGAGCCGTGCGCGACTGCATCCTGCACGGCAAACCGGTCGAGGAGATTCTCGAACTGACGGAGCAGGGAAGCGCCGCTTACGGGACGCAGACCTTCCAGCAGCACCTCGAAAGCCTGGTGGAGATGGGTCTGGTGGAATACGACACCGCCAAGGCCGCGGCCACCAGCCCGAGCGACTTCGAGCTGATCATGCAGACGTTTGCCGACGAGCGTCATCGCCGGCTGGGCGACGTTCCCGAGGGAGTCGACGTGGACATCGGCCAGACCCCAGACGCCGATTCCGACTCATGAAGCTGGAGGGAGTCTACCTGCCGGTCACCACTCCGTTCGACGCAGCACGGGGTGGGGTGGACCTCGAGGGATTCGGGCGGAATCTGCGAAGCTGGAGCGAGCATCCGGTGGCGGGCTATGTCATAGCTGGATCTACAGGCGAAGCCCCGCTCCTCGATGAATCGGAGATTGCGGTGCTCGTCGCGAAGGCCCGCGACGTGGTCGGCGAGTCGGCGGCCGTGCTGGCCGGAACGGGACTCGAATCCACCAGGGCGACGATCCGCCTGGGACAGGCCGTGGCCGAGGCGGGAGCCGAGGCGCTGCTCGTGCGGCCGCCGTCCTACTACAAGGGCCAGATGACCCCGGAGGCACTGCGTGTCCACTTCCTCGAAGTGGCTGACTCGGCCCCGGTCCCGGTGGTGCTGTATCACGTACCGAAATTCGTTCCCGTGGGTCTCGATCCCGAACTGGTGGCGGAGCTGGCGGGCCACGACAACATCATCGGCATCAAGGATTCGTCGGGTGACATCCACGGGCTCGGGACCCTGTGCACCGTGTGCTCGGACCGGGCGACCGTGCTCGTCGGGGCGGGGACTCACCTGTATTCCGGACTCGAGATTGGTGCGGCCGGTGGAATCGTCGCCGTCGGGCTGCTCGCGCCGGGTGCGGCGATGGGCGTGTTCGATGCGTGGCGAGCCGGCCGCGGCTCCGAAGCCGGTCGGCTGCAGGAACGCATCGGTCCCCTGCACAAGCGAGTGATCTCCGGCACCGGAGTGCCCGGGGTCAAGTACGCTCTCGATCTGCTCGGCATGGCCGGTGGCCGGCCGCGCTCACCTCTGATTTCCCCATCCGAAGCCGTCCGTGCCGAGGTGTCCGACGCCCTTGTGGCGGCCGGGATCCTCGACCGCGACCAGGCCCCCGGAGGCTGAATGTTTCAGGACTCGAGCCGCTGCATCGTCATCGTCGGCGCCCAGTGGGGCGACGAAGGCAAAGGCAAGATCACGGACGTCCTGGCGGAACAGGCGACGCTCGTCGCCCGCTACCAGGGAGGCGCGAACGCGGGCCATACGGTGCTGGTGGATGGCGAGGAGTTCATCCTCCACCTGATTCCGTCGGGGGCGATCGTCCCATCGGTGAAATGCGTGCTCGGCAACGGGGTCGTTATCGATCCATGGACGCTGCTCGACGAGATCGACGGGCTCGAGGGCCGTGGAATCGAGATCGCCGATCGACTGACGGTTTCGCGCCGGGCGCACCTCGTACTCCCGTACCACCGGCTGCTCGACGGGGCGCGTGAGAGCCTGCGTGGGGACGCGAAGATCGGTACCACGAAGCGGGGCATTGGACCCGCGTACAGGGACAAGGTCGCGAGAACCGGGGTCAGGGTGTGTGAGCTGGAAGACCTGTCGAATTGTACCGGACTGGTGAAGCAGGCCTGCGTCGCGGCGAACGAGATGCTCGAAGCATGGGGCCTCGAGGACCGGGCTGACCCCGAGTCGACCATGGCGGAACTGGAGATGATCGTGCCCCGCATCCTGGCGCTGGCCGGCGATAGTGGAGCCGCCCTGCTCGAAGAGCTGCGAGGAAACGGCCGGGTGCTACTGGAGGGCGCACAGGGATCCCTCCTCGACGTGGACCATGGGACGTATCCATATGTCACATCGTCGAATACGACGGCCGGTGCCGCTGCGGCCGGAGTCGGAATCGGGCCCACCCTGATCGACGGGGTCCTCGGAATCGTAAAGGCGTACACGACGCGAGTGGGCAACGGACCGCTTCCCACGGAACTGGAGGGGCACGAGGCGGAGCGGCTTCGAAAGCTCGGAGCCGAGTTCGGCGCCACGACGGGTCGCCCCCGGCGTCCCGGCTGGTACGACGGAGCGGTTGTGCGGCATGCGGCCGCCGTGAACGGCCTGACGGCGCTCGCCGTGACGAAGCTCGACGTGCTGGACACGTTCGATGAAATCCGACTGGGTGTCAGTTACACGCTGGACGGAGCGCCGCTCGACGCCTTCCCGGTGCGGACCGCGGAGCTCGAACGGGTCGTCCCGGTTTACGAAACCGCCCCCGGGTGGGGCGAGGACACGGGCCAGGCGCGCGCCTGGGGCGATCTGCCCGCGGGGGCCCGCGATTACCTCGAGCGGATCGAGACAAATGCCGGCGTCCCGATCCGCTATGTGTCCGTCGGCTCCGCCCGAGACCAGATCGTGAGAGCCTCCATCCCGCGCGTTGCCTGATTCCGGACCCCCGCTTATACTTCTTGGCTCTCGGATTCCCGGGTCGCGGCGCGCGACCCGGCGTCCGACGGACGCGAGCGCGGAAACGCGACGGCGCGTTTTTTTGATTTTCGGGGACGAATGCGTCCGACGGTCGTAAAGCTCGGGAGAGAGAGCGAGCCGGATGTTCGAGCAGCTGGGCGAGCGCCTGGATGGCGTGTTTCGCGGGTTCCGCAGCCGAGGGGTCCTGACGGCCCCGATGCTCCGGGAAGGCCTGCGCGAGGTGCGTCGGGCGCTGCTCGAGGCGGACGTGAATTTCCACGTTGCCAGGGACTTCCTCAAGCGCGTCGAACAGCGTGCTGTCGGCGAGGACGTCCTGAAGTCGGTCAAGCCCGGCGAGCAGGTCGTGAAGATCGTGCACGACGAGCTGATCGAGGTGCTGGGCGGCGAGGCAGCTGCCGAGCTTCGGGAAGCGACCGTTCCGCCGACCGTCATGATGCTCGTGGGGCTGCAGGGCTCCGGAA
>JBDGUZ010000158.1:0-4852 GCA_039585915.1 Gemmatimonadota bacterium
TGGATCGTGTCCCTTATTCTCGACGGCCGCGCGCAACCGCTCCAGCAGCTTCTGCAATTCCGGCCGCCGCGTATCCGACATCGTGTTCTCGATTCCCTTCGTCATCATCCAGCCCCCGAGGGCGCCCGACGGAAGGGCGGTCAGCAGAATCGCCTCGTCCTGGAGGCCCATCGCCAGGGCAACGAACAGGCCGAATGTGACGCCGATTCCCATGCCCCACCCCGGGGCGAACATCCGCCACCCGGCAAGCTCGATCCGCTCGTCGAGGTGAACCTCCGTGCCACCGGCTCTCGGACGGACCGTCACTACCAGGTGCCGCCCTTCCGCGCCCTGGGCCGCGGGGCTCCAGGTCAGGGTCCGACCGACGATCGAAGCGTGGCCAATCAGGTCCAGTTCATCTTCGATCAGAGGCACCAGGTCGGGCAGCGTCGACTCCGGAAGCTCGACGGGCACGAGACGCGATGCACGCATCCTCTGTTTCTCATAATCGACATCAGGCGCCAATCGATATGTGACTAGTTTACCGTCAGATGCCGGCCGCATACCCTGGACATGTCTTACGGACTCGCCGGCCGGATTGCGCGAGCCGATTCCGAGTGCGGCCTCCCGCACTCGCTCCGGTGGAATCCCGATTTCAGCGGCGACCTGCTCCACCGCACCCATCGTCAGGGCCTCGGGGTCAGGTGTCTGCGGCGACCGCCGCGACGGACCCGCTGACGGCCCCCCGGGCTCCTCGGCCTCCAGCGCCGCGGCACGCTCGAAGATCTCCTGCATCTCCTGTTCGGGGACCACGATCCGCTCCCGCACGGCAGTTGCCAGCGCCTCGGCGAGTTCGCCCCGCGAATCGAACCGATCGGCCGGCCGCAGCGCCAGCGCCCGGGCCAGCGCCTGCTCGACGCGCCCCGGCATGGCGTCGAGTCGGTCGCGGTGGTCCGGCGGTGCGTCGGTCAGCCGGCCCAGCCGAGAGTCCTCGGGCGCGGGCCAGCCATCCGGTGTCTGCCCCACCAGCATCTCGTACGCGACGGCGCCGAGGCTGAACACGTCGGTGTGCGAATCGAGGTCGGTCCTCCCCGCCGCCTGCTCCGGGCTCATGTAGCCGAGCGTGCCGACCGGATATCCGGTACGGGTCAGGGTCTGCCGGTCTGCCAGGGCGACGGCCTGCGCGATCCCGAAGTCCGCCACGACTGCGAGCCCCTCGGAAAACAGGATATTCTCGGGTTTTACGTCGCGGTGCACGACTCCCATGCGGTGCGCATAGTCGAGCGCAGAGGCCACCTGGCGCGATACGGTCAGGGCGTCGCCCAGGCTCAGCGGCGTGCCCGCGACAAGGCGATCCCGCAGTGAGCCGCCCGAGACGAAGGGCATCACGTAGTACACGAGGTCATCGATCGATCCGGAGTCGAGCAGCGGCAGGATGTGCGGATGATTGAGCGCCGCCGTGACCTTGATCTCGCGCAGGAAGCGATCCGAACCGACGGCAGAGGCCAGGTCGGGGCGCAGGACCTTCAGCGCGACGTCCCGGTCGTGCTTGAGATCTTGCGCCAGGAACACGGTCGACATCCCTCCCCGTCCGAGCTCGCGCTCGATGGAGTAGACGCCGGTCAACGACGTATGCAGCCGATCGAGGAGTTCGGTCATGCTCCGGGCTCGGAGAAGACGGAAGATGTTGAACACGCGATCGTCGAGGAACATAGGGCCCACGCGCGCCAGCGTCGACGGCGAGGAATGGCGATGAACGAGCGGACTCGGCTGGGAGCCCCGGCTTCAGGGCTCCCTCGGCCGAGGATCAGAACCGGAGCAGGTACTGGAACTTGAGGAAGAACTGCCGCGAGGTCTGGGCCAGCCCGGCCTCGGCCGGCAGATCGAGGTCGTCCCGGCGACCGAAGTCGGAATAGCCGGAGGTCGCACCGACATAGAACACCGTGAACGGGTTCAGCCGATAGGTGAGTAGCGGCTCAAACGAGAGTTGCCCGCTGAAATCGTCCCACTGCACGATTAGCCTCACGAACAGCTCCCGGCTGAACTGAAGGCTGGCGCGCGTACGGAATACGAATCCTTTGAACACCTCTGTGTTTTCGGCCTGGGTGTAGAGGTCCGAGTACTGGACCGAGGGCTGGAACAGGAATCTCCCGAATAGATTGATCGTTCCGAACACCTCGGCGTCCGTCCCCGTTCCGAGCTCCGGCGTCTCCAGGTTTCGCGCGATCCGGTCTCCGTGAGCCACGAAGAATCCGAGCCGCACCGGCTCGCTGAAATTCGAATTGGCGAACAGGCGGAGATTCGTGAGGCCCGTGAAGTCGATCCCACCGAACCGCTCGTTTTCAATCTCGAAGGCCGGCTCGAGACTGGTCTGGCCCGTGAGCTGGGCATTCAGCCACAGCTGCACATAGTCGCTTTTCTTCTGTCCCGACCAGTTCCACGCCATCTGTCCGAACACGCCGGGGCCGACCCGGTCGATCCAGGATGCGCCGGGCCAGAAACTCAGTCCCTGGTACATCGACACGCGTCTCATGTCGTTGCGGGTCTCGAAGCCGTTGTCGACCCGGAAGGTGGGGCTGAACTGCCAGTAGTCGACATCCCAACTCCAGGTCCGGGCGTTCCGTTCGACACTCGCGTACATCGCGTTACCGAAGAACGACTCTCCATCGTACGCGACAGTATACCGCCCGTTGTCGAACTTCAGGTCGTTCACACCCTCGGTCAGCGTCGGATCATCCGGTTCCTGCGAGTGCGAGCCCACCACCTGCCATTCGAAGCGGTACTTGTCGAGGAACCGCATCTGTCCGTCCACCCCGAGGCTCGTGTTCGATCCGCTGTGATCGACGAAGCGCCGGTCGGTGAACAGCACCCCGGCGTAGGAGTCATCCAGGAACGACTGCTGGGCGCGGACGATGTTCGAGACGCTCTTTCGTGTCTGGTTCAGGTAGCTGCGCTCTTCAAGCGGAATGAGGATCGGGCTCGTTTCGTCTACGCCGCCGATGTAGCCGACCGTCGTGCGGTCCATTCGACCGATCGCCTTCCCCACGACCTGCGGGTCGTTGATCGACCGTGTGTACACCTGGTCGACGGGTGTGGCGAACACGTCGGCGCCTTCCTGGAACAGGGGTCGGCGCTCCGGGAAGAACAGGGCAAAGGTGCTGTTCACATCGATCTGCGCGGCATCGGACTCGATCTGGCTGAAGTCGGGGTTGAGAGCGAGATCGGTGGTCAGCCCGACCGGAAACGAATAGCGCATCCCGAGACTTGGAGCCCCTTCAACGCCATCGTTGTTGAGTCCGCCAAACGGATCGTTCGGGTCCGAGATCGACGATGTCTGGGAGGCGACTATCGTCGGTAGAAGCTCGAGCGCGCCTCCGGGCTTCACGCCCTGGATCCCGGTGAGGGTCCCGTACTGGCACAGGAAGCAAGAGTTGTCCCGGCTGATTGCGGCCCACGTATGTTGTTCACGGCTGCCACGCGGGCGCGTGCGCCAGAACGTCGCGCGCCATTCCTGCTCGTCGGCATCCGGGAATCGAAGACTGGCGAACGGAACACGCATCTCGATCACGTATCCCGTGTCGGTGATCTTCCCCTCGGTGTAGTAGAGCAGATCGTAGCTGGAGTCCTCGCCGCTGGTGACCGCGAATCGGGTATCGCCCTGCACGCCGTACGGGTTGGCGAACAGGTAGACGGCCCACGAAGCGTCGCCATAGGTGTCGAGCAGGATCCCGAAGTAGTCATCCGACCACATCTCGTCCCGGTCGCGCAGTGCGGCACGGATCGTGGACGGGTCGTCGTGCGCGATGAACGCGAGGTAGAGATTGTCCTCGTCGTAGGTGACCAGGACTTCACTGTCGACGTCGGGACGACCCATCTCTTCCGGAAAATTGGTCGAGAACCCGTCCGCCCGGGCGGCGCCGCGCCAGCCGGGATCGTCGAGCTCACCGTCCAGCTTGATCTCACCGACCGCACGCATCACGTGCAGACTGGGCTCAATCAATGGAGCGAATTCGGGTTCGGGATCTTCGCGTGCGGGTCGGTCGGCTACCGGTCTCGTGTTGCTGGCCTGCTGCTGAATCGGTTGGTCTTCCTGCGACTGCGCGTACGCACACGTGGCACTGGTCAGAAGCAGAATGACCGTGACGGCCGAACTCCGCCCTACCCATCCCTTCATCACCCCGCACCCCCAGTCCTGATTCCACCGTCGGCCCCCACGGCCCCCGCTCAATAGATAGACAGTGCGAATCAGCGAAGGGTTGATCGGAATTGAGATGCGGAAGCCGGCTTCCAGGGTCCGGCTGGCACCACCGACGCCTTCCGTTCATGTTTCGGGAACGATGCGGCGTCGAGCCCGACGTCACCTGCCAGGAGTGAACTGCCATGCGATGTTCACGTTGCGGCCACGAGGCCGCCGATTCTCACAAGTTCTGCGCCGAGTGCGGCCTGTTCCTGAGGGACGCATTCGTGGACCAGCGTCTGCTGCATGCCCTGGTCCCCGAGAGCGAGGGGAAGCACCGCGAAGCCCGGCGAGAACTCGAGCGGCTGGTCGAATCCGACCCTTCCAACGCGCTCGCGAATCACCTGCTCGGCTCCGTGTACTTCCACCAGGGAACGCTCGACCTCGCGATCGAGCGCTATGAGCGGGCGCTCGAGCTGGCGCCCGAGTTCGTGCTGTGCTCGTACGACCTGGGGGTGGCCCACTATCACCGGGGCAACATGCTGGAGGCGATCGAGGCATTCCGGCGGTGCCTGCAGATCGATCCCCACTACAACGCCGCGCATTACAGGCTCGGAGTGGCGTTGTTTCATGCTGCCCAGCTCGACCAGGCGCTGGAACACTTCGAGCAGTGCACTGCGCTGACTCCCGAGTATC
>JBDGUZ010000159.1:0-4813 GCA_039585915.1 Gemmatimonadota bacterium
ATAGACGCCTTCAACGGAACGCAAGTACGGGTATCGAGCTGATCGAAGCATGTGCATCGGACTTTAGAAACCCGGATCAGACGGGGGCGGCGAGGGGGCGTTGTGCCCGTACTTCTGGCCTCGCATGCTGAGCTGGCGAATCGACGATCCTCGGAAGGAGCCCCGTGAAAATCGGACTTTACTTTGACGGAGCGCTACCGGTCCGAAAGTACGGTGGAACGGAGCGCGTGATCGTCTGGCTCGCTCGCGGTCTCCGGGAGCTCGGCCATGAGCCGGTGATTGTGGCGCGAGCGGGCACCAGTCTGTCTCCATTCCCCGTGCACCAGGTGCCACCATCCGCAATCCGAAAGATGGCACGGGATTCCGGTTTCCGGCTCGACCCATGGCTGCCTGACGACGTGGAGGTGATTCACTTCCACTCGCCGGTGGCTGGAAGCCTCGCCGTTCCGCATCTCACGACGATCCACGGCAACGGCGATCCGGGCAGCTTCGGCCCGACAGACGTCTTTGTTTCGGAAGACCACATGCGCAGGATGCACGGTTGCCATTTCGTGTACAACGGAATCGACCCGGACGACTACGAGTATTGCCGCGTCAAGAATGACCACCTGCTGTTCCTGGGACTGGCGAGTCGGCGGGTGAAAGGAGTGGACAGGGCGATTCGGGTGGCAAAGCTCGCGGACAGGCGCCTCCAGATCGCGGGAGGGCGCGGACTCTCCCTGGATCGTCGGATTCGCTGGGAAGGGCTGGTGGACAATGCCCGGAAGCGGGAGTTCCTGGCGCGGGCGTGCGTATTGCTGAATCCGATCCGGTGGCAGGAGCCATTCGGGCTCGTCGTGGTCGAAGCGCTCGTCAGCGGCACCCCAGTTCTCGCATCTCCGCTCGGGGCAATGCCCGAGCTGGTGACGCAGGACGTGGGTGCCTTGTGCGACGATGACGAGGCGTTCGTCGAAGCGATCGACCGGATCGGCGACTGGACTCCCGAGGCATGTCGGCAGCGTGTGCTCAGTCGTTTCACGCACACGGTCATGGCCGGCAATTACCTCGAGTTGTATCGGCGTGCCGCGGCTGGTACACTTGCCAGCTAGACGGACTCGAACTCCGAGTTGTTGCTCCCGGAAACGGCCCGTAGCTTACATTGATGCCCAGCGACCTGCCCCCGATTTCCGGCGTGTCAATCGTCCGTAATGCTACGATCCTCGACTATCCCGTCGAAGTCGCGCTCCAGTCGATATTGCCGCTCGTTGACGAACTGCACGTAAACGTTGGCCTGAGTGACGACGACACCCTCGAGCGGGTTCGAAGTCTTGATGACCCGCGAGTCCAGGTTTACGAAACGGACTGGGGAGATTCATCCGGTCGCAGGTTGAGGGACCTCGGAGACGAGACGAATCGAGTCCTCGCTTGCTGCCGGCACGATTGGGCGCTGTACATCCAGGCCGATGAAGTGCTGCACGAGGGCGATCTGCCTGCGATCCGCAACACGCTGTTGCGTGCGGTCGAACGTGAAGACGTGGAGGGCATCGCGTTCGATTACCAGCATTTCTACGGATCTCCCGACTGGGTCTGGACCGGGCGAGCGTCTTATCGCGCCGAGGTCCGCATGGTGAGGCGAAGCACTGGAGTGCAGTCCTTCAGTGACGCGCAGGGGTTTCGCGTTCACGGACGTCTGCCGCGGGTCCTGGGATCCGGAGCCAGGGTCTTCCACTACGGATACGTCAAGAGCGAACGGGCCCTCTCGGCCAAGCTCAGGCTCGGCAAGGAATGGTGGGGCGAAGACCCTGACCTGGCGACCGAGTGGGAGTTTGCACGGCCTGTCGGGCTGGAGCCCTTCCGGGGCACTCATCCCGCCGTGGCCATTCCGTGGATCGAATCGCGCGACTGGCCGTTCGATCCAGCGCGCGCGAGACCAGAGCCCCTGACTGTTCGCACGGCGAAGATCCGGGTCTCCAACATGATCGAGCGACTGACCGGAAGGCGGCTGATCGAGCACAGGACCTTCCAGCGGGTGGAATGATGGACCGCTGTCGACTATTCCGGGAAAGTAAAGGAGAGGGTGAGCGACGGGAATCGAACCCGCGACCTCCAGGGCCACAACCTGGCGCTCTAACCGACTGAGCTACGCCCACCACGTTCAGACGCCCGGAATGTAATCCGCAGCCCGTCTTCGGCAAGCCCGACGTATCGCGAAGCAGCGGTGGCCGATACCTTCCCGGCCGTTCGACGGAGGCCGGACCGAAGACACGGCCGCGTCCCGCAATTTTGTCGCAGCAACCCGGTAATCGAATGTCGAAGCTGTCCATAGGTATCGTCGGATTACCCAATGTCGGGAAGTCCACACTGTTCCAGGCGCTGACCGCAGTCTCGGTCCCGGCTGAGAACTACCCGTTCTGTACGATCGATCCGAACATCGGCGTCGTAGAGGTGCCGGACCCGCGCCTGAGGCATCTGGCAGAGATCGTCAAGCCTCCCAGGATCGTGGCGAACGTGGTCGAGTTCGTCGACATCGCGGGGCTCGTGGCTGGAGCCTCGAAGGGCGAAGGACTCGGTAACAAGTTCCTGCAGCATATCCGGGAAGTCGACGCGATCGCGCACGTAGTTCGGTGCTTCGATGATCCTGCCGTCGTGGCCACTGGACATCTGGAGGATCCAGATCAGGACCGTGCCACGATAGAACTCGAGTTGGAACTCGCAGATCTCGAGATCGTCCTCCGGTCACTCGACAAGGCGGAACGACGCGAACGCAGCGGTGACAGGGACGCTACGGCGTTCGCAACGGTGCTCCGAAAGCTGCGTGACGCGTTGGATTCGGGAATTCCGGCACGACGCGTGGAACTCGGAGCGGATGAAGAGCGCCTCGTCCGCTCGCTCGGGCTTCTGACCCGGAAGCCGATGCTCTACGTGGCGAATATCGATGAGGAAGAGCTTGCGGCTGGTTGCCCGCATGCGGCGAAGCTGAGCGACGTTGTAAGTCGAGCGGACCCTGACGCCGAAGTAGTAGAAGTGTGCGCACACCTCGAGGCCGAGCTTCTTGCTCTGGACCCGGCCGATCGGACTGAGTTCCTTGCAGCTCATGGGCTGACCGAGAGCGGTCTGGCGGGTTTGATCCGCAGCGGTTTCAGGATGCTCGGGTTACAGACCTTCTTTACTATAGGAGAGAACGAGGTTCGGGCCTGGACCGTGCATGTCGGCGCTCGAGCTCCGGAGGCTGCCGGCCGCATTCACACGGACTTCGAACGGGGGTTCATTCGGGCCGAGACGATGGCGTACGACGACTTTGTCGAGGCCGGGTCCATGAAGCGGGCGAAGGAGCTCGGACAGGTTCGCCTCGAGGGGAAGGACTACGAGGTTCGGGACGGTGACATACTCCTTTTCCGGGCCGCGCCGTGAGTGATCGAAACCCCAGCGCCCATTTGGCCGTATTATCGGGAGGACGGACGCTCGGGCCACGGTGATCTGCCGGCGGCCGGACCCTGGTCCGTGAGCATGCATGAGGATGCGATGCAAGGAGACGACGGCAAGTATAGAGAAGGCCTCGCCTACGCGCTCTGGGCCCTCGGGATCGCGGGTCTGTTCGGTATTCACCGGATATACCTCGGGAAGTACGGTACAGGGATTCTGTACCTCCTGACGTTCGGCCTGTTCGGGATCGGTTGGTTCGTGGACCTGTTCCGGATGAAGACGCTCGTTCGTGAGGCCAACATCGACCAGGGATATATCCCCCACCCTCGCATGGTGAGATACCTGGCCGAGTCCCAGCCCATCCCGGCCGTCGAGCCTGGAAAGCCACTGCGGCAGCGCCTGTTGGAATCCGCAATCGGCCACGGAGGAGCGATCTCGGTGACCCAGGGTGTGGCGGACACAGGAGCCACGTTCGAGGAGGTCGAGGCAGCACTGCGGGATCTCCTCGGAACAGGCTATGTCGACGTGGACAATGCGCCCGGAACGGGCGTCGTGATCTACCGGTTCACGGAACTCACCTGACCGGGACCGGCGTGGCCGCCGGTCCCGGTCAGGTCGTCGAAGCTATTCGCCCGCGCGCAGCAGGTCGTCGATGTAGTGCGCCACCGCGTCGATATCGCGGTACTTCAGACCGACCAGGCCCCAGGAAGGCATTTCACTCTCGTGTCCGACATAGATCGCCCTGCGGATCTCTGGCAGGTCGCCCGCCTTTTCCCAGCCTACCGCCACCAGGTCCGGCATGTCTAAGTTTGCCGAGACGGCTGTTTCGCCCTGCCCCTGACCATCGGAGCCGTGGCAGGTCTGACAGCTGAACGACCACACGACTCCACCCCGCTCCCACATGTCGTTTTCGCTTGGCCATTGGATCGTATCGAACGCCGCGGCTTCATAGGCAGCTGCTGCCCGCGCCACCGAATCTGCCCTGGCAGCCAGCCTCGCTTCATTCGCCGCAGCTCGCTGCTCCTCCGCGCTCGGACCCCCGCATGCCGAAATCACGGCCACCGCCAGGAACGCGCCGAGAAACCGGATACGCATCTTTCCCCTCTCGCTCGGGTCCAAGAATCCGCCCGGACAATGCAAGCTGCGAAGCCCGGCCCGACCGGGCAAGACCCGAATGAGCAGGCACATCGGCATCTACTTGCTCAGGCAGCCATGACGAGTATCGGGACGTGCATTCTCCCAGACGAATCCGCCTCGGGGTTGACGGAGGGTCCGAAACTGATTCCCTTCCGTAGTCGGATCGATGCCAGGTGCCGAGGCTGAAACAACGGCGGAAACCTGACTCCGAAACTCATCCGACGCCGATAGGGACCCATCTGCGGAGGACCAATTTGGAAAATGTGGTCAAGGC
>JBDGUZ010000160.1:0-7794 GCA_039585915.1 Gemmatimonadota bacterium
GGGATCCCGCGGTCGGAGAACAGGATCGTTACCTGGTGCAGCGACTCCGGGCACAGCGACCAGAAGTCCCACTGCATGTCCATGTCCCGCAGATTCGTCTTCGGGTGCCGTTTCTGGGTGTGGATGAAGCTCGCGAACTTGTAGGGATCCCGGACGAAGAACACGGGGGTGTTGTTCCCCACCATGTCCCAGTTCCCTTCCTCCGTGTAGAACTTCAGCGCGTAGCCGCGCACGTCCCGCTCAGCGTCTGCCGCACCCTTCTCTCCCGCCACGGTCGAGAACCGGGCCACGATCTCGGTCTGCTTCCCGACCTCCGACAGGAAGGCCGCCTTCGTGTACTTCGTGACGTCGTTGGTCACGGTGAACGTGCCGTAGGCGCCCGAGCCCTTCGCGTGCACAACCCGCTCAGGGATTCGCTCGCGGTTGAAGTGCTGCATCTGCTCGAGCAGCTGCACATCCTGCATCAGGAGCGGCCCCTGCGGCCCGGCCGTCAGAACCTGCTGCTCAGCTATCGGTGCCCCGTCCTTCGTGGTCAGAGTCGGGCGCGTCTCATGATCCCCGGTTCCCTTAGGCATTTCTGTCTCCCGTTGTTCTGTGACTGGTGGCTATGTGTGGCGCTCCGTAGAGCGTGCTTCGAAAGAGTGTGCGCCTGCGCGGCAGCCGTGGCAGAATCCGCGATAGATCACCTGTGCCTCGTCGATCGAAAATTCGAGGCCGGACGGAGCGTCGAGGCACGGCTTCGTGCCTCTGGCGCAAGGCACGTCTATGACGGTACCGCAACTCCGGCACACGAAGTGATGGTGCCAGGTCTCCGACGCCTCATACAGCGCCCGACCGGCCCCGACGTCGGCCTGCATCAGAAGACCGGCTCCCGTGAGGTCCGACACCACATTGTAGACCGTCATGCGGGAAAGCGGCTCGCCGGAGTCCGCCAGCAGGCAGACCAGGTCGTCAACCGAGTGGTGTCCCCCGACCCGTCTCAGGAGCCCGTACACGAGTGTTCGCTGCCGCGTCGCACGAAGGCCCGACTCCCGGAGCCGGGTGTGAAGTTCATTCGTTGGCATGGCCGGCAATCTATACTTTGTTTTTACATTGTCAAGTTTAAGACCGGTGCGTTGTCTCCCGACGCGCAGTAGTATTCTCTCTTGATTCTACGGCCCTCGTCGGCACCCGATAGTCTGGAGGAATCCAACCATGAACACTCGATCACGCGTCACGGTCGCGGCCGCTCTTCTTCTCGCCGTCGTCATGCCTGTGACCGCCCAGGACTTCGGCAACGCCGACGAGTTTGCGGCGGGAACGCTGAAGAGTAAGGAGTACTCGCCCTACGCTGGACGAGGCTATCCGACGCAGGTGTTCTGGGGCGACACCCACCTGCACACCAACCTGTCGGTGGACGCCGGGATGTTCGGCAACCGGCTCGGACTCGAGGAGGCATACCGGTTCACGAGGGGGGAGGAAGTTGTCTCGTCGGCTGGCGTGCGCGCCCGACTTTCGAGACCGCTCGACTTTGTTGTGGTGGCCGACCACTCCGATGGCTATGGGATGTTCGCCAAGATCGTCGGCGGAGATCCAGAACTTATGAAGGACGAGACGGCCCGCCGGTGGAACCGGATGTTCAACGAGGGCGGTCAGGCGGCCGTTGACGCGACGCTCGAGCTCATCGACCTGTTCTCCAAGGGCCAGATGCCGTTTGAGATCAACGATCCGGCATCGATCGGGCCCGTGTGGGAGGACGTCCTGGAGGCGGCAGAGACATACAACGATCCGGGCGTGTTCACCGCGTTCATCGGCTACGAATGGACCTCGCTGGCCCCCCCGGGCAACAACCTGCACCGGGTCCTCGTGTACCGTGATGACGCTTCACGCGCGGGGCAGAAGCTGCCCATGACGACCGAGGCCAGCATCGACCCCGAGGCCCTGTGGGTCTACATGGCGGACTACGAGGCGAAGACCGGCGGCAAGGTGCTGGCGATCCCGCATAACGGGAACCTGTCCAACGGAATGATGTTCGACGTCGTGGACATGGACGGGAATCCGCTCACACGGACCTATGCCGAGACCCGGGACCGGTGGGAGCCGGTATACGAGGTCACCCAGATCAAGGGAGACGGCGAGGCGCACCCACTCCTGTCGCCCGACGATGAGTTCGCCGACTACGAGACCTGGGACCTTGGCAACCTGAACCTCAGCCAGGCCAAGACCGAGGACATGCTGCAGCACGAGTATGGTCGATCAGGTCTCAAACTCGGCCTGCAACTCGAAGCCCGGTTGGGGGTGAATCCCTTCCAGTTCGGGATGATCGGCTCGACGGACTCGCATACGTCGCTCCCCGCGGTCGAGGAGGAGAATTTCTTCGGGAAGCACTCCGGGGTCGAACCCAGTCCGGAACGCGCGGAGCACGTGGCCATCGGCGCGCCGGATGGGAGTATGGCGTTCATGGGCTGGGATATGGCATCGTCCGGGTACGCCGCCGTGTGGGCAACGGAGAACACGCGCAAATCGATCTGGGACGCGATGATGCGCCGTGAAGTCTACGCGACCACGGGATCCCGGATGCTGGTGCGCTTCTTCGGGGGATTCGACTTCACTGAGGCGGACGCACGCAGCCGCTTTCCGGGCGCGGCTGGCTACTCCAAGGGCGTTCCGATGGGCGGTGAGCTGTCGCGCCCGTCATCCGGGGCATCTCCGTCGTTCCTCGTTGCCGCGCTCAAGGACCCGTACGGCGGCAACCTGGACCGGATCCAGATCATCAAAGCGTGGATGGATTCGGGCGGCGAGTTGCAGGAGCGAGTGTACGACGTTGCGGTGTCGGACAACCGTGAGATCGGATCCGACGGCCGCGCCCGTCAGCCGGTGGGAAACACGGTAGACGTCCCAAATGCCACCTGGCTGAACACAATCGGCGACCCGGAGCTCATAGCCGTATGGAAGGATCCTGACTTCGACGCTTCCGAGCGCGCGTTCTACTACGCTCGCGTGATCGAGATTCCGACCCCGCGATGGACGGCCTACGACGCGTACCGGTTCGGAATCGACATGCCACCAGAGGTCGAGATGACGACACAGGAGCGGGCGTACACGTCGCCGATCTGGTACACGCCGTAGACTCCCGCCTGCGAACAGCAGACCGATAACCGCGGCCCCCGGGACGAGATTCGTCCGTCGGGGGCTTCGGCATGCCAGGGAACGCCGACTAGTTATCCGTACCGACAGTCAACACTACCTGGCTGTCCGCCTCACGTCCGGCCCGCGCCGTCAGCACGGCTGGCTCCCCCCGCCGGATGATCCCCTCTTCACCCGTATCGGCATGCAGGAACAACCCCGTGGCGTCGATCGTGTCCACGGCCACGACCTCTGCCAGGTCGCCGATCTCGCCCCAGCGCGGTCCCGTCCGGGCCACCGGGTCATCGAACCCGATCGCGACGTCGGCACGGACCGGAGCTGCCCCAACGAGAACCAGCTGTCCACCCAGCAGCAGGACGTCATTTTCGACAGAGCTGTTCATCGGAAGCTCGTCGTAGGCGGCAGTCGAGAATCCCTCGTATCGGCCGGTCGCGATCGCGTGGAGAGCGCTGAGCAGGGCCACGATGTTGAGCTTCCGGAGTTCCTGTTTCTGGGGGTCATCCAGTGCGATCCCACTCTCGATCAGCACGGTGCTGGTGCCCCAGGCCTGCATGTTGTCCCCGAACGCCCGCGGAGCGAACTCATCATCGTAGCGCGCCATGCGCGAGCCCAGGTCGGGAGTCAGCGACTCCACGATAACGGCCGAAACCATCCGTGCGCGCTGGCGGATCGGGCCCCACGAACGTGCGGAGTCCGCCGCTGGAGCCAGCAGAGCGATCGCGACCAGCGGGCCATCTTCCCCGGCCGTCCGCGTTCCTTGGTCGTGCAGGTTGAAGCCGAAATCCGCGCCGATCGAATCGCGCACCCCGCGCAGGATCCTGCCCTCTGGAGTGGCCGTCCTGCGAGCGTCCCGGTTGATGTCCACGCCGACGGCGTTCTCGCGGATGAACCGCTCCGCTCCGTCCGGGTTGAGCATCGGAATCATCGTGATCGTGAGCCGGTCGGCCAGGGTCCGGCGGAGGCTGTCCGCATCGGGCGACATGGCGAACCAGTGGATCAGGTCTGCCAGAGACATGCTCGCCGCGGACTCGTTCCCATGCATCTGCGACCACAGAAGCACCGTTGTCCGACCGGAGCCCATCGTCACCGCATTGATTGCCCGGCCTTCCACCGATTCGCCGAGCCGCGTCAACTCGACGCGGTCGGACCGTAGAGCGGGTGCCAGCGACTGCCAGTACTGGTCGTGTGTGAATCGACGATCATCCAGCCCCTCCACCCGGTAACGCTCCGCGATCTCCCAACCCGCCGAGCGACAGCACGGCTCCTGCGCCGTGGCAGGTACCACCGGGAAAAGTATGAACAGCGCCGCCAGCGGTCCGAATTTGACGATCCTGTAATCCACGGGTCCTCCCGATTACCAGTCCCAGCCGACCGCGATCGTGGTACCGAAGTCGTTGTCGCTCGCGCCTTCCGGAGGCCTGCTGTCGTACTGATCGTAGAACGAGAACCGCAGGTAGAAATCACTGAACAGGTCCTGCCGGTAGCTGATATCGAAGTCGACACGCACACGGCCCGATTCCGTAAGGCTCGGATAGACCAGCAGGCTCGACGCGATATCATTTTCCCAGTCGCCGAACGTGAAGAAATTGAAATAGGTGGCGAGAAGTGCCTCTGCCGAGGTGCTCGGTTCGAGGCCCGTGTAATCTTCGCGGTTTCCGAGCGACCTTGTTCGATTGGAGGATGTCGCGCCCTCCGATGACGCCGTACAGGAGTCGCAGGTCCAAGTCCAGCTCCTGGTTCTGTTCCACCTGCCCGAGTCCTCCAGCGAACCACGTCTTGGGCAACAATCTGACTATGTCCAGAGTCAACTGGTTCCGACTCGTCGTCTCCGCGTCAGTCTGGCTGTTCTGCCGGGAATCGATCGTGATCGAGGACGCCCACTTGGTTCCTCGATACGCGACCCGTGCGCCGAGCGTGTAATTGGTTACGCTGTTGGCCTTGGCGAACGAGAAGCCGAACTCGAGAAATCCGTCCAACTTGGACCAGAAGGACGCATCGATCGAGGTCATCTGGACAATGCTCGCCAGTGGGACCTCACGCGCGCCGGAGGTACCCACGATGCGAACGGTTCCCGCCTCGTCTCCCGGTTCCAGCGTCCCAAAAGTCCGTGTCTGGTCGTCCAGCTCGACGTCCCAGTAGTCCGAGCTGCCGATGGTCGAGATGTCGTCGAACTCGATGAACGTCGAACTCGATCCGGGGATCTCGAACTCGAGCTTGCCCCGTTTGAATCCCTTCACGTCGCCGTTGATCGAGTCCCCGTTCACGTGGATGATGAACTCCTTCGCAGTCGCCGGTTTGGCCATGCAGGCGAGAAGTGCTGTGAGAATGAACAGGATGTGGGCACGGTAGCGGGCAGGTGCGCCCGGACGATCGCGTTCGAGAATCAATTGACTTCCCTCCCCCGGTCAGGTCAGAGTTCAAGCCGCAATGATGCCGGCCTTCCGATGAGGCCCGGCCGACCGGACATGATGGGGAACAATAGGACAGATTCCAACCCTCGGATCGCGGATGTTTAGCCCCGGGAGGCTCAATCGGATGACTAGCGTTTCCCCCGAAGCTGGCTCCGGTCGATGTCCGGCGGAATCCCCTGCGGGAACCGGGCGTACTGACGCAGCGACTCGGGCCTGGACTTCCCTGGATCATAGTCCACGAGCGGGCTCCTCGACTGCGAGGCCGATGCAAGGGAGCCTCCAAGGATCCACAGCGGAATGGTGATCATCCCGAACGCGCCGTGCGATACCGATGCCAAGGATCCGGCAACGGTCCAGATCATCAACATCGACGCACCGCTTTCGTACCAGGCCACGCGAGCCTGCCGAATCTCGGTGATCGAATAGGCCTCCAGATTGCCGTACACGAAGACGAACAGCGAGTCCGGATGTACTGCCAGGAGTTCGCCTGAGACTGTTCGCTCCCGTTCCGCACCACCGAGCCCGAGCTCGACCCAGGCGCCATAGGGCTCGATCGGCACGTCGCCGGCACCCGGGAGCCAGCCCGAGGGTGCTGGATTCGACGCACATCCGGCGACTGCGACGACCAGAATGATCGACTGGCGAGTCGCCCGGAAATACTCAATCCCGGGGTTCATATCTGCTGCTCCAGAAGACGCGTTCCATTTCCGGCTCTACCTGCTTGAACTCGGGCGCCATGGACTTGAGCGCCGAGGCCGGATCCAGGAACAGCTGGGCGGCGCGCAGCAGGTTCTCCTCCGCGATCCACTCGGTCCTCAACCACTCCAGGTAGTAGCCACGGCTCTCGAGGAAGAACTCATAGTCGGCCGTCGGATCCGGGAGCCGGTATAACAGCGTGTACTCGTCGCCGGGGAGAGTACTGAGCTGGTCGTCCCGACTGCGGAGTCGTTCGAGCGCGTCGTCGTCCGCCGTGCCATCGCGCAGCACAACAGCCGGTCTCAGGCTGACGGGATTGGCCGCGGCGCCATAGGTGACCAGCCCGACCCGGTCGATCCGCCACATGCCCTTCGTGAGGACGAGGCGGACGCGGATGGGCCCGGATTCAGTGCTCGGAATCGGAATTACCCGTGTATCGCTGGCCAGAGGCCCGGTCTCGAGCAGACGACCGGCAGGCACCCAACTGCCCTGACGGTCGAGCACTTCGATCTCGATTCCTCCCATGAGGCTGGTCAGTTCCAGTGCTCTGCTCCGCGTCTCCAGCGACTGACGCCCGAGCGCCGCGAGCCACTCGGTCGCTCGGGTGCCCATGAACGCGAGCCCCTGGTACAGGATGTAGGTGGGAAGCAGTGACTGCCGTGAGACGATGAGAAGTCCCAGGCTTTCCCCGGGAGCCGTGGGCGGGCGCTCGAATTCGAGCTCGATCTTCTCGCGAGTCGCGAGATCGGTCGAGTCGGCATGGCTCCAGCGCTCATTCCTGTCAGCATGCGAGACGGTCGATGTGCAGTTGCCCTCGGCGGCCCGACAGCTGATCGGAGGCATGGCCACCGATCCGTGGACCAGGACACCATCTGTTGCTGCGTAGACTCGACGCCCCGGCCTTCGCGGAACCGCGATCAGATCTGCCCAGCGAACCACGTGCGTTTCGAGTGCTTCGTTACGCATCACGAGCTGCACGGATCCATCGTCCGGACGAATCGACGGAAGCGCGTCGAGGTCCGTGTCTTCGAGCGACGGAGCGATGCTGGCCGAGAATCCCTCCGCGAGGATCGTGTTCGGCTCACCAGGTTGATAGAAGGTCGGACACGATCCGAAGCAGGCTTTGGGGTTCGAGACGCAGAAGATGGTCATGCCGACCGACCCGACCGTGAGGACGGCCAGCGGAATGATCGAAGAGGAGACCCGAACCGCGTTCGTCTCGTACAGGGCTACCGAGTCCAGCGACAGCTCGAGCTGCCCCGCTTCCACGACTTCGCGGTTGAAATCGTATCGGGTCCCGTCTCCCCCTATCCGCCGTGCGTCCTCATCAACCTGCCAGGCGTTTAGAACGAACAGACCACCGTCCCGCATGTGGGCCTTGAGGTACTCAGCATCGGCGCGCGGGACTTGTTGCTCGACGAAATCCCAGCTCCTGCGTTCGACCCTGTGAACACAAGCGGCGGCGACGGTCACGGCCGTGGCCATAAGGACGAGCTGCGTCTTCATGCGAAGTCCCTTCGTCCGGGTGTGTCAGACTTCGCTTTGAGTATGGTCGGTGCGC
>JBDGUZ010000161.1:0-6902 GCA_039585915.1 Gemmatimonadota bacterium
CTCGGCAACGGGCTCGCCGAATCGGGTGACGAGCACGGGCTGTCGGGTGAGCCGGACCCGCTCCATGACGGCCAGACACGTGGCCTTGAACTTCGATATCGCGATCTCTTCCATGTGAAGAAAGTTAATCATGGTCCGCGACCATAGTCAATAATGATGATTGCCTCCCGTTGCCTGGCCCACGACGGACACTCGCCCGACTGATCAACGAAGTCTCATTCCACCTTGCGCTCGCTCATTCGTTTCGTACCGACGCGCCACATTCGCGGGGTTGTCGAGACCTCTGCGCTCTCCCGACATTGGAGCGACTCGCTCATCCCGATTCTCCGCGGACCGATTGAAAAGGAAGCCTCATGGAAACGCTGATGAGCTGGATCAACGAGCCTGGTCCGATTCGCTGGATCGTGGATCTCGTCGTGCTCCCGCTGCTGGTCGTGGGCGTGATCTACGGCCTGAAGGCGATACTTCTGAGGTTCGGACCCAAGATCGGTGATGACGATATCGGGCCCAACTTTTTCGCCCGGTCGATCCAGGTGCTGGCGCCGATTTTCAGCCTCGCCAGCATTGCGTTGGTGTGGCACAACCGATTCGCGGACCTGTCGGCGCGCACGACAGGATCGACCGCGGATCAGCAGGTCTTGATCGACTGGCTCAGGGGCATCGCGATGGCTCTGCTCGCCACGATCGTACTCGTCCTGGCGATCAAGGGCATCAACAGCGGCCTCAGGGCGCTCATGCACGGGTATGACTCGTGGGCCAGGCGGAAGGGCGGCGTCAAGGTCCAGCAGACCGTGCTGATCACGCCAACGAGGGTGCGCCAGCTCCTCGCTCTCGCGCTGCGCATCGTTCGATTCGTGCTCGTTGCGATGCTGCTGTACATCTACGTTCCGCTCGTCCTCGCATCCATCCCGGCGACACAGGCGCTCGCGGGACGCGTCATTCCGATGGTTCTCGGCCCCGTGCAGAACATCGGGATGGGAATCCTCGGCTATCTGCCGCGATTCTTCTCGTTGATCCTGATCATTCTCTGCGTCAGGTTCTTTCTCCGCATTCTCGGGTTCTTCATGGAAGCGGTCGGGAAAGGGGATATCACGCTTCCCGGCTTTGACGCCGAATGGGCCGACCAGACGCTCAGGCTGCTGCGGATCGTAGTCGTCCTCGGCACGCTCATGCTGATCTACCCGTTCCTGCCCGGAGCCGGCAGCGAACTCTTCAAGGGGTTCTCGCTGTTTGTCGGTGCCATGTTCACGCTTGGTGCCAGCTCCTCGGTCGCCAACGTGATCTCGGGAGTGACCCTCACTTATACGCGCTCTTTCCGGCTCGGCGACCGGGTCCAGATCGGCGAGACCGTAGGTGACGTGGTGTCCAGGGGCATGTTCGTCACCCGCCTGCGGACGATTCTAAACGAGGATGTCACGGTGCCGAACACGGTGGCACTCGGTGGGCGGGTCGTGAACTACTCGACCGCCCCGGCAAAGGGAGACGGCCTCGGAATTCAGGTGAGCGCGGGAATCGGCTACGACGTGGATTGGAGGCAGGTACACGAGCTGATGAGAGCGGCTGCCGCCGGAACCGAAGGCATCCTGCAGGCACCAGAGCCGTACGTTTTGCAGAACAGCCTGGGCGACTTCGCGGTCGAGTACATCCTGGTGGCGTTCACGGCTGAACCGAAGCGCATGGTCCAGACCCGCTCTGTCCTGCGGCAGAATGTGCTCGATCGGTTCAACGAGGCCGGCGTGGAGATCATGACGCCGGATGTCGCCGCGTTGCGCAATTCCGTCGAGCCGGCGATTCCGCCGGAGCACGTGCCGGACAAAGCGCCGTCGATGTTCCGGTTCCTCGGGGTGCCGGACCCCGGCCGGTAGGAAGGACCGTCAGCCGCCGGGGCGTCCGCTCGCGACCATGTCGCGCACTACGGTGAACGCTCCGGCGAACACGCCGATGTAAGACGTGAAGACCCGCCACAGGACCGTATAGGCGAGCATCACGCTCGCCGGAACGAGCGACGACATCAGACCCACTGTCGTGAGCTCTGCGACCCCGCTTCCCGCCGGACTCGGCGCGACGCTGATCACCGCGAACTGGATCATTTGGCGAGCCATGCCCTCGAGCGGCGGAAACAGGATTCCGAGCGACGCGGCCACCGCGAGTCCCGTCGCGCCGCGCAGCAGGACCATCAGGATATTGATCCCCGTGTTGATCGCCCAGGCCGTCCGCTTCGATTGTCCGAACAACCGGATCGTCCGCCGATAGCGGGCCGCGGCTCGCAGGCTTTCACGCCATGCAGCAGCCGCGTCACCGTGGACGGAAAGACAGTGATCGCGAGTCCGATCCCCACGAGAAACCCGACGGTGAACAGGAGCGTCCCTACGATCGCCCCGACGTCGATCCGGCCAACGGCCGCGAGGTAGGCCATCCCGCCCCCACCGAGCAGCGCCAGGGCGACCATTCCCCCGACCCAGCTGATCGACAGGACCGCGAGGGCGTCGTGCGGTCGCAGCCCGCGGCTCCGAAGCACGATGTACTGGGCGGGGCCGCCGCCGAGTTGCATCGGCGTCACTCCGGCCGCGAACAGCAGGTAGAGGTGTGTCCGGAGACCGTCCCGAATCCGGAATCCGGGCAGAGTCTCGCGCGCCAGAACCCAGATCCGGAATCCGCCCGCGATCGCCTCGACGATCGTCAGCAGCAGCGCGACGAGCAGGAAGTACTTCGACGCGTGGGTCAGCTCGGATATGACTTCCGCGTCCGACCGGCTGGCCCACCAGGCAACGGCCGCGAGTCCGGCGGCCGTGAATACCATGAACAGTCCGATCCCGATCGCCACGTTCCGGGGCGACAGCGGAGACCGCTCCTCCTTGCTCAGCCCGGCCGAGAGCCGGTGCGTCACGATCCCACGCCCGCGGGTACTGCGGCACCGCCGACGGCGGCGGCGAGAACGGAGAGGTGGTCGTCGGTAAGCCTGTCCGATTCGAACAGCGCCACTCCCGACGCTCCGCCGTGTCGTGTGGCATCGATCGCGGTCCCGAGCTCCGGCGGCGTGAGGTGCGGCAGGTACAGGCCCGCGAACAGCTGCGCCTCCGGGCCGACGGCCTCGCGACACTGTCGGGCGGCATCGCCGATCCACGAAACCGGCTCTTCGTACATCTGGTGGTACGCCATCGGAAAGTAGACATCCAGCGGCCACTCATCCCACGCCTGCCGCACGAGACGACGGGCGAGCGATGGCGTGGGAAACACGGCCGCCGAGATCGGTTTTCCGTGCGAGTGGACCGAGTCCGCGAGTTCTTCCACCAGGTGGGTAACCCGGTCCCAGCGGAATCGGCGCCAGGCTTCACTGACCGGAGGATCCGGGAGGGCCGACGGATCTGCTGGATCGAGGCCTGTCTGGACGCCGAACAGCTCCCGACACGCCGTGCAGTAGCAGAAGTCGTACTCGGGCAGCTCGCGATCCTGAATCAGCCCGTACTTCTCCCACAGCCCGCGGGGGAGGATGACGTCGGGAAACCTTACGTAGTCGAGGTGGACCCCGTCCACGGCGGGGTCGGCGGCCGCTTTCTCGATGGCACTGCGCACGTGCGCGCGCGCACCCTCGCGTGTCGGGCAGAGCCACTTGTAGTAGGGAACGTAAGGCGGGTGCTCGAGACACGACTTGCCCTCGCGGCTCACCATGAACCAGTCGGGGTGGCTCGCCTTGAGCTCGGTGTCGCCGCTCCGGTTCAGGGTCCACAACCAGCGGTGGAACTCGAGGCCCTCCGCGTGAGCCGCACCCGACAACACACGGGTATCGCCGCCGCCCACCAGCAGGCCCTCGATTCCGGAGTCCCGGAGGCGGGCGAACCGGGCGCGCCAATCGACCGGTGTCCTTTGCCCACGCCCCCCATGGACCCAGGCCCATGTTCGCGGAATTCCCCGGGCTGCGGGACCGGAGTGGAGTCCGAGCCCGGCTCCCAGGACCCGCGCCAGTCCGGCCGGCGCGACGGTGAGTCCCGCTGCCGCGCCCGCGGTCCGTAGTACGAACTCGCGGCGTCCGATCATCGGAGTCTCAGTAGCGCCAGCTCGTAAGGTCGGCGCCCGGGGGCGCGGACTCCTGGATCCGTTCGAGGATCCGATTCAGGTACATCGTGTTGTAGCGCAGCCGTGAGATCGCGTTCGGCTCATCCTGGTCGCCGTTCCAGCAGTGCTCCGCGTAGTTCCCGTAGTCGATCACGCCGTCGTAGTACGGATCCGTGGTGTTCTCCAGGAACTCGGCTGCCTGGTACACGGCGTTGTTCAGGTAGTAATTGTCCATGTCGCCGACGAAGATGTGCAGCTTGCCCACGAGCTTCGGGCCGAGCCTCTCCCAGTCCCGCTGCAGGATGTGCCGCAGGTCGTAGTTGTCGCGCCAGTATCTCGCGACGTCCGGGTCTATCACGCCCGTCTGCTTGTCCCAGATCCGCCTCGGATAACCGTCCCTGCCCTGCGGAGAATACGTGGCCTCCCAGATGTCCCACTGCCCACCCGAGCGGCTCCTGGTCCCGAGCACGAGTTCCTTGTGATTCTCGTCCTGGACCGTGTAGCTGATCCGGCCCAGCCAGTCGCGGTGTGCTGGCCGCATCACCCGGCCGAACGGGCCCTCGTCGTAGTAGGCGTTCTGGTGCTCGTAGATGTTCACGAGCTCGTAGGAGCGGAAGTCGATCGGGTCCGGGCAGGCGGCGAACGCTCCGTTGTACTCGTCCGGATAGAAGATCTGGGCAGCGGCGGCCTCCCAGCCGCCCGTCGAGCCGCCGTAGAGGAATCGCGCCCAACCTTCTCCCAGCCCGCGAAAGTTCTCCTCGAGGAACGGAATCAACTCGTAAGTGATCGCGTCACCCCAGGGACCCTGACTCTCCGAGTTCACGGCATAGGAGTCATCGTAGTACGGCGTCGGATGTTGGATCTCGACCACCAGGAAGCGCGGGAAATCGTTGGAGATCCACATACGATACAGGTCGTACGCCTCCTCCTGCACGATCCGGTTGTAGCAGTCGAGACTGAACCGTTCGCTGTACTCACACTCCATGTCGGGATCGGGCGGATCGGTCCGGAACCCGCCGAAATCGCTCGGGAAATGGCCGTGGAACACCATCAGCGGATACTCCGCCTCCGGGTGATCGTCGAACCCCTCGGGGATGAGCACATGCGCCCCGAGATACATGTCCCGGCCCCAGAACTCGGACAGCAGGTCGCTGCGCATCCGCACGTGGCGGATGTACTTCGAATCGGCGGGAGGCTCGATCGGCGGGATCTCACGGTCCAGCACCAGGTCGATCCTCTGCTTCGCGCGCGGGTCGATCTGGACGACGGTCGGTTGCGAGTACAGGTTCCCCGGCTTCCGGCTCCACTGCTGCCCCTCACCCATGTCGGGCGGCAAACTCACGGTGTGTCCGGTGGACAGCTCGAAAGTCTCGTACCGGTTGAGCACGGCCTGGACCCGGTACATCCCGGCCGGAACCCCGGCGAGACTGTTGAGAGGAAATCCGAACACGGAGGCGTCGAACACCTCTGACGCGCCTGCCTGCCAGCCTTCGACATCGATCCCGAACGCCTGCGCGCTCCGGTTCCGCTCCGTGCGCAGCTGGAACCGAGGTTCGGAAGCGCCGGTCGTATCGGTCGAGATGAGCAGGATCAGTCGCCCGTCGTACGCCGTGTCGTGCGCGGCCGGTACGCTGACCGCCACCTCGAGACCATCGGAACCGTCGGATGGCATGCACCCGGCGAGTAGCGCGCCGACCACGAAGAATGAACCGAGCGCGAGATCTGTCCGGCTGGAGCGTCTGGTCATGGAGTGTCCTCTTATCGCCGGGAGTACCCGAGGTTGCGGCACGGGGGAGCCGGGCGAACGCTGTCCGGCCCCCCTCCATTCTGATGCTCCGACCGCTCGCGCGGAACCCTCAGGGAGAGACCCGGACCATCACGGCCTCGTGCGCGGGCACGCGCACTGACCACCCGCTCGCGAATCGGCCGAGATCTTCGTGGCGCCACAGGTCCCGGATCGACGCTTCGAGCTGGGACGGGTAGCCGATCTCGGGCCAGTTGACTCCGATGTCCGCATCGAGGTCGCCGCGGTTGAACAGCACCACCGCGCGCGTGCCATCGTGAAGCTCACGTGCCCAGACCTCGAGGTCGCCCCGCTTCGTGACGCGGCGCCCCTGCCGCCCCAGCGGGTCCTGATTCACCGCGATCACCTCGTGGTTCGTGAGGATCTCCCGGGTCGCCGACGACATGGTCCGGAGGTCGTTCCCTGCCATCAACGGGGATGCGAGGATCGCCCACAGGCTGAAGTGCGCCCTCGCCTCGCCGTCAGACAGGCCTTCGTTCCCCACCTCGAGCATGTCGGGGTCGTTCCATCCGCCGGGCCCCGCATAACTCTCCAGTCCGTTCTGCAGATCGAGGATGTGAATGAACCCCATTCCGCCCCAGTCCACCCGGCAGTCGTAGCAGTCGAGGATATCGGAGGTAGTGCGCCACAGGTGCCCGATCCCGCGGGCCCACAACCAGGGACGGTTCGTGCCCCACTCGCAGATACTGAACACGATCGGACGGCCCGCGGCCTCCAGCGCCCTCCGCATCGTCCGGTAGGATGCCTCGGGATCCTGTGTGCCGTGGTTGCACCAGTCGTACTTCAGATAGTCCACGCCCCAGGCTGCATAGGTGCGGGCATCCTGGTACTCGTGTCCTCGGCTTCCCGGCCGACCCTGGCAGGTGGCCGTGCCGGCGTCCGAGTAAACCCCGAATTTGAGGCCCTTCGAGTGCACGTAGTCGGCGAGCGCTTTCATGCCGGACGGAAATCGGTCCGGATCGACCACGATCTCGCCGTTGGCGTCCCGGTCCACCTGCCAGCAGTCGTCGATCACGACGTACTCGTATCCGGCGTCGCGCATCCC
>JBDGUZ010000162.1:0-4734 GCA_039585915.1 Gemmatimonadota bacterium
CGCGGGCCCGATCATCGTGGACTCACTCGAGTTCGACGGGAGACGGGTGAACGACGTAAAGATCAACGACGCCCGCTCCCTGGCCGTGGTGACCAGCGAGCACGCGTCGGACCGGAAGAACGGGATCACGGTGCTGGACATCACGGACCCCGCCCATCCTCGCAAGCTCAGTCATTACACCGAGGGCCTCACCGGGGGCGTCCACAACACGTGGATCGTGGATGACCTCGTGTACGCGGTCCACTACGGCACGCGAGCCGTTCACATCATCGACGTGTCGGATCCGACCGCGCCGGAAGAGGTCGGGCGCTGGCAGCTGCCAAACGCTGATCGGTTCCTGCACGACGTGACCGTGCTCGACGGTTACGCCTACCTGTCGTACTGGAACGACGGCGTGGTGATCATCGATATCGGTGCCGGCACTCACGGTGGCACGCCCACCGAGCCCGCGCTCGTGTCGCAATTCGCGTACAGCTACCGGCTCGGCTCCGAGAGCTACGCGAACACCCACCACGCAATCAGGTACGGGGACTACGTATTCACGGGTGATGAGATCTTCGGCTGCGCCGAGTGCGTCAACGGTCCGCGCGGCTACATCCACGTAATCGACGTCAGCGACATCGACGCCCCCCGGAAGGTCGGCTGGTACCGCGTACCCGAGGCGGGATCGCACAACCTGTGGGCCGAAGACGACAAGCTCTATGTCGGATACTACCAGGCCGGTCTGCGGGTGGTGGATATCTCCGGCGAGCTGCGCGGAGACCTGTACCGCCAAGGCCGGGAGATCGCCTGGTACATGACCGAGGATGGCACGGGAAGCTGGCCGAACTCGACCGACACGTGGGGAGCGCAGCCGTTCAAGGGAAAAATCTACGCCTCGGACAGCGCGTCCGGACTGTGGATCGTGGAAATGGAGGACGAGCCGATTCTCGTCCCCTGATCCTGTTCAGCGAATCCCGGCCGGCGGTCCGATCGTCGGCGAGCGGTCAGTCGAACAGTCCGTCGGGAATGGGCCGGCCGGCGAACGGCACCTCGTTGGTGATCGCAGCCACGCGCCACTCTCCGTCCCGTCGAATGAGCGAGAAGTTGTCTACACCCTGATTGCCGCCGCCGCCCGGGACCCGGGCTTCGTACAGCACCCAGACCTGCGCCATGTCGCCGAACTCGGTGGCCTTGAGCTCGAGGATCGTCTCCTTGAACCCGCTCTCCCGGACCTGCGGCACCTGGTAGAACTCGTCGAAATCCTGGATGAAGCCATCGAGAGTCAACACACTCATCGCCTCGCGCGAGCTGCGGAGAATAATCAGCGCCTCGGGAATGAACAGGGCCCGCACCGGCTCCCAGTCTGGGACCCGGCCCGCTTCGAAGCTGATGATGTCGTACAGATGACGGACGGTTTCTTCGGCGGTCGACGCGGCGGTGGCCTCGTCGGCTTCCTGGGCGAAAACCGGCACGGCCACGAGCATCGATCCGAGGCAGGCGAACAGTGAGAATCGTCTGAGAGTCCTGGACATGAAATCCTCCTCGAGACAGGACGTCGCACGGAGCGCCCTGGTTCCTTGCACCGGCGAAAGCGGCAATCGAAGTATGCCGTGCTGCCCGTTCCCCGCGCCACCATTCTGGTCAGTGGGGAGGTCACCGTACCGGGCAGCCGGAGTGGTCACCGGAATCCGGTCCGTAGTATTCTGCGACGGACGAACGGTGAACTGAAGCCAGTCGCCGGGAACTCGCGCATCCCTTCAGCAGGAAGAACGCAGATGCCGACGGAATTCGGATTTCTCGACCAGGTCCACCGGGCCTTCAACCAGGCTGCCGCGTTGACCGACCTGGACGATGGACTCCTGGGACAGATTCGAACCTGTAACAGCGTGTATCGGCTGACCTTCCCTCTGAAACGGGACGACGGGTCGATCGAGGTGATCGAGGCGTGGCGAGCCGAGCACAGCCAGCACAAGCTACCGACGAAGGGCGGGATCCGGTTCAGCATGGCGGTGACCGAGGACGAGGTAATGGCTCTCGCCGCCCTCATGACCTTCAAGTGCTCGGTAGTTGACATTCCATTCGGTGGTGCGAAAGGTGGCATCCGGATCGACCGCCGGCAGTACTCGGCCGACGAGCTCGAGCGGATCACGCGCCGTTACACATACGAGTTGATCAAGAAGCGTTTCATCGGCCCCGGGATCGACGTCCCGGCCCCGGATTACGGCACCGGCCCGTCCGAGATGGCCTGGATCGTAGACACGTACAAGTCGATGTCGAACGGCGAGCAGAACCCGGAAGCCTGCGTGACCGGCAAGCCGATCGAACAGGAAGGAATCCGCGGCCGGCTCGACGCCACAGGGCGTGGCGTGTTCTACGGAGTCCGCGAGATCTGTAACTCGGCCGAGGAGATGAAGGCCGTCGGACTTTCCACCGGACTTGAAGGAAAGCGGGTCGTCGTCCAGGGACTGGGGAACGTCGGGTACCACGCCGCTCGCCACCTGGCCGATGGAGGAGCTCTCCTTGTCGGACTCGCGGAATGGGAAGGGGCGATCGCCAGTCCCGATGGACTCGACCTCGAAGCGGTTCTCGCGCACCGCAAGGAGACAGGGTCGATCCTGGGATTTCCGGGAGCGACTGATATGCCACAGTCCGTCGAAGCCCTCGAGCTTGATTGCGACATTCTCCTTCCGGCTGCGCTCGAAAACCAGATCACCGCAGAAAACGCGGGCCGTATCAAGGCCAGGGTGATCGGAGAAGCGGCGAACGGACCGACTACGGCGGACGCGGACGCGATCCTGCTCGAGCGGGGCGTCCGGGTGCTCCCGGACCTGTACTTGAACGCCGGCGGCGTCACGGTCTCCTACTTCGAATGGCTCAAGAACCTGTCGCACGTCCGGTTCGGCAGGATGGAGAAGCGATTCGACGAGGCCGCTCACCGGAGCCTGCTCGTGGAGATCAGCAGGGCGACGGGAGTCGATGTCTCCACGACCGACATTCCCGATCTCGGGGCGGACGAAGAAGACCTGGTCTACTCGGGACTCGAGGAGACGATGGTCGTGGCGTATCACCAGATTCGGGACATCGAGAAGAGCCTTGGCATCGAGGACCTGCGGACGGCCTCCTTCGTCACGGCGATCAAGAAGATCGCGATCTCCTACCAGGAATTGGGGATCTTCCCCTGACTCGGGTGTCGGTCACGCGAGCCTGGCCTTTCGGCCGGGCTCAGTCGGCCCGATACTTGCCCGCTGAGGCGCCGAATCGGCTATACCGCTACCCGGGGACTATGGAATGAGGGTGAGGGGACCAGGGGAAACGTGGGACACGGCCGGCGGTCCGGACCGTTGGTTCCTGTCCGTCATCATGCTACTGATTCTTGCAAGCTCTCTGGCTACCCAACCACCCGAAGCCAACGCTCAACCGTCACGTACGGCCTCGGCCACCGGCCTGGACCTTTGCCTGGTACCGGACTCGATCGGCGACCAGCTCCGAAGGATCACTCGTCGCGTCGGCGGGGAGATCGGCGTCGCCGCGATCCACCTGGAGACGGGTGCCCGAATCTCGTACAACGGAAGCCGGCGGTTTCCGATGGCAAGCGTGTCCAAGGTCCCGATGGCGGTCGAATTCCTTCGACGAGTGGACGAAGGCGAGATCGACCTGCACGAAGATCTCGTGATTCCGGTCACTGACTTCCGACCGGGCCACAGCCCCCTGGCCAGCTGGTCGGGCGGGAAGCCCGAGCAGGCCACGGTGGACAGCCTGTTCCGCCTGATGATCGAGGTTTCCGACAACACCGCGACGGACGTGGTCCTGCGCATGGCTGGAGGCCCGGGCGAAGTCACGCGGCGTCTTCGCGAGCTGGGAATCTACGAGGTCGACGTGGACCGCTCCGAGGCGCGGACGTTCGCGGACCTGTCGGGCATTCCGGACTCAGTGCCGGAGACACAGCTGTATCGCTACCGGTACTTCCGCACGCGCGACGCACTTCCGGCGGAGCACCGTCAACAGGCGAGGCTACGCTTCGGTGAGGATCCGCGAGACACGGCCACACCCGACGGGATGGCCGAATTGCTAACCCTGATCCACGCCGGGGAGGGACTGAGTCCGGGATCGCGCGACTACCTGCTCACCTCGATGCTTGCGAGCCGGTCGGGTCCGCGGCGCATCAAGGGGCTTCTGCCGCGCGGGACGGCGGTCGCGCACAAGACGGGTACGATTGCCGGCGCGATCAACGATGTGGGCATCATCACGCTCCCCGACGGGGCCGGGCACGTGGCGATCGCGGTGTTCGTCTACACCTTCAACCGGACCGAATGGCGGCGCGAGAGGACAATCGCCGAGGTGTCACGACTCGTGTACGACTACTTCTCCACGGCACACGAATCGTGGGAGTACGGCCCCGTTCCGCTCGCGTGCGGCGCAGAAGAATCGCCGGCAGAAACGTGGGAGCCGGATCTGACCCTCGGTGGTGAGGATCCGGCGATGTGACCTCCGCAGGGCCCCGTCGTCGGGCATCCGTTTCATCTACTCGTAGCGCAGCGCCTCGATCGGATCGAGTTCTGCGGCCTGCCGGGCGGGATAGAAGCCGAAGAAGATCCCGATCGCGCCGGAGAAAGCCAGCGCGACCACCACGGTGAGCGGAGAGATCGTCGTCGTCCACCCGGTGACGGAGCTGATGATCCGCGCCCCGCTCAATCCGAGCAGTAGTCCGAGCAGTCCGCCTGCCGCGCTCAACACTGTGCTCTCGACCAGGAA
>JBDGUZ010000163.1:0-8318 GCA_039585915.1 Gemmatimonadota bacterium
GCTCATGACCGACCTCGCGCCCACACCGCTCCTCGTATCCCTGGTCCAGGCGGCTGCCGGGCTCGCGATGTTCCTGTTCGTCCTGCCAGCCGGGGTCCTCGCCGACGTGCTCGATCGACGCCGGGTGCTTCTCGCCTCACAGGTGTGGCTGATGCTCACCGCGGCGAGCCTCGGCCTGCTCACGCTGACGGGTCGGACGAACCCACTCGTCCTGCTCGTGTTCACGTTCCTGATGGGCACGGGCGGCGCCCTGATGCAGCCGGCGTGGCGCGCCGTCCTCCCGGAACTCGTGTCGCGGAAGGATCTTCCTGCCGCGATCGACCTGGTCGGACTCGGAATGAACGTGGCCCGGGCCGTGGGTCCGGCGGTCGGAGGCCTGCTGGTCGCGAGCGCCGGGGTCGCCGCTGCGTTCCTGCTCAACGCGGTAACGTATCTCGGAGTGGTGATCGTCGTGGGGGGCTGGAGCCGCCAGGTCCTGCCGAGCGGCCTCCCCGCCGAGCGATTCGTCGAGGCCCTGCGGACCGGCTTCCGCTATACGCGGCACACGCCACAGATGGGATTCGTGCTGGCGCGGCTGGCACTGTTCGTTCTCCCGGCGAGCGCGCTGTGGGCGCTGCTTCCTCTGGTCGCGAGACAGGAGCTCGGCACCTCTGCGGCCGGCTACGGCTGGATCCTGTCGGCTTTCGGAGCGGGAGCCGTGACCGGGGCACTGTCCCTCGGGCAGCTTCGGAGCAGCCTGTCGCTCGACCGGATCGCGTCGATCGGGACCGTGTTCTTCGGCGTGGCGATGGTCGGGATCGCCTTCGTCAGGCTGTGGGTTCCGTTTCTCGCGTTCGCGTTCATTGCGGGCGTCGGCTGGCTTCACATCATGGCGACGTTGAACACGGCCGCGCAGACCGTTCTCCCGAACTGGGTCCGAGCCCGCGGGATGGCTCTGTTCGTGCTCGTGTTCTTCCTCTCCTCCACGCTCGGCAGCGTGCTGTGGGGCGCCGTGGCCGGCCGGGCCGGTCTCAGTGTCACGATAGCCGCAGCCGGGCTCGCGGTCGTGGTCGGTGTCATGGCCCGGTTCCGCTTTCGCCTCAAGGACACCATCGGTCTCGATCTCGCACCGACTGGCCACTGGCCCGCGCCCACCGTGGCTGAGCCGATCGAGCCCGAGGAGGGCCCCGTGCTCGTGTCGGTCGGCTACCAGGTCGATCCTGCGAAGCTGTCGGAGTTCGAGGCGGCAATGTCCGAGCTGCGTCGGCGCCGCAGACGCAATGGCGCCTATTTCTGGGAGCTGTACGTAGACTCGGCCGATCCGGATCGCCACATCGAGGTGTTCCTGGTCGACTCGTGGGCCGAGCATCTTCGACAGCACGAGCGGGTCACAGGCCTGGACAGGAGGGCCGAGGAGCGCGTTCAGGCCTGTCTGGAACAGGGCGAGCGCCCGAGAGTCCAGCACTTCCTCGCGTCCAGGGGATGGCGATCCCGGATTCGGTACCGCAGCCGGGGGCACACCGACCGGGTCTGATCCCGGCGCTCGCGTTCAGTCGTCGGCGGGATCGAGTGGGTCGGCGGGATCCTGCGATCAGTCGTCGGCGGGATCTAGGGGGTCGGCGGGTCCATGCGACTCGCTCAGGTAGCGGCGCAGGGCTTCCCGCTGCTCGCCTCCACCGAACAGCGTGGCTCCGGTACGGACGAGATCGGCCACCACGAGGTCGAGCGGGCGGAGGGCCTGCCGTTCCTGGTGTTCGCTCAAATCTCCTATGAACGGCCACAGCCGCCGTTTGACATCGCCCGGCAGAACCTGCTCCAGGAACTCTAGCGCGAAACTCCGGGCCTCTTCGTCGTCGGACAGGAGCGATCGATACGCCGCCCGCATCGGTTCGGCATCGAGAACGAGACTGAGCAGGCGGAACACATGCTCGAGGCTCAGTTCTCCTCGAAGGCCCAGCTGCCTTTCGACGAGCGAATCCGGCTCCACGTCATCCAGCAGCCGGGCCAGCTCCCACACGGCGCGTCCCCGTCCGAGCTCGTTCCGGATCGCCTCCCACACGGCTGCGTCCGGAGGCGTCGGCCCCCCGGGCAGGCCTGCCGCCCGGCGGCGCGCCAACGCTACGGCCGCCCGGTACCGGACCTCGAACCGACCGGCTCTGAGAGCTAGAAGCAGGGCCTCATCCGCAGCCTGATCAGGAATTCGGGCCAGCACCGGGGGCACTCGTCGCCGGACGACGAAATCCGCCCCCTCATCTGCCACCAGCCGGGCCAGCCCCGGGACCGCCGCGGACCCGATCTCCACCAGTGCCCCGGCTGCCGGCGCCACGAGCCGGTCGCGTGCGAGAAGTCGAGCGAGAACCGGAACCAGCTCCGGGTCCTGCACACCTTCCAGTCGCAGGAAGTCCGCGATCCGCCCGATATCACCTGAGCGCAGGAGGGTATCCGGTTCGTCACTGGCAGCCGATTCGGAATCGGGCCTGCCACGCTCGACCGGTTTTCCCGTCGAACCAGGGTCGGAGATTCCGACCGATCCTGGCCCCAGGTTTATGCCGCGCGTACTGAGGACCCGCGTGATGTCGCCTCGGCCCAGGGTGGATCCCAGCGGGTCGCCACCACGACTCGCCTCGGCCAGCATCGCATCCCCGCCTCCACCCGCGGCAAGCCGGGCGCGGAGCGTGGCGAAGTACTCGCTCCCGATTCGCTTCGAGAGCCAGAACAGCACGAAGCAGATTCCGATCACGAACAGGGAGAGCCACCGGGAGGAGAATCCCGGCAGGGTGACCCACAGGAAGACGAGCAGGAACCCCAGTCCCTCTCCCGTCGCATCCGCCACCAGGTCCACGATCGTCTTCGTGCGGCGGCGGATGTCTTGTGGAACCGGGACCCAGAGGAACTCCATTACCGTGCGGAATACTGACTTGCGCAGCGTCGAGTCCGCACCTCGCAGACCCGTCGCGGCCACCAGTCCGGGCACGACCAGCAAGCCGGCCGAGCCGAATGCCACGACGAGCGGGACGAGCGCCACACTCCACGCGATCCCGGCGGCCGTTATGAAGCGAGTGGTGACGAGCAGCTGGACGATCAGCGCCAGGCCGCCGGTCCACGCATAGAAGTCGCCAAAGAACACGGCCATCTCCGGACCGCTTCCCAGCGCCCGCTGAACGGCTTCCTTGAACTGGAAGTCCACCACGGCACTGGCCGCGCTTACCAGCAAGAAGACGACCGCGATGAGCCGAACGTGCGGAGTTAAGAGCACGAGCCGGATGCCATCGCTGGGCCTCGACGAAGTCCGAGGCGTTCGGGCCATCGCCTGGAGCCGCTCCCGGGGGATGAGCTCGTTGATCAGCAGGCTCAGCCCGAGCAAGCCGATGAGCACGATCAGCAAGTCGTGCGGTGCGAGGCGTGCCAGGAGTGGGCGGACGGAAGTTCCGGCTGCCAGCAGTCCAAGTGTTCCCCCGGCGCTCACGAGCCCGAACAGGCGTTTCGCTTCCCGCACCACGAACAGCTCGCTCACCAGGAGCCAGAACCCCGACGTGAGGAGCAGCGTGCCGACGGCTGTCAGCAGGTAGAAAACCACGATCATCGATGTGGACCGCCCGATGAACGGGTACAGGATCCCGAGCGCCAGCCCGAGGGCTGCGATCACCGTCCGGAGCACCGCCCTCGGGTGTCGTCTACCGAGGGCTCGACTGAACAGTGCGGCGCCCACGAGACCGAGACCGACAGCTGCTCCGCCGATGTAGGGAAGGGCGGACGCGTCGTAGACGTCGAGAAATAGCGCCTCTCGCAGAGCCCTGGAGAGGACGACGAACGCCATCATTACAAAGGCGCCGGCGAATGTCAGGAGGACCAGCCGCACCTCGTTCGGACGGACGTCCAGCCACTCGGCGAGGCGGGCCGCCGGCGTCATCCTCGGTCCGGCCGGATCAGGTGGGGATTCCCTGGCGGGCCGCGCGCTCCATCGCGTCTACGAACCGGGCCAGCTCCTCGTGCGTGGTATAGACGCTCGACGAGACCCGAATTCCCTGGAATTCCGGGTGGACGATCGGAGTCACGATGATCCGATGCTCGCGCCACAGCCAGCTGGTGAGCGCGCCGGGCTCGATCCCCTCGATCTCCACATTCGCGAATCCGCACGAGAATTCCGGATCGAGGCTCGTGTGAAGGACCACTCCGGGGATCTGGACCAGGGGCTCCGCCCAGCTGTCTCGCAGGTACCGGAGACGCTCTTCCTTCCGCAGTGCGCCGATCGCCTGGTGGAAGGTCAGGGCCTCCGCTATCGCCAGATAGCCGGCCGCCGGGTGGGTGCCGATCTCCTCGAACTTGCGAATGTCGGCGTCGAGGTTTGGACCCGCCGCCTGCAGAGGCCACAGGTCCGGGATCTTCTCCCGGCGCACGTACAGCAGCCCCGTTCCATGGGGCGCGGCCAGCCACTTGTGGAGACTGGTCGCGTAGTAGTCGCAGTCGAGGTCGGACAGCCGGAAGTCGAAGTGCGCCAGCGCGTGAGCACCATCGACGATGACCGGAATCCCGTGCCGCCGACCGAGGGCCACGACTTCGCGCACCGGCAGGATCTGGCCGGTGAGATTGATCACGTGGCACATCAGGATCAGCCGGGTTCGCGGGGTGATCTCCGCCTCGAACCGCCGGACGATCTCCGTCGTGAGAACCTCGTCCCCCGGCTCCAGATCGAAGCCGAACTGGAGGATCTGCAATCCCTCGGAGGCATTCCGGGTGAGCGCGATCTCCTCGGCGTCCACGTCCCACTCGCGGGCCAGTCGCTCCCGGACTGCCTCGCGCTGTGGCTCCAGGATGCGCCACATCGTGTAGACGGGCGCCTCGTTGGAGTAGTCCAGGTGACGCTTCATGGCGTCTTGGACGTAAGCGGG
Organism: Gemmatimonadota bacterium; assembly: GCA_039585915.1. GTDB lineage: Bacteria > Gemmatimonadota > Gemmatimonadetes > Palauibacterales > Palauibacteraceae > Carthagonibacter. Next base: position 4,869 of record JBDGUZ010000163.1, read on the forward strand.
AGAGGGACTCACACCGCCGTTATTGAGGTTGACGAGGCTCCTGTCGACCGTGAATGACCGAGCGATCTCACCCCAGAACTCCTCGTCATACGCCGCGTCCCGCGGGCTCGCGTGGCGGGTGGCTAGCACTTCGCGCAGCCGCGAGGAGGCGTCGAGGCGGGGAGGGAAAAGAGGAACTCCGGCGGCCGCGGCGAATGCCGGCAGGCCGATCGATCCGAGAAACCGTCTGCGGCTCGTCATTGGACCCTCCTCAGGAAGGGTCGGACCGGCGGCGGGGTGCCGCCGGCCCTGCATCCAGGTTCAGTCCTGCGGCGCCATTCCTGGCATCGCCGGCATGTCCTGCGGCTCTTCGGAGATCGAGGAGGTGGCGTCACTCCCGTAGCCCGACAGAACCATGGTGTCTCCACCAGACTCGCCCGAGGTCCCCTTGACGATCCCGAACGGGATGTCGCCGCTGACCCAGGCGTCGTTTCCATCCGCTACCTTGAGGTGCCAGGCCTTCATGCTGCCGGCCGGCGTCGTGACATCTTCCTCACCGACCAGTTCGGAAGTCTTGCACTGCTCAGCCACATCGAGCATCGGATTCGACTGCATCTGCTGCTGCATCATCGACAGCATCTGATCCGGCATGCGCATCGCCGGCATCTGCATCGCCTTCACGATTCCCTTCGACACCTCGTCGCCCTTGAACGGAAAGCTCGGAACCTGCAGCTGCACGACCTGTTCCCCCTGCGCGGTCGCGGCCTTGAGCTCGAACCACAACTCCTGCGGATTCCCACGGTCCACGAGCGCGAACCGGACGCCGCTGACCTGCGCTGCCTGCGGTCCCTCCATCGTGAACTCGGCCCAATCGCCACGCTCGACCCCGCCTATGGCACTGCAAACCTTTTCGATATCCTGCGCGTCTGCCGGCGCCGCCAAAAGACCGATCGCGGCCGCTGCAAACAGCCCCGTTCGGACATGATCCATCACTCGCATTCATCCTCCGATATACCTGAATTTCGTCCCGGAGCGCTCGATCGCTGCCCGGACGCGCCGACCAAGATGCGGGGGCTGGCTCGCAAAACGCCAGTCCGGGATTACTCGCCGATGATCTTTATCAGAATCCGTTTCGGTCGCCGGCCGTCGAACTCGCCGTAGAAGATTCTTTCCCACGGGCCGAAGTCGAGCCGTCCGTCCGTGATCGCGACCACGACTTCCCGCCCCATGATCTGTCGCTTGTGGTGCGCATCCGCGTTGTCCTCGCCGGTACGGTTGTGATGATACCGCTCGGGACTGGGATCGAACGGCGCCAGCTCCTCGAGCCACACCTCGTAGTCGCGGTGCAGGCCTGACTCGTCGTCGTTGATGAACACGCTCGCCGTGATGTGCATCGCGTTCACCAGGCAGAGTCCCTCCCGGACTCCACTTTCGACCAGAGCCATATCGACCTCCGGCGTGATGTTCACGAACATCATCCGGGCGGGAACCTGCATCGTGAGATACTTCGTGAACGCTTTCATCGGGTGATCCTCCGGAGTCGCTGCCGGGCGAGATGGGAACTTGCTGCTTGTATCGACCACATGGACTGTCCTATGTTCGCCGGCGCTGGTTGGAGGGGAAAGCGAGAGCCTCGGATCGCGGCCCGGCTCCTTGTCTCAGAAGCTACTTCAACAGAAGCAGGCAATTACATGCAGACGGTGCAGTTAGAGTGGAAGGGCGAGTTCCGATTCGAAGCGACGGCGGATCAGGCTCGCACGATGATCGATGGGGACGGCCAGGTCGGACCATCACCCGTGAACATGCTTCTCGAGTCGGTGGGAGGCTGCACGGCGATCGACGTGGTCGATATCCTGCAGAAGGGCAGGCAGGAGATCCGTGCGATGCACGTCGAGGTCGGGGCCGAGCGCCGCGACGAAGTCCCGCGCGCTGTGACCAGACTGTATCTCAGATTCCGGATCGAGGGCGACATTCCAGAGCCAAGAGTGCAGCGGGCCGTCGATCTATCGCTGGAGAAGTACTGCAGCGTGTTCCACTCGCTGCGCATGGACGTGTCTGTGGACACGGAGATAGAGATCGTACCGTAGTGCAGTAGCCGGCCCCGGGCCGCGCGCAGGGCGGCTCGAGACGCTGAGAGGTCGTGTCAGACGCGAAGTACCTTCTTAAGGACGCGCCGCGCCATCTCCAGGCCGAACAGCAGCAGAATCTTCCTCAAAGTCTTGTTCCTCCAGCCGAAACGGGGATTCTTCGTCTCGGGACTCATTCGCGAGGCCCGGCTCGAAACCCGTCAGTTGTCGTATCGTACTGCTCAGTACAATGTACGCGAATCTCGCGGGTGGTGTTTCAGTTGTCTATCTTCCACTCGCGTTCCGATTCCTGAAGTGGGAAAGTGGGAATCGACCGGAGGGGTGGCAGAACGGCTAATGCACCGGTCTTGAAAACCGGCGTCCGCAAGGACATATGGGTTCGAATCCCATCCCCTCCGCTTTATGTGACAACAAGTTACGCATTTCGCAGGACCTCACCAGTTTCCTCATCCACCGGGGTGTGCCCCAAACTGGGTCCCGAAGACAGCCCGAATTTTTCCTCCACGCGGTCAAAGTAGCTCCGCACTGACCTGACCCCCTGAAACGAGACCGACTGTAGAGTTAGTATTTTGGTCGGTCGAGACTTGAGGAAAGGGGGCTGGATATGGGCCAGAAGCGGTACACACCCGAACAGATCATCGGCAAGCTGCGGCAGGCGGAGGTCCGGGCTGCCGAGGGCAAGCGAGTAGTGGAGATCGTGCGGGAGCTGGGGATCACGGAGCAGACGTACTACCGGTGGCGGCGGGAGTACGGGGGCCGGAAGGTCACCCAGGCGAAGCGCCTGAAGGAGCTCGAGCGGGAGAACGCGCGCCTGAAGCAGGCGGTCGCGGACCTGACGTTGGACAAGCTGATTCTGAAAGAGGCGGTGAAGGGAAACTTCTAAGCCCCGAGCGGAGGAGGCGCTGTGCTCGGACGTGGTGAAGCTGGCGAGCCGGTACGGACGCTATGGGTATCGGCGGGTGACGGTACTGCTGCGGGCCGAGGGCTGGCCGGTGAGCCACAAGCGGGTGGAGCGGGTCTGGCGCCAGGAGGACCTGAAGGTCCCGAGGAGACAGCCGAAACGGGGTCGGCTGTGGCTGAACGACGGATCCTGTGTCCGGCTGAGGCCAACGCATCGGGGCCACGTGTGGTCCTACGACTTCACGATGGCCCGCACGCACGACGGGAGGCCGCTGCGCATGCTGACGGTGCTGGACGAGTACACGCGGGAGTGCCTGGCGATCGTGGTGGCGAGAAAGCTCAAGTCCGATGACGTGCTGCACCCCCTGGCGAAGCTGTTCGTGGAGCACGGAGCGCCCGAGCACCTGCGCTCGGACAACGGCCGGGAGTTCACGGCGAAGGTGGTGAGGCAGTGGCTGGGCCGTGTCGGCGTGCGGACCCTGTT
>JBDGUZ010000164.1:0-11496 GCA_039585915.1 Gemmatimonadota bacterium
TCTGAAACTACCGTTCGAAGGCGGCCCATTGCTCGACTCCGCCGCGCTCAGGAGATTTCGCGCGGCGGCGGCTCGACCAGCTTCTCCCCTTCCTCCAGTCCCTCGGTCACCTCGACGAGGATCGCGTCGCTCAAGCCGGTCTGAATCTCGCGTTCGGCCGTGGTGCCGTCGGGCTGCAGAACGGTCACACGAGCGACGTCGTCCTCGAATCGTACGACGCGCTCCGGTATCACCAGGACGTCGGACCGACGCTCGATGATGATGTCCGCGTTGGCCGAGTAGCCGGCCCGGAGCTTCACCCCGTGGACTTCCGTGAGGGTGATCTCGATCGGAAACACCGTCGCGTTGTCCTCGGTCCTCGCCTTGAGCGAGATCGAGTACACGATCCCCTCGACTTTCGCGTCCGGCAGAGCGCCGATCTTGATCGCCGCCGGCATCCCTTCCTCCAGCTTTCCGACATCGATCTCGTCTACCGTGCCGCGGAACAGCAAATCGCTCATTGCCGCCATCGTGATGAGGACCGTTCCCTCCTGGAAATTCGACAGCGGAACCACCGGATCGCCCTGCTCCACACGCGCCTCGAGGACGAATCCGTCGATCGGCGAGCGAATCACCCCCTCGATATTCCGGTCTCCGATCCGGACGCTCCCTTGTTCCATCAGGGCCACCCGCTCGGTCGCCATCTGGACCTGGACCCGAGACCGCTCGTAGTCACGTTCGGCCCGCTCGAGCTCTTCCTGCGTGATGAAGTCGCGACCGCGCAGCTCACGCTTGCGCTCCACGTCCTTCTGGAGGTTCTCGAGCTCGATCTGGCGAATCTCGACCTGGCGCTTCGAGTCGGCCAGCTCGATCGGGGTAGGATTCGGCGCCACTTCGAGCAGGGGCTCGCCCGATTTCACGAACGCTCCCTCCTCTACGAACAGATTGCGGACCACACCGGAGATCTGCGACTTCACCGCGATCTCCACGTCCGGTTCGATGTTGCCTACGGCCAAGGCCTTCTGGACCAGCGAATCGAGTGTGACCTCGACCGTGCGGTGTTCGGAGCTGCCATCGTTCCCCCGCAAGGCCATGACGGCGCCGGTCCCCCCGACAAGCGCGGCACTACCCAGCACACCCAGCCAGACCTTTGTCTTCTTCTTCATCGAGCACGTCCCCTCTGGTCCGTTCCGATCCAGATGCGCCGCGTCTCCGGAATGCATCGATTCGTAGTCGAAGGTCCGGTCGGCGGCTCGCCTTCCCGTCCCCGACGAACCACCAAACACGGCGGCCGCCCCCGGGCCCTCGTTCTGTTCTACGCTCCGACCTGTAACTGAGTTTCAGGTCCTTGTCAGGAACCGCAGAGTCGGCCGGTGAGAGACCGTGCCACTGCGGAGACTCCATAAACCGCAGCGGCCAGGAGGATGATGGACGGACCCGTCGGAAGATCGATCCCGAATTCCGACGACAACCCGAACGTGAGGAACAATCCGACGGCGATCGACACCGCTCCGGTGAGCACCGCGAGCGTCATCATGCGGGACAGTCGATCGGTCCAGTGACGGGCGACCGCGGCCGGGATCGTCAGCAGCGCGATCACCAGAATCACACCGACGACCCGGATCAGCACGACCACCGTAAGCGCCACGAGCGTGAGGAGCAGCAAGAAGGACGCGCCGACGGGGACGCCTATCACCCAGGCGAACTCCTCGTCGAACGCCACAGCCCGCAGTCGCCGAAACAGAAGCAACACCGTTCCTGCGATCAACAGGTCGAGCAGGGCCACGAGGGCCACGTACCCCGGACTCACCAGCAGTATGTTGCCGAACAGATATCCGAGAAGGTCAGGGGCCTGCCCCGGCGCAAGGGAGACGAAGAGGATCCCGAGTGCCATGCCGACTGCCCAGACCATAGCGATCAACGTGTCCAATCCCTGCCGGAGCCTGAGTTCAGCCATCCCGATACCGAGCGCCGACAGCACTCCGAAGCCGAGCGCCCCGAGCATCGGCTCGAAACCGAGCAGGTACCCGAGCCCCACCCCTCCGAACGCCGCGTGGGACAATCCTCCCGAGATCGACGCGATCCGGCGGACAACCACGAACGTGCCCACGATGCCGCAGGCGACAGCTGCGAGAAGTCCGGCGGCCAGCGCCCGCTGGAAGAACGGATACGACAGCGCCTCGCCGATCACGTTTCGTCCCCGTGCGACTCTAATACCCGGTGCGGCACCCCGTGCGCGACCAGGTCTACGGGACAGCCGTACGCTGCTTCCACCATTTCGGGCGTGAGTTCCCGGGAGTGGTGGTAGTGGAGACGAACGTTGAGGCAGGCTATCGTACGCACCGTCCGCGATATGACTCCGATGTCATGTGATACCAGGACGATCGGGATCTCGTCCGCCAGTCGATCGAGCAAGTCGTACACCGATCGTCCGATATGCGTGTCGAGACTCGCCGTCGGCTCATCGAGCAGCAGGACCTTCGGCTCCGCTGCGAGTGCCCGGGCGATCAGGGTCCGCTGAATCTGCCCTCCCGACAGACGACCGACTCGCACATCCGCCATTTCGGACAGCTCGACCGTGTCCAGGGCCTGTCGGACTGCTTCCCGATCGCGGGCGCGGGACGTCTGGCCGGTGCGTGGCCCGAGCCGGCCCATTCCGACCGTTTCGGCCACGCTGATCGGGAAATCGCTGTCGAATTGGGCATACTGGGGCACGTACCCGATCAGACCCCGTGCTTCTCGCGGCGACCGGCCGAATACCCGGACCTCCCCCCTGTCAGGCTCGATCAGTCCGAGCATTACCTTGAGCAGCGTGGTCTTTCCACCGGCATTGGGACCGATAATTCCAAGAAAGTCACCTTCCCCCACCGTGAGATCTATCGCTTCGAGAGCGGCCGTCGCGCCGAACCGGACGTCAATACCACGGATTTCGATCGCAGGCGTGCCGTGGGCGATCACCGAGCCGTCGCCTCCAGCACCGCGACAGTCGTCTCGCGCAGCGCATCGAGGGGGTCTCTGAGCAATGGGTCCAGTGCCCTGATCCCGGCTCCGATCTCATGCGCCACCATACGGGCGGCCTCCGTGCTGACCTGTGGCTGAACGAAGACGGTCCGGATTCCCGCGGCCCGGGCCTGATCGATTACCCTCGCGAGCCGGGCCGCACCGCTGTCACCAGCTCCATGGGACAGGATCGCGATCTGCTCGAGACCGTACGCCCGCGCGAAATATCCCCAGGCGGCGTGCTGAGCGAGAAATGTCATTCCGCGTCGTTCCGTCAGCGACTCCCGAATCGCTTCGTCCTCCGCCGTGATCTCCAACTGGAGCGCTCCGAGCCGAGTTCCGATCTCGGTCGAGCGCTCCGGAAACAGTTCGACGAGAGCTTCAGCCGTCCGCGCAGAAAGGATCTGCAGGCAATCCGGGTCGAGCCATACGTGCGGGTCGTCTTCGAGCCAGGCGCACCCTGCGGACAACGGGATGCGGACAGCCCGGGAGCCGGCCAGCAGGCCGTCTAGCCAGCTTGACTCCCATGCGAAGGCCGGGTGTCCGAGTTCGAGCACGAGTTGCGCGCGCTGAACCAGTGCGAGCTGCTCCATGCCGGGTTCGAACGCGTGGGGAGAGGCGCCCGCCGGGACCAGCACCTGTACCTCTGAAGCGCCGGGTGGTAGCAATCGATCGACGACACCCGCTATGGGAAGAACCGACACCGCGACGATCGGCACATTCGTGGCCCGGGCCGAATCTCCGTCCTGGCCGCAAGCAGCCAGGAGCAGCAGCGGCACTGCAATGCCCATCAGGATGAGCCAGCTGGCTGGAGTCGGTCGAACCGTTTCATTCATACCGTAAGCTAAGCCTCCGACCACCGCCCGTGGACCCCTGATGTGCGAAGGGGAGACCCCGCAGAGCGGCGCCTCCCCTTCTGTATCGCAGATGTCCGGCCGGTCAGGTCAGACGATCTTCACGACGTTCTTGGCCTTGGGACCACGGCCTTCCTCGGCGAGGTCAAACTCGACCTGATCGCCCTCCTCCAGCGTGCGGAAGCCCTCGGACTGAATTTCGGAAAAGTGGACGAAGGCGTCACGCGCACCATCGTCGAACGAAACGAATCCGAAACCCTTCTCGTTGTTGAACCACTTCACGGTTCCCTGCAGACGCGACATCGAAGTCCATCTCCTGCTATCGACCCCGTTCCCGCACGCCGGCCAGCGGCCGACAGATTCGTCATGGGGGGCGCACCTTGCGCTGGACAGACCCTGAAATGATGAGCCTCCGGACTTCCGGAGGTCTGGTCGTCACTCCCCTTTAGCCGACATGGCGAATCTGGCACGAGAAGATATCCGATAGTCCGTCGAAGTCAACCGCAGCAAGCCAGATGCGTCATCGAGTGCTGAGGGGTGCCGGGAGGCCGAAATGCCCAGCGCCCCCAACCGGAGACCGGAGTCACCGAATGGAGGCGCTACGGACGCCCACCTCGATCAGGAGAGTGGCGAGCGATCCGGATACACTGACGGCGCCAGCTCAACACCGTAACCGGATCACTCGATGATAGAACGCGCGGGAGCGGAAAATAGTGACACGTCGGACCCCGGTCCGGGTACGACCAATCGAGAGCGACTCACTTGACACTCGATCCCACTCTGAATGAGAGTGGCGGTAGTGAACTAGACTGAGATTGCCTGCAGCCTACCCGGGGGGAGGAGTGGGAGGAATGAGCACGGGAACCGCACTTGCATTCAACATCCTGTCCGCCGAATTGATCGCCGTCGGAATCGGGTACCAGATGCCCCTGCTCATTCTCAGCGTGGTAAGCCTGGCCTGGATCCAGTCCGGCTACCGGGTGCGGCTGCTTCTCGAGCGGGGGCGCGCCAGGTAAATCGGGCTCGATTCCGCTATGACCGGAGGCCCCGCCCGAGGTGGCGGGGTCTTTTCATTGCTTCAGGTTGACGGATTGAAGGACGTTGACCATCCCTTGGACTGAGGATTATCAGCCTGATGACGCAGAGACTCTGCCGCCGAATACCCCTCGCGGAAGCTCTGGCCATACCCGTGTGAGGAAGCCATCCTCCGTTACGAGTTTCTCCCTTCCGAAATAAGAGTTTTCGTTCTCGTGCCCACGCAAAGCACGCTCGCTCCGAAACTCGATCCCGCCGACGGCCCTGCGTTCGTCGCCCGCGACCTAGAACCCGAACTGACGAATCCAGAGGAGGTTGGTCACCTGCTGAACCGCTCCTACCCATCCGGCTACCGCGACACCGGGCTCGACGCGACCACACTCCCGTGGTCTGCGTGACAACCGACGGAGCAGTCGGATCCTCTCAGGTGCTCGAGACTCGTGGCTATGACGTATTCGACGGTGCGGCCATGCGGGTCGCCGGGAAGTTGAAGTGTTCACCAGTTCAGCTCGGTGACGAGCCGGTGGCAGTCTGGGTCCATGATGCAATCCACTTCAAGTCGGCCGAAGCCGGACAGCTCCTGGATGCACCGGCCGGAGGACACAGACAAGCCGAAGGATGAAAGCCGCTAGGCGGGTTCATCCAGGTCCACGCGGTCCTCTGCTATTGTCTCGCGGAGTCCGGACACGGCCTCGACTGGCGAACGTTCCCGCTCGAGGTACAGAAGGTATTCGTTCGTCCGACTGAAGTTGCTCTGGTGATGCAGGTGGAATTGGACTCCCCTGCCGCGCAGCGCCTTCGACCTGACACCGGAGGCGGCTAGCCGAGCCTCGAGTTCGGAGTCTTCGTATCCCCAGCCCTCGAAGGCGTTGTTGAACCCGTTAATCCGCACCAGGTCGGTCATCCAGATTGCGGCGTTGCACCCGGCCAGACTCCGGGGCCTGCTGCTCAGCAGGTCCGCGATCGTTCGTGGCTGACGGACGCCACACCAGGCGTGTCGAAGCTGCCCCCTGGCCTCTCCCGCCACGAGGCGGATCGGATTCTCGTACTCGAACGCATTCAGTTCCCCGCGGAGGATCGCATCGCTGACTTCCTCGCCGAGCATGACCCGCCGTCCACACACGTACCTGCCTGGTTCGGCCCACTGCAGGTGATCGCGCACGAAATGGCGGGAGGGAATGCAGTCTCCGTCGGACAGGAGCAGGTAGTCCGCGGATGACGTCGCGACCGCCCTGTTGAGAATCCGACACTTGCGGAAGCCGCGGTCCTCCTGCCACACATGCCGAATGCGTAACCCGCGGTCCGCGAACTCCGAGGCAATCCGTGCGACGCCGGGGCCAGATCCATCGTCTGCCAGCACAAGGGAAAAATCAGTTTCGACCTGGCGGAGATACCCTTCGAGGACCTTGCGGAGCTCGCGCTCGGCCCTGTAGACCGACAGAATGACCTCCAGCCGACGTGGATTCATGTCTGCGCTCCCGAATCTTACGAAATGGGACTGGTGCCCATCTGTGAGTCCTCAATAACACAGCGATCGCCAGCTGTCGCAGTCGGGCGCAGTGCCGGAGGAGGGACTCGAACCCTCAAGGGATTGCTCCCACCGGATTTTGAGTCCGGCGCGTCTGCCAGTTCCGCCACTCCGGCTTGCGGCGCAGCCAGTCAGACCGACACCGCGAGGACCGTGAACCTACTTTCTCCCGCGCGCTCCGGCCACGCGTGTCGAGATCCGGATCACCCGGATCTCGAATCTAGCTCGATCAGCCCCCGTCCGGCTTCTCGATCAGGGTCCGCCAGGCGCTTCCAGCGCACACCCGATCAACTCCTGCTCGTCCAGTGTCAGGCGCGCCGTGTACGGATACGTCCGATCGACCATCGTATCGGAGCACTCTTCCTGTTCGACGACAAGCTGGAACCGATGCCCGTCGGCCTCACCTGACCAGCTTCGCGCTCCATTATCCGACACCGGGCCGGTCGTCGGAAACCCGAGGTCGTCGAATCCGAGACGTCCGACCCGGACCGAAGTCGGGGACACGTCCACATGCCAGAACGGTTCGTTCCCCAGCGCCCTGAGCGTGACGCCGGGGGGCAGGACGGGCATCCCCTCCCCTTCACTAGTGGCCTCACCACCGTCGGCAGGCTCCAGGTCCCACACCGGGCAACTGGAAGTATCTTCGGCCAGGTACACCCACTGACGGACCGCGATCGCGCTCGTGTGCCCGGAGCCCGGGCCTGCATCCGGCGGAGTTGCGACCCCGCCAACGAGTCGCGCAAATATGGGTGCGCCCGCGTCAACGCTGAGTCCATCGGCCGCGACCCGCAGATCCGCACCGGGAGACTCGATCACCCACGACTCCTGTCCCGAACCGCAGGCCTGGAAGGTGAGACCATCCTCGCCGACCCGCAGCAGCCCCTCGAGTGTGTCAACGGCGGTGCCCGGCAGGGTTGCCTCCTCCGCGGCGGGAGCACGAACTTCGGCGGAGTCACCGCCACACGCCGCGACGAATGCGACCGCCAGTGCGCAGGATGATCCGGCAGGCCGGAGGCCGATACTTGCGATATTCCACCTCGATTTTGGGCGCATGCGTCTGTTTCTCCGTCGCGTTTAGCGGATGCGGGAGCGGTGCCGACTCTGCCGCGGACGCCGTCCCCGACCCCAAGGTACCGGAATTGGCGAAGGTCACGTTGGATCTCGGCCGCCTGAACGATGACGGGCTCGTCGGCCCGCCGAACGGGCTGCGCTCCCTGATGTACGAATTCTGCATTCCGTCCGACAGCGCCAGCGTCCGGGAGGTCCGAGAGATCGATTCCTCCGTTCAGTTCTACTCCATATCCCCGGGACGGATCGGGTGCGGCGACGGCTTCACCCTGTGGATCGGCCAGACTCACCAGCCCGGCTGGCGAGTGGTTCGCGAAGAACTGTCCGCGCTGGACTACATCGAGCGGATCGACGAGAGCTTCTCCGAATAACCGGACTCACTCCGACTTCTGGATCCGGTAGCGCACGGCGTACGTGACGCCGAGTTCATCTGTGGTTACGCCGAACACGGTGCCCTCAGCGAACCTGCGGGGCGAAAAGCCGGCCGGGAGGGTCAGGCTCCCGGAGTACCGCCCATCCGGCTCGAATACATCGATCAGAATCGACGGGCGTTGCCCAAACATGCTGCTGTTGAATGGCGCCGCGAACACACGTCCGTCGGGAGCCGAGACCCAGATCGCAGCCACGTGCGGCAGCGCGTCCGGCCAACTCGCCCGCTCGAGCACGGCGTCCAGCGCCGCACTTCCCCCGGCGCCATCTATGGACGATCGGCGCAGATCGGACTCGATTGCGGCCTTCAGCACACGTGTGACCGGAATCGCCTCGCGTGGCAGGCGCGCGATAGCCAGCAATTCCCCGCCGGACCCGTACGAACGCAATTCATACGGACAGCCGGGCGTCCACCAGATCACGGGGCCCGGTCCGACCGACCACTGAGGAGTCGTGGCAGCCATCTCCACAGCGGCCGTCGGGTCGGCCGGGGGCGCCCTGACCGACCAGCGTACCAGCGTGTCCGGTGCTTCCGCACTCAGCCCTCTCCCAACGACTCGAATGATGGAATGTTGGACTCTCGGTTCTGCCCCCGGCATCGGAACCGCGAACACGTCCGCGAACGGAGTTCCGTCCGGACCAACCCACCACTCAGCGAGAACCGGCAACGATCTCGTCCCTTCCTCGTTTCGGGACGCCTCCACACGAACTGTCTCCCGGAAGCTTCCATCGGCCTCGGACACGCGATGGATTCCGGAGTTCGCCCGGCCCTTCGCCTCTTCGACCGAACGTGAGGACAAGACTGCCGGACTCGTCGAACCCGGATACGGTCCGGCTCTGTCCGTCGAGCACCCACATCCCTCCGGCAGATCGTGGAGCCACGTCGGATACACGGCCGAACGCCAGTTCGCCGTCCACGGACCCGACACGCAGCTCGTCGCCCACTCGCCAGGCAGCGGGGGCCTCCGGGTCAAATGCCGGGTTCCGTACCACGGAATCGCCAGCGGAGTCGGAACCGGGCGACCCGGCGTCGCTGCCGGATGACCCTGTTCGCTGAATGTCGCCGCAGCCCGCCGCGGCAGCCGCTGACATTACGACCGCCAGGCAGCCGGAGAAAAAACGTGATCGAAGGCACTGCGAGGTTCGCCCCGGGCGCACCCGGAGCGGATGTTGATCGAACGACATGCGCCCTCCCTGTCAGTCCCCCCGCCCTGGCGCCTGCCTGCAGCCGGCATTCCGACGATGACTGGCGCGCCGCTCAGGAGCGCCTGGCCACCACGTAGCGGTACGCGACGGGGATCGCCACGAGCACAAACAGTGTGCTCGAGATCAAGCCGCCGATCGTCGCCAGGGCGAGAGAGTTCCAGATGTTCTCGTCCTGGGACTCGGCGAACAGGACGAGCGGTAACAACCCGAAGACCGTGGTGAACGTGGTCATCAGGATGGGGCGCACGCGCTCTAGCGTTCCCTGGAGGATCGCAGCGCGGGTGGGAAGCGTCCGCCGAAGCTCCCCGATGTGGTAGACGATCAGGATCGCGTTGTTCACCACGATCCCGGCCATCATGATGGTGCCGATGTACGCCGTTCGGGTGAACGTCGCGTTGGTGTAAAAGAAAATCAGGAATACGCCGATCAGGGCCAGCGGCAGCGTAAGCAGGACTACAAACGGCGCGGCGAGCGACTCGAACAGCCCCGCCGTGACCATGTAGATCAGCAGGACCGCGAATGCGAGCGCGATGTAGACCTGGGTCTGCTCCTCCTCGCTCCACCGCCAGTCGTCTTCGGCGTCGATCTTGAACCCGGGAGGCAGGCTCGTCGCATCCACGACCGCGTCCCGGATCAGGTCGCCCAGCTTGCGCGGCCCCCGAAATTCCCAGGCCACGGTCCGCTGGTATTGCTGGTCTTCCCGCAGAATCCGCGACAGCACATCGCGCTTGTCGAGCTCAGCGACGTCGGCCAGCCGCACGTCCTCTCCCCCGCGCGACGGCACCCGGAGCTGGCTCATGGCGAGAAGGTCGAATTCGTCATACCCCGCCAGCTTCACGGTGAACGGAAGCTCCTCTCCAGCGACCCGGATCACCTGGTACCGTGGGCGATCACCGGGCAGGTTCGCACTCACGAACCCCAAGAGTTCTTCTACTGTAAGCTCATGTCCTCCCAACGCTTCCCGGTCTACGGTGAGAAAGTACTCGAACTCCTTGTCGCGATCGAACCACCGTCCGCTGGCGTTCGGATCGACATCCTGGATCCGGCTGAATCGCTTGAGCCGCTCGGCCACGTCGTCGGCGATCGCCTGCACCTCCAGGTAGTTGTATCCGAGGATCTTCAGGGAATAGTTGGGCGGTGATCCCCCTCCCCCGTAGAAGCTGGGTCCGAATCCGTATACACGGACTTCCGGGCCTGAGAACTGGTAGCTGTACGCCACCATCTGTTCCTTGATCGCCACGGGCACCTGCGTGGACTCGAGCGCCTCCGGGAAGGTCACCCGGATGTTGGCGTACTGCGGAAGCACAATCGTCTCGTAGCGTTCCACCTCCGGCAGTGTCCTGATCTTCTCTTCGAACGACCTTACAAGTTCATCTGTGCGATCGAGTCCCGCTCCCCGCGGAAATCGGATATTGACGTCGATGTATGTCCGCTGGCCCCAGAACGACGCCCACCTGACGCCTCGCGTCACGTGCTTGTCGAACAGGGCGGCGCTACCGGCGAGGGCTCCGACGCACACGAGGAGCACGAGGAAAGGGTGGTCGAGCCCGAATCCGAGGACTCCGCGATACATACGGATATACGCGGGCTCACGCTTCCCTCTCCCTTCCTCACCGCCTTCTGCCGCCAGCACGTCGTCCTCGGGCCGCACGCCCACCACCCGGCCCCTCCAATGGTGGATACGGCTCGCCATCGTGGGAACGAAGGTAAAGGCGACGAACAGGCTGGCGAGGATCGCGAACGCGACGGCCCAGGCGAGCGGCAGGTAGTAGATCCGCAACTCACCCTGCAGGAACAGGAACGGCACCAGCACGATCGCCGTCGTGGCGGTCGCCGCAATCACAGGCAGCATGACCTGGTGCGCCCCGGCGCTCGCCGCCTTCTTCGGATCGGGATCGAGGTGGCTGTGTCGTTCCACGTTCTCGAGCACCACGATCCCGTTGTCCACGATCAACCCGAATCCCCACGCGAGCCCGGCGAGCGTGAGCACGTTGAGCGAAAACCCCCCTACGTACAGCAGGTTCACGGCGATGAGAATGCTGAACGCGATCGTGGCGAATACGACAAGCACCGCTTCCAGCGACCGGAGGAACAACATCAGCACGAGCAGGATCACGACCGCCGCCATCATGGCCCTCAGGCGGAGGTCCGTCAGCTGCTTGTGGATTTCCTCGCTTTCATCCACGTCCAGCTCGATCATGACGCCCGGTGGCATCTTGCCCTGCAGCGGCTCGATCTCCGCCTTGACATGCTCCGCCACCCGTACCGCATTGGTCCCCGACTCCCGGGAGATGATAAGCGAGATCGTCGGGAGGCCGTCGATCCGGTAGTACATGAACGGGTCCGCGGTCGTCTCCCGCACCGTCCCCACATCCCGCAGTCGGACAGGACCTTCCG
>JBDGUZ010000165.1:0-4539 GCA_039585915.1 Gemmatimonadota bacterium
GAAGACGGGTTCATGCAGAAGATCATCGAGAAGCCGCAACAGCCCGTGTCCAAGCTCGCAAATATCGGCCTGTACTACATCCGGAATGTCGATCTCCTGTTCGAGGGGATCTCGCACGTGATGGAGCAGCCGCCGAAGCTGGGAGAGTACTTCCTGACCGACGCGTTTCAGTACATGATCGATTACGACGCGAGGCTCCTGACTTCCGAAGTCTCGGAGTGGTGGGACTGCGGAAAGCCAGAGACGTTGCTCGACACGAACCTCAGAGTGTTGAATGAAGAAGCGGCACCCGCTCCTGAGCCGATTCCCGGGGTCGAGTTTGTCCCGCCCGTATGCATAGGTGAGGGCGTGGTGCTCGAGAACGCAGTCGTTGGACCGAACGTGAGCATCGCGGATGGCAGCGTGCTAAGGGGTTCGAGGGTGTGGAATTCAATCATCGGAGCGGGGAGCGTGCTCGAGGACTGCACGATTGAGCAGTCACTGATTGGTGACCATGTCCGGGTGAGTGGTCTGCGAGGGACGGCATCGCTCGGCGATCACTCCGAATTCCAGGGGACGTCGCAGTGATCGGCCGCCGGATCGGCGCTCTCACGGTCATTTTCTGCGGGCTCGCTGTAGCGTTCTCCGGCTTCAGCTTCGCCGCGCTCGGACGGGGAGGGTCGGCGGCGCTCGCCGGACTGGCCGGACTGGTCCTGGTCGTCATCGGAATCGCCGCACTTCCGCGGCCCATTCGCCCGCCGGTCGTCGGGTGGACGCCGGGCTCGAAAGCTTCCGAGACTGAAGAACCGCCGTCCGCACGGTGAGACCTATGGTCCGGCGCCCTGCCGTTCCGCTGGCGCCCGCGGCCCGCTGCACATGGCCTGCCGTCGCCAGTCTGCTGGCCCTGGCGCTGCTCCTGCCGCGACCTCTTCCCGCCCAGGACGTGCTTCCTCCAACGGGTGCCGACACGGACCACGACCGGGAATCGAATCGCACCCGGTTCGCCTCGTTCGATGTCGGTTTCGGTGTCGTGCTGCCCGAGGAAGGGCAGGTCGGCATCTCCTACGGGGTGGGAGTTGACGTCGCAAACCTGTTGATCCACGGAGCCGCGATCCGGTTCGGCTTCCGCTTCTGGACGTCTGAGGACGTGCTTCCCGAAGGACGGCTCGTGGATCTCGACGATGCGATTCTCAGCATCATGGTCAAGAAGAACTTCACGCTGGGTCGCCTGGACGCGTATGGCGGGCTCGGCGCGGGCGGACACTTCGTCTCTGCCCGGTTTCAAGAGCTGGGAGAGAAGACCGAGGAGCGTAACGGCTTCCGGCCGGGCCTGGAGGGAATCCTCGGCCTGGAGTTTCCTGTAGTCGATGATGGATTCGTCAGCCTGTTCGCGGAGGGGCAGGGAAGTATCGTGTCGCAGCTGTCGCAGCTGTCGCTGCACGTCGGGGTACGAATCCGGTTCGACCGGCTGGGGACAGGCGGGTGAGGCCGGCCGATGGAATGGGTGGCGGAATGCGGGGTAGACGGTATCATGACGAACGATGTGCGACGGGCGGTGACTCGATTCGGTCCCGCGGACGCCATGGAGGTACAGACGTGAACCATGAACGGGCGCTGTTGCGCCGGCGGATCGGCTCGATCGGTCTGATGCTCGCGCTGGCAGGAGCTCCCGGGCCGCTTTCAGGACAGGACCCGGACATGCCGCGCTTTCCATTCGGGACGCCGGTCGTGTTCGTGCCGGTGCAGTCAGTGCAACCGTTGACGGAAGGCGGCTGGCCGGGCGGAGCGCTGAACGAGGAGGATGCGCTGCGCGCGATGGACGCGGAGCTCGAATTCGTGCTCGGTGAGAAACGTGGCGCGACTGACTGGGCTCTTCCGACTGAGGTCATCCGGCGAGTGGACCGGAATCCGATGCTGCGGATGGACCCGAGCCGCATGGCCTACCAGGGGTTGCTCGAGAAGCCCGTCAAGCGAAAACAGCTCTACGAGCCGCTGCATAGCGAGCTGCGAGCCATCTCAGCACTGTTCGACACTCGATACGTGATCCTGCCGATCTCGCTGTTCGTTGAGGAGGTCCCGCCCGAGCCGGAGAATGAAGACGCAGAGACCGACCCGGCCGATGCCGAGGCTCCTGGAGCCCCGACGGCGGATCCGGGTGGTGCGGCCGAGACACCCGGCAGATACCGGGCTCACCTCCTGCTCGCGATGATCGACATCCGGATGAGCTCGATCGTCTGGTGGGGCGAAATCGCAGGCGATCCAGGCGCCGAGGACTCTCCGGCGCTGCTGGCGACCCTCGCCGAAAAGGTCGCCGAGCAGGTAGCGCCCTCGTGAGTCGGGCGAGCTTCCGCGTGCGGTTCGCGCCGCTTGTTCTCGCTTCGCTTGGCATGGCGTGGGGCCTCGCCGGGTGTCGGAGCGAGCCCGATCTCACTCTGCCGACGCCGGAAGAGCTAGAGGGAGTTTACGGCCCGGCGGTCGATGTGGAGCTCAAGGGCAACGTCGTCGATGTACATGTGATCCAGCCGGCCGACCAGCTGCGTCGGGGCGGTTCCGTATGGGCGAAGGTAGGGCCGTACATTTACCTGTTCACGCCACAGACGCAGCAGCTGTTCGACAGCTACCCGGGTCTCGGTGGCGTGCAGGTGACAACGCTGGACGGTCGGGAACGGCTGATCGCAAGGGCTATCCTGAAGAACGGGACGCTGAACGGCGTCACGTGGAAGAAGGCGATCGGTCTCGCGGGTCGCGCCCGGATGGAAGGCACCCAGCGCCCGTCATATATCCTGGATCTGATCGACTACGGCGAGGATCTCGTGGAGCACGAGTACAGCTCGAGATACGTAAAGGGCGGCCGATGACGCATACCGTCACCCTGATCCCGGGAGACGGAATCGGACCGGCGATCACCGAGGAAGTGGTGCGGATTCTCGACGGGGCCGGCGCCCCGGTGGAATGGGAGCGGCACGAGGCGGGCCTCACGGCGGTAGAGCAGGGACACGATCTGCTGCCCCAGGAGACACTGGACTCGATCGAGCGGAACCGGCTGGCGCTCAAGGGGCCGTTGACCACACCGATCGGAGCCGGATTCCGTTCGATCAACGTTGCGCTGCGGAAGCACTTCGATCTCTACGCCAACGTGAGGCCGGCGGAGACGATCGTGCCGGGTGGCCGGTACGAAGACATCGACGTCGTGATCGTGCGCGAGAACACCGAGGGGCTATACGCCGGGATCGAACACTACATCGGGATGCGCCAGGATCCGCGGGCCGTGGCGGAATCGGTGATGCTGATCACGCGCTACGGGTCGGATCGGATCTGCCGGTACGCATTCGAGTACGCGATCGAGCACAAACGGAAGAAGGTCACGCTGGTCCACAAGGCCAATATCCTGAAGTATACGCAGGGTCTGTTTCTCGAAGTCGGTCGTGAAGTCGCGAAGAACTACGCCGACGCGATCGAGTTCGAGGAGCGGATCGTGGACGCGACGGCGATGCAGCTCGTACTCGATCCGTACCAGTTCGACGTGATCGTGACGGAAAACATGTTCGGGGACATCCTGTCGGATCTCACCGCCGGCCTGGTCGGAGGGCTCGGATTCGGGCCTGGAGTAAATATCGGCAAGGACGTCGCGATCTTCGAGGCCGTGCACGGGTCTGCGCCCGACATTGCTGGACAGGGGATCGCCAATCCGTCGGCCCTGCTTCTCGCTGCCTGCCTGATGCTCGACCACGTGGGCCAGCACGAAACGGCCGCCGGGATTCGAGGTGCGCTCAAATCGGTGGTTCGGGAGGGAATGGTTGTTACGTCAGACCTCGGAGGAACGGCCAGCACGACGGCATTTGCTGATGCGATCATCGAACAGGTCAACGCGGACGCGTAGACGGCTCGAGATCGGGCCGATCGGCGAAGGACCCCGCGACACATGTCGGGGCTGTGGCGAAGACCTGCCGCAGGCGACGCTCGACGATAACGGTTGGTGTCCGCAGTGCCGCTGGGCGCTCGAGAAGACGGCGGCCCGCGGGCAGCATCTCATTGCCGCGCTCATCACGATTCCGTTCGCCATCTGGATCGCCGTCGAAGGGACGCGTGGCTACTTTCCCCTGTATGCCTGGGCAATCCCGCTCGCGGCGGCGTATTATCTCGGCATGCGGATCGGCAGGGAGGTCGTGCGGGGCTGGGTGCGAAGCCGGCGCGAAGCCTGAATCGGCGCCATCCTGACACAGGAAACCTGAGAGAACGACCGATGCGGAAACCACTCCTCCGTTTCACGGCATCCCTCGCGCTGCTGTTCGCCGCGATCGTTGCGAACCCCGCGATCGTCGCTGCCCAGGAGAGACACGAGGTGGAAGCGGCGGCTGCGGGTGACCACGACGCACACGCGGAGCACGCCAAGAACGAGATCGCCATGTTCGTCGGCGCTTCCAATCGGCTCAAGTTCGAGGACGACGAGGTCGGATTCACGCTTGGCTTCGAATATGCGCGCGCTCTCGACGACCGCACGACGCTTGCCCTCGGGTTCGAATTTGCCGGCGGCGACATCGAGAGGGACTGGATCACGTT
>JBDGUZ010000166.1:0-4511 GCA_039585915.1 Gemmatimonadota bacterium
TCCGTGGTCCGACGAATCGTCGAGACAGGAGGCGCATGTGGCAGCCATCACCTGGGAGATCGACCTCACAGGGTTCCGTTTCCCGAACAAACTCCCGCCGAAGCGCTCGAACTTCAGGATCGTCGTGGATCTCAGGTATGTCACCAAGCGTGGCGACCACACGACGGAGCACGCTGTGCTTCCCGGCCTGGACCGCTGGTGGGAATGCGACCGTGACCGCAAGGACAGTATCGATTTCGTGCGCGGGTCGGACGAGGGCCGCTCTGCGACGCTGGACATGTCCGCGGTCGATGAATGGGACCGACTGATCCTGCTGGTCAGGGGTGACGCGATCCACTCGATCCAGTTCAAAGTGTTCGACGTGAACCGGCCCGGCACACTGGATCGGATCCGCCGGGGTCTCGGCGAAGTGCTGGGAGCGTTGATCGGCCAAGCCCGCAACTCGCTTCCCGACGTGGCTGGAGTGTTCTCCGATTCACTCGGGTCGGCGGCCACGGACCTGGAATCTGCCCTGATCACACGGGTGGCGGGTGCAGACCGTCTCCTGTTCCGCGGTTCCGCGCGTATCCCCGAGCCTGGAGACTACGTGGTCGAAGGGAGTGGAGAGAACGGCCCGTATCGGATCGATTTCACACTGCGCACCGTCTGAACCGGACCCCCACTTGCGTCCGGGGTTAACACCGTTAGGTTAACACCGTCAACCTAACACCGTTAACCCCGGAGAACGCTCATGCCCGGTCCCGATCAGCTGGACCCGGTCTTAGACGATACGCCGCCGCCAGGTTCGACCCGGTCGGTATCGGAGTCACAGGTATCCGAAACGGAATCCGCGATTCTCGAGGCAGCCCGAGACCTGCTCGCCGAGGGAGGAATCGGTGCGCTCTCGATGCGCGCTGTCGCATCTCGTGTCGGCCTGAGCGCCACGGCCCTGTACCACTACTTCGACAATAAAGAAGCGCTGGTGGACAGGGTCGTTCAGCGCGGATTCCAGCAGTCGGAGGAGTACCTGCGAAGAGCGATCGAGAATCTTCCGCGCGGATCGATGGAGCGAGTGGCCGCCCTCGGTGAGGCCTATATCCAGTTCGCGCTCAGGAATCGCCAGTACTTCAAGATCATTTTCGCGATCCGGCCTGAGCAACCGCGCGCGATCGACGATGTTCCCGGTCAGGGTGGCTACGTCGTGCTGCGCGAGTCGGTGGTCGAGGCCATGGAGTCAGGCGCGATCCGTCGGGCGGATCCCGACGTCGTGGTGCTGTTCCTGTGGTCTGTCGTGCACGGGCTCGTAACGATTTTCATGGCCTGCGATCCGGCCGGGATGCTCGACGAGGTCGGTCTGTGCGGCGGCGACTGCGGGCAGCCGGAAGCCACCCTGGCCCTGTTCGACAAATTCCGGGAACTGATCCGCGACGGGCTGGCACCGGATCGGGCAGACGGATCGGAGGATGCCAGATGAGGCCGGCGACGAGATCGCTCATCGCCATGCTGTGGATTAGCTGGTGTGCCGTTCCCGCCATTGGCCAGGAGACCCGGGAGGACCGGGCCGAGGCACTTGGGATCGACATCGAGAAGTCCAGTTTGCCGATCCCGGACCAGGTCTGGTCGATCGACCGGGCGGTAGAGATTGGCGTGCGAAACAACCGGAACCTCCAGATATCCCGGCTCGACCTGGCGACCGCCGAGAAGCAGGTGAAGGAGGCCTACGGGGGCCTGGTGCCGGAGATCGACGGCAGCGTCGGGTACCAGAGAAACCTCCAGGTACCGGCGACATTTCTGCCCGGCTCGATCATCGATCCGAGCCTGCCACCCGATTCACTGGTGCCGGTGCAATTCGGCGCAGACAACGTTTGGACTGCCGGGCTTACCGTGAATCAGCCGTTGTTCGACGCCGCGCTGTTCACGGGTGTCAGCACGGCCGGTCGGTTTCGCGGATATCAGCAGGAGGTGCTCCGGGGCGCGGCGCAGCTGATCGCGACAAACGTGCGAGTCGCCTATCTCAACGTGCTGGTCGCGCGGGAAGGGCATCGCGTGACGCTGAACAGTGTCGAGCGTGTGCTGGGTACGCTGGAGGAAACCAGCGCCCTGAATCGGGCTGGACTCGCAAGCGACTACGACGTCCTCCGCCTGGAAGTCCAGCTGGCCAACATCGCCCCCAATCTCCGGCGAACCGCCAACGCGGTGCGCCAGGCGGAGCGCACTCTCGCTATCGAGATGGGTCTGCCGAAGGTCGAGCAGGCCGGCGCGGCCGGCAGCCTGGCCGAGATGGATCTGACCTCCCTGGCGTCGAACAACGAAGAGAACAGGCTGATTCTCGAGTTCACGGGAACCGGAATGGTTACCTCGGACGATGCGGACTCCCTGTATGTCGTGGCACAGGTCTACCGGTCCGATCTGAGGCAGATCCAGCAGTTGAAGGAGCTGGAAGAGGCGCGAGTAAAGGTCCAGAGAGCCGAGCTGTTTCCGACGATCAGCGCGTTCTTCAACTACGACATTTTCGCGCAGGAGAACGGCTCGCTGAACTTCTTCGCGACTTCTCCAGAACGGTCTACGAGCTCCTCCGTCGGCCTTCGGGTCACGATCCCCATTTTTTCGGGGTTGCGCCGCTGGAACCGGGTAGAGCAGCGCAAGATCGCCGTGCGACAGGTCGAGGAGCAGTTCGCCGATCTCAACCAGCGAGTGGAGAACGATGTGCGATCGACCTTGGACCAGCTGCTTGAAGCGAGGGCGAGAGCGCTCGCGCAGAAGACGGCGGTGGACCAGGCGCAGCGCGGATTCGATATCGTCACGCGCGAGTACTTGGCCGGAACGAAAACCAGGCTCGAGGTGACGGAAGCCGAAGTCTCGTTGCGCGAGTCGGAGCTGAACTACGCGGAAGCGGTTTACGATTTCCTGGTCGCTAAAGCACGACTCGACTACGCCGTCGGAGACGTACCGGCCGTTGAGCCCGTCGTTGCACAGATGATGGATGATCCCCGCGAGCCCCCACCTCCCTATCTCCCGGAAGCGGAGAACTCCCGATGAATATGGTGAAACGCTTTCCACTGACGTCTATACTCGTGCCCGTCCTGCTGGCAGTACTGGCGCAGTTCGTCTCGGCGTGTGGATCAGATTCCGCGAGCGCTTCGGAAGAGGGTACGGAAACAGAGGCTCGCTACGTCAAAGTCGTCAACGTCGAGGCCACTCTGGTCGAATCCAGTGAGTTTACGGCGTTCGTGCGGATCACAGGTGAAGCCGAGGCCGAGCATGACATCACGGTCAGCGCCGAGGAGGGAGGCCGGCTGGTCCGGTTCTTCGTGAAGAAGGGCGACCGGGTGGGACGCGGGGCCGCGATCGCGAAGATCGCTGACGAGATCCTCTCGGCGCAGGTCGAAGAGGCGCGGGCCAGCGCCGAGCTTAGCCGCGAACGCTTCCTGCGGCAGAAGCAACTGTGGGAGGAAGAGAGGATCGGCAGCGAGATCACGTTTCTGCAGACCCGGTACCAGGCCGACCAGTCCAACGCTCGATTGAACCTGTTGCAGGCCCGGCTGGATCGCACGACTGTCCGCGCTCCCGTGGCCGGGATCGTCGATGATCGGTACGTGGACGCAGGGGAGGTCGTGAGCCCGGGAATGCGGATCGCGCGAGTGATCGACACGAACAGACTGAAGATCACCGGTGGAGTTCCCGAGCGCTTCGGTCCGTTCATCGAGACAGGCGGCAACGCGATCATCACTTTCGACGTGCTGCAGGGTCGGCTGATCGAGGGCTCGATCGGATACGTAGGGGCTGCCGTGGATCCGGGTAGCCGCACGTTCCCGATCGAGATTCTGATGGACAATCCCGACGGCGCCGTGAAGCCCCAGATGATCGCGAACGTCAGGGTCGCTACCGACCGTCTCGAGAACGTAGTCGTGGTCCCGCAGGAAGTCGTCCTCCGCACCGAACTCGGCTACCAGGTATTCGTCGTGGACGAGCGTGATGGCTCTCCCGTCGCCGAGGCGCGGCCCGTGGTGCTGGGTCCGGCGTTCGAGAACCGGGTCGTGGTCGAGAGCGGGCTGGAGCCGGGCGATCTGCTGGTGACGAAGGGCCATCAGCTCGTCGATCCCGGTGACCACGTACAGGTGGTGGACGGCGGAGGGGATGGACGATGAAGGAAGACGCAGGGAAGTACAAGGAATTCTGGCTCACATCCTTCGCCGTGGACCACCCGACCAGCGTGCTCGTGCTCCTCGCGATCATTCTGTTCGCCGGGCTGTGGTCCTACGTGACAGTCCCCAAGGAGGCGACTCCTGACGTCACGGTCCCGTTCGTCGCAGTGAACACGATCTATCAGGGAGTGGCGCCGGAAGATATCGAGACCCTGATTACCCGGCCGATCGAGGAGGAGCTGAATCGGATCTCCGACCTGAAGACCCTGACCTCCAGCTCGGTCGAGGGGATCTCGACCATCACCGCGGAATTCGAGGCGGGGATGGACATGACCGAGGCGCTCCAGCAGGTGCGCGAGAAGGTGGATATCGCGAAGCCGGAGCTTC
>JBDGUZ010000167.1:0-4504 GCA_039585915.1 Gemmatimonadota bacterium
ACGGGTAGGTGACATCGTGCGCGCAGGGCCCGAAGTCCGGCTGCTTGCTCACCAGGTTCGCCTTACGACTCGTGAGCAGACCGCTCTCGATCGGGTGGCGGAAATCCTCGCACAAGCGGAGCTGTCGCCACCCTCTCCAGCGCGCTTGACCGAACTGACTGGCGTGGATCGATCTCTGATTAACGACGTGTTGAGAATCCTGGTTGACTCGGGGCGACTGATCGCAGTGAATCCCGAAGTCTACCTGATTGCCGAGGCCGAAGCCCGACTCATTTCGGGGGCCCGGAGCGTGCTGGAGCACGAAAGCCCTGCCTCACCGGCCGCTTTCGGCGATGAATTGGGGCTGTCGCGCCGTGTTCTGATACCGCTGCTCGAATATCTCGATCGCCTGGCCGTGACCCGGCGGACTCCGCGCGGCAGGGTCCGAGGCGACGATCAGTCCACGTAGTACAGAAACCGTCCGCAGTGGCTGCACACGTTGACCCGGTCGTTCCGCCCGACTTCCGAGGACCAGGCCGTGGGAACCGCCACGAAGCACCCGTAGCACACGCCATTCAGCACGGGAGCCACGGCCCGCCCCACCGATTCCGATACCTCACGAAATCGAGCTCGGACCGGATGATCGAGTCGCTCCGCGAGTTCCTCGATCTTCGTGTCGAGAATCTCGAGCGCCTCATCGGGTTGCAGGTCGAACACCTCGGACTCCACGTACTTAAGGTCCTCGCTCGCCAGGGCTCGCCTCTGGGTGTTGAGATCCTGGAGTTCCAGGAGGAGCTCGAGCTGTGGATGCATCGGTTCAGACCCCCTTTTCCTCCAGTAGCGCTAGAAACTCTTCCGGTGACTGGATCGCGGCGAGCCGCTCGGGGATGTCCTGTTCCTTGCCGAATTGCGCGATCTTGCCGAGCACGGGCAGATACTGGTTCGATACCTCGAGCGGCGGCGCGACGATGAGAAAAATGTTCTGGACCGGCTTCTTGTCGATCGCGTCGAAGTCGATTCCACCCGGTTTGCGCCCGAACGCAACGCGCAGACGGTTGACCACCAATGACCGGCAGTGCGGAATCGCTATTCGTCGGCCGATACCCGTCGACCCCAGGTTCTCCCGCCGCTTCAGCATCTTAAACAGGATGCCTTGAGATTTCTCATCGAGACCGAGAAGTCCCACGAGTTCTCTCAGTGCCTCGTCCTTCGTTTCCGCTTCCAGATCCAGCTTGATCGCATCTTCCGAAAAGAAGTCGCGGAGTTGCATTTATCTGCTCCCTGACACGAAAGGGTCTGTCGACCCTGAATTGCTCATCGCTCCACCGATGGTGGAGTTGAGCGTGCAACATATTCGATCTACGGAAACGTGGAAACTATTCCAGACCGGATCGTCCGCGCAGGCGGCCGGAGTTGGTTTGACGGAACGTCTGGTCGAGAGTAGTGTTCGAACCACAGGCGGGCCGCCAGCGCGGTCCGTTTTTTGCCGCTGTTTTAGAAATCGGGGGGTGAATTAGATTCGACGCGAATACTGGAATCCAAGGAAGCGTGCCGAGGTGCTCGGGTCCTCGTTAAACACCGGGAAACCTTTCAGGTGCCAACGATAACATGGCGCTGGCCGCGTAACTAACGCGTCCCGTCCCAGGACCCGCCCGGCCCGAGGCGGTCCGACGGACGTCGAAAATCGGGCTGGTTGGAAGCGGGAGCCGCGACCGCAGCCAACGAGATGGCGAAAGCCATAGTGGCTGGCTGACGGCGGGCCGTTGGGGAGCCTTGCCTGATGCGAGACTGGATCCCCGAATACGCACGTAGATGCCGAGGAAGAAAGATTCGTGGACCCGGGTGCGATTCCCGGCACCTCCATCATGCATTCGACCCGCGAGGCGCGCAGAAGGCGCCTCGCGGCGTTTTCGTTCCGGGAAGCTCATAGAGTTTTTCGACAGGACCCAGGATTGGATACACCGTGCTGAACGAACTGCTGGACAAGTTGAACGGCGAGGCGGAGGCTCTGTTCCATGAGCTGAACGTCACGCTGCCGGGAGAGATCGAGAAGGCTGTCGCGCTGGGAGACCTGCGTGAGAATTCCGAATACTCGGCCGCGCTCGAGCGACAACAGCTCGTGCGTGCGCGACTCACGTACATCTCGCGCCGGCTGTCGGAGATCTCCGAGATCGATCTCGAGCAGATTCCACAGGACCGGGTAGGTTTCGGCTCCAAGGTCGAAGTGCTCGATCTGGATGACGACGTCACCGAGACCTACACTTTGGCCTTCGGCGACGCGATCAATCTCGAGAACTCGGAAATTTCCATGGCATCTCCGATCGGGAAGGCGCTGCTCGGGAAGGCGGCCGGGGAAGAGGCAGAGATTACCCTTCCCGGCGGTCAGATTCGGTACCGGATCGTCGGTCTGGCGACACTGCACGAGCTCGCGGCCGAACGAGGCTGACCGGAGTCGCTCAGCCTCCTAGAAGACCGAGACGGGGGGAACGAATCGCCTCGGGTCCTCCCGGACGGCAGACAGCAGCGCATTCAAATCGACAACCGTCTTCAGCAACTCCTCGTACAGTCCCTCGTCGGTGAGCAGCTTTCCGGCTGACCCCTCTCCCTCCTGCAGTCCGGCCAGTATTGAGTCCGTTCGCCGCATGGTGGACTGAAGAGCCACATACAGTGAGTCTGACTGAATGAGCTGACCGATCGTGCCCTCGCCGCGCGCGACCGCACCGGTGAGCGTCTCCACTGCTTCCGCTGACGAGAGCACGGAAGCGTACAACGAATCGTCGGTGAGCAAGCGCATCAGCGGTGAATTCGGCGCTGCAGCAGCCGCCAATAGCGAGTCGAGATTCTCCGCCAGCGCCGTGACCCTGACGTACAGTTCGTCGTCTGTCACGAGCTGGCCGAGAGACCCCTCGCCGTCCAACACGCCTCGCGTGAGATCCGACAGGTTCTGAGTCACCTCGAGCAATTCTCCGACGGCGCTGGCGCCTTCTGCGATCAGTGCATCGTAATCGACGGAAGTCGATGACTGGACCGTGTCGCCTGCGGCGAGAACCGTCGCCGCGGCGGTGCCCGGGGTGATATCGATCAGCTTGTCTCCGAGCAGGCCCTGAGTGCGGACCTGTGCCCGCGAATCCGATCGAATTTGCTCCCGAACCTTGAGATCGATGGCGAGTCGAATCACCACCGCCTCGCCGCCGACCGGGCGCGACTCGGGAGGAATGAGATCGATTCTGTCCACCTGGCCCACAGTCTGGCCGGCCAGCTGCACCGCGGCCCCCGGGACGAGACCGGCAGCGGAACGAACGAGCGTTACCAGCTGGTACCTCTTGCCGAAGACGTTTCCCGTGTCACCGACGAGAAACACGGCTACGGACAGAATCAATAGCGAAAGCAGCAGCAATACCCCGACGCGAACCTGTTCCCACGTGATGGGTGATCCGCGTTTCAACGCTCACCTCCGAGTCCGGACATGGCCGGAATCCTGGCGAGGAAGCAGTCGCCGTCAGTGAAGGAATTCACGCACGTAACCTTCGTCGGAGTCCATCATCTCCTCAGGAGACCCCTGGAAGATGATCCTGCCCTCGAACAATAGAGCCACCCGGTTGCCGATCCGGAAGGCCGAGCGGATGTCGTGAGTCACGACGACACTCGTCACCCCGAGGTCGCGCTGCAGCTTGAGGATGAGGTCGTCGATCGTGCGCGTGGTAATCGGGTCCAGGCCACTGGTCGGCTCGTCGTACAGCAGAATCGATGGCTGGTGAATCAGGGCCCGGGCTATGCCCACACGTTTCTTCATTCCGCCGCTGAGCTCAGCCGGAAGCAGGTCTGTCACCTGATCCGGGTCGAGGTCCACCATGCGGAGCGCCTCGTCGACACGTTCTCCTGCTTCGGCTTCTAGCAGATTCTCATGCTCGTGCAGATAGAACGCGACGTTGTCGTACACCGTGAGCGAGTCGAACAGCGCCGCTTCCTGAAACACCATGCCCATATCCCGTCGGAGCAGGAGCAATTCGTCGCGTGACGCAGTAGCCACGTCCTCTGTGCGCACGATGATCCGACCGCCGTCCGGCCTGATCAATCCGAGAATCAGCCGGAGAATCGTCGACTTTCCAGCTCCAGATCCTCCCAGGATACATACCGTCTCACCTGACGAGACATCGAGCGAAATCTCTTCGAGCACCCCGTGATCGCCGAAGTACAGAGACAGGTCCTGCAATGAGATCACAGGCCCGTCGGCACCGTCCGCTTCCAGCGAACGACCAAGTCCCATCAGGCGCCGCGCCTCTTCTCGCTCCAACCGCAGGTGGCCGGAATCCCACAGGGGGTCGCGCGTGTCGTTCATTCGATCAACAGCGCGATGATCAACTGTGTCAGGAAGTAGTCCGTCGCGAGAATGAAGATCGATGATGTCACGACAGCTCCGGTAGCGGCCCGTCCCACTCCCTCGGTTCCGCCGCGGGTAGACAGGCCATAGTAACAGGAGGTGATCGCGATGATCGCACCGAAGAACACGGGTTTGATGAGTCCG
>JBDGUZ010000168.1:0-4487 GCA_039585915.1 Gemmatimonadota bacterium
GAGGCTCGGGACCGGCTTACCGAGAGGGAGCGTCTGCTCAGCGAAGCGGCCTACTACGAGTGGGTACGGCGGGACCACCAGTCTGCCATCATGGCGTACGAACGGTTGATTGAAATGGATCCGGGTGATACCTGGGCCCTGAACAATCTCGGAGTGATCTACAGCCAGGAAATGGCTGAGTGGGACCTTGCCGCCGAGTACTTCGCGCGGGCCTACCAGCACGACACCACTGTGGCCGTTCACCTGAGAAACCTCGCCAGGGCCGAGATCAACCTCGGGCAGTACGAAGAAGCCGAAGCTCACCTCGCGACGGCGGCTGAGCGGTTTCCGACTGACGACGTGGTCGTGCAGCTCGAAGTTCAGCTGGCAGCGAGTCGACAGGACTACGAGGCGGTCGCCGCGGCTGCGGAACGCTATGCCGCGCTTCCTGCGGACCCGGCCAACGAAATGAATCGGCTGAGCACGCTGGCCAATGTCGCAGCATTGCAGGGCCGCCTGGTAGAATCCGAACGACTGGCGGAGGAATCGGCACGGGCCCACGCGCGCTCGGGACGCCCGAATCCCAGGCGTTCCATGCTGACGCGGTACGTATGGATCGACGCGAACGTGCGCGGAGACCCTGCCGGCGCCCGGGCTCGGTTGGATGCGTTGCTCGAGGAAGAACCACTGGAGGCGGACGAGCCGATGAACAGGAACTACATCGGCACTGCGTTCACGCTGGCGCGGCTCGGAGACAGGGCCGGCGTCGAGAAGCTGGTCGCCGAGTTTCAGTCGGTCGTCCCGGAAGAATACCGCGCCGATATGGACGACACGTACCTGAGCCTGGAGGCCACGCTGCTGCTGGGCGAGGGCCGATACGCCGAAGCGCTCGAGGCAAACCAGGCCAGGGAGAATCGCGACTGCATCCTGTGCCGATACATGCCTGCCGCGATCCTGTTCGACTCTCTCGGGGTCCAGGATTCGGCGATCGCCTACTACGAGGCGTACGTCGAGACGGATGCGCACAATCGCCTGTGGTGGGATTCCAGCGTGCTGGCGCTGTCCAACGAGCGGCTCGGGTACCTGTACGATGAGGCCGGTGACCCCGAGAGGGCGTCGATGTACCTCGCCCGATTCGTCGAGCTGTGGGACGAGGCGGACCCGGAATTCCAGGCCCGCGTGGACGCGGCTCGAGCACGACTCGCTGAGATCTTGAGGGAACGCGGATGAAGAAGCTGATTCACGAGGCGCACAGGCGTTCCCTGTGGCAGGTGCTCGGAATCTACCTCGCGGGATCCTGGATCTCGCTACAGGTCGTGGCCCAGCTCGCGGACTCCGTCGGATTCCCGGACTGGGTGGAGCCGTTCGCGCTCGTACTGTTGATCATCGGTCTGCCGATCGTCATGGCGACTGCGTTCGTGCAGGAAGGTGTCGCGCCGGCTCAAGGCGAGGCTGACGAGGTCGGCGATGGGGCCGACCGGAAGCGGTCCGCGACCGATTCGGGCCCGGTCATCCAGGCGCCGGTCGCAGCAGCATCCGGTTCGACGGGAACACGAAAGCTGTTCACGTGGCGCAACGCCCTCGGCGGTGGAGCGCTGGCTTTCCTGTTCCTTGTCGCAGTGACCATCGCCTGGATCGTGATGCGCCAGGCGGGAATCGGGCCGGCGGGAAGCCTCGTCGCGCGCGGCGTGATCGATGACCGGGCACCGGTGATCGTTGCCGACTTCAAGGCTCAGGACTCACTGCTGGCCCGCGCCGCCACCGAGGCATTCAGGGTGGATCTGTCCCAGTCCCCCTCGGTTCAGGTTCTCGAGCCGGCATACCTCGTCGAGGCCCTCGGCCGCATGGAGGTCTCGAGGGATGCGCCGCTGGATGCGGAGCTGGCGCGCGAGCTGGCTGTTCGGGAGGGAATCCCGGCGGTCGTGGTCGGCGAGATCACGCCAGCCGGTCGGGGCTTCGTTCTGACCTCGAAGTTGGTCGACGCGAATGACGGCTCTGCGCTGACCTCCGTCCGCGAGACCGCGGCGGACACGGCGGAGGTGCTCGAAGCACTGGACCGGCTGTCGAAGAGCCTGCGGGAGCGGATTGGGGAATCCTACCTGTCGCTGCGCGCTGATCCGGCGCTGGCAGCTGTTACCACGGGGTCGCTCGACGCATTGCAGCTCTACTCCGAAGCATTGCGGGCATTTGAAGTCCAGGGCGACTCCGACCGCGGAATTGCCCTGCTCGAGGAGGCCGTAGCGATCGATCCCGGCTTCGCCATGGCGTGGCGAAAGATGGGCGTAGAACTGCGGAACACCTTCGCGGCGAATTCTCGTGTGAACGAGGCCCTCACGAAGGCCTTCGAGAACCGGGACCGACTCACGGAGCGGGAGCGCCTCCTCGCAGGGGGCAGCTATTACACGTCCGTCACGGCTGACTACCCGAAGGCGATCGCCGAATACGAGCGCATGCTGGATCGAGATCCTCACGATGCGTGGGCGCTGAACAACGTGTCGATCCTGTACGGCCAGGTTCGGGATGAGGAGCGGGCGTACGACTACATGCTGCGATCGTTCGCGGCGGACTCGAGCACGAACACCGCGTACACGAACCTGGCGATCGAAGTGTACAGGGTCACAGGTGACGTCGACTCGGCGCGGGTGATCATCGAGAGGGCGAAGGCCCGATTCCCGGGCAATCCGGCCGTGGAAATGTGGGAGGCCCGTTACGCGGCCCTGGGACGTGATTATGACGAGGCCGAGACGCTTGCAGGCAAAGTCGCCGCATCCCACAGAGACAACTCGGGCGTCCAGGTGAACGTCGCCGGGTTCAACTCGGTGCTCGCCTCGGTGCAGGGCAAGCTGCAGGACGGCGCACTGTATGCTGAAGAATTCGCCCGGCTGTCGCTCGAGCACGGTGACCCCGACGACTACCGACGAGCCGCGCAATGGATGGCGTGGGACCGTCTGTTTGCCGCAGGTGACACCGCAGGAGCGCTGCGAGCCCTGGAAGCAGCAGTGCGGGACGTGCCGGATGAAGACCTTCCGTTCGCGGATCGGGACTATCCGGGACGAGCCGATCTGCTGGCATACCTGGGCGAGCCGGAACAGGCCCGCGAACTCCTCCAACAGTACGAATCCGGGGCGGACGAAGATCTGAAGCGCCTCAATCAGAGAGACGTACTGCGTGCCCGGGCCGCGATCGCCCTTGCGGAGGGCGATGCCGAAGGAGCCGTCAGGTTCTACCGCCAGTCGGACACCGGTCGGTGCTCGCTGTGTCCGAAGCTGGGGATGGCAGTCGCGTTCGACGCCGCGGGCCAGCCCGATTCCGCGCTCGCCTGGTTCGAGTCGTACCTGGACGACCGGCAGCCGAATCGGATGTACTGGGACCAGGTCGGGCTCGGATACTCCATGAAGCACGCCGCTCGGCTCGCCGATACGCTGGGTGATACGGAGAAAGCCGCTCTCTACTACGCCCAGTTCGTCGAGCTGTGGGCCGAGGCCGATGCAGAGCTGCAGCCGCAGGTAGAAGCGGCGCGCGCCCGGCTCGAGGAGATACTCAGGGAACGAGGGTGAACGGGCTCGCGCGGCCGGCCGTTCTGGATGGCCGGCCTTTTCTGCACGGCCCGTGACACCGATCTTCTCGCCCATGTCAGAGTTTTCAGGCTACCAGAGATTCTTCGCCGAGCTGAAGCGGCGCAAAGTATTCCGCGTCGCAGCGGTGTACGGCGCCGTGGCGTTCGTCGTGCTCCAGGTCGCCGATATTCTCGTGCCGGCGCTTCACCTTCCCGAGAGCTTCACCACCGGAATAGCTCTGCTGTCGATCCTGGGATTCCCGGTCGCGGTCGTGCTCGCCTGGGCGTTCGACAGCACTTCAGGCGGAATCCAGCGCACCGATGCCGCGAAGACCGGCGAGATCGAGGCGATCATCGCACAGCCGGCCGCGAGTCGATGGCCGTCGGGCCTGCTGGCGCTCGTGGGGGTCGTCGCCCTGGCGATCGGGGGCTGGCTGGCGCTGTCGAGCCGTTCGGGCTCGTCGGATGCAGCGGGCGTCGGGTCGGGCGCTACTTCTGCCGCTCCCGCGGTCGACGGGGGCGGAGAAGAATCCGATGCTGCCGCGCCTCCTGCGATCGCCGTGCTGCCGTTCGACAACATGAGCCGAGACCCGGAAACGCTGCCGTTCACCGACGGCCTGCACGACGACCTGCTCACCCAGCTGTCGAAGATCGGCTCGCTCAAGGTCATCTCGCGCACCTCGGTTCAGGAGTACCGAGACTCGCCGAAGAGCATTCCGGAAATCGGCGATGAGCTCGGCGTGTCATACGTGCTCGAAGGAGGAGTGCAGAGAGCGGGAGACCAGTTTCGTCTGAACGTCCAGCTGATCGATGCCGAGTCCGAGGGGCACCTGTGGGCCGAGCAGTACACGGGTGATCTGACGGTGGCCGGGATGTTCGCCATCCAGACGGAAATCGCCACCCAGATCGCAGACGCGCTGCAGGCCCAGCTCACTGCGGACCAGCAAGAGAG
>JBDGUZ010000169.1:0-7526 GCA_039585915.1 Gemmatimonadota bacterium
ATCCAGTGCTCGCCGGACGTACTCCCGGGCGTTCCCCAGGGTGAACGCAATCTCCTGGACAGCCGTGGATCCAGCTTCGCGCATGTGATAGCCGCTGATGGATATGCTGTTCCAGCGGGGGAGTTCTCTGGCGCAGAAATCGAAAATGTCCGTCACCAGTCGCAAGCTGGACTCGACCGGGTAAATGTACGTTCCCCGCGCGACGAATTCCTTGAGAATGTCATTCTGGACCGTTCCACTGAGGCGTTCGCGCGGAATTCCTCTTCGATCCGCCACCGCGACGTACAGACCAAGGAGAACGGCCGCCGTCGCATTGATCGTCATGGACGTGCTCACGCGATCGAGCGGAATCCGGTCGAACAGTAGCTCCATGTCGTCCAGCGTATCGATCGCCACTCCGACACGCCCCACCTCCCCGTCGGCAAGCGGATCGTCGGAGTCGAGACCCATCTGCGTGGGAAGATCAAACGCTACCGACAGTCCGGTCTGGCCCTGATCGAGCAAGAAGCGGAACCGGTTGTTAGTCTCGGCCGCAGTTCCAAATCCGGCATACTGGCGCATCGTCCATATCCGGCCGCGGTACATGTCCGCGTACACCCCCCGGGTGAACGGGTATGCGCCGGGATCTCCGATTTCTGCTGCCGGGTCCCGATCCGCGTCAGCGGGTCCGTACGCCGCCCGAACTTCGATGTCCGACGGCGTCCGGAAGCTCTGTTCTCGATCAGGCGAATCCATCTGCTCCTCTTTCGCTACTCGAGAACGACGAGCAGGTCGTCGCGATTCACTGTCTGGCCGGGCTCCACCCTGACGTCCCTTACCGTCGCGCCGGAGTCAGCCCTCAACTCGTTCTCCATCTTCATCGCCTCCATCACGATGAGCCCGGACCCTTCCTCTACCTCCTGGCCGACCTCCACCTCCACTTTGACGATCAGCCCCGGCATCGGTGCGCGCACCTCCCGATGCGTTTCCAGCGGTGCTGCAGCCGAGGCAAGATCCCTTATGTGGCGAGCGCGTTCATCCTCCACGCGGACCAGGAATCCACGTCCCTCCAACTCGACGAGCCAGCCGTCCGGCAGGAGTCGTCCAAACAGCGAAACGGATCGATCGTCCATTCGAAGGTGCCGACGATCCGTTCCAGGGAGACTGGCCAGTTCCGCGTCGACCGGAATCCCATCCACG
This sequence comes from Gemmatimonadota bacterium, assembly GCA_039585915.1. Classification (GTDB taxonomy): domain Bacteria; phylum Gemmatimonadota; class Gemmatimonadetes; order Palauibacterales; family Palauibacteraceae; genus Carthagonibacter. The sequence continues at coordinate 1,180 of JBDGUZ010000169.1, forward strand.
CTCATCCTCCCTGCTTCGATATCGACTATGCATTCGCGGCCTTCTACGGTAACAAAGTACCTCACAGTATTTCCGTTCCCGGGGATGGATTTCCGTCGCCACGCTCCAGCCAGACCACCGTTTCAACATGCGCCGTCTGCGGGAAGGCGTCGAACACTCGGGCGACGACCGGCACGAACGCAGGAGACAGGCGTGCCAGGTCCCGGGCCAGTGTCGCCGGATCACAGCTGACGTATGCCAGTCCACGCACGGGACCCGCCTTCACCAGGGCTTCCGCGACACTCTCCGCCAGACCGGCTCGCGGTGGATTCACTATGACGACTTCCGAATCAGTGAAGCTCTCCAGGGCCGCCTCGACCGGTGCGCAAACCACCCGGACTTCGAGCCCGGATTCATCGGCCGCCAGGCTCGCTGTGGTACACGCCTCTGCGTCCGACTCCACCGCCGTCACGCTGGCGCCTTCACGTGCCCAGCGCAGCGCCCGCGCGCCGACGCCGGAGTAAAGGTCAGCGATTCGCAGGCCGTTGCGCTGGCCCACGCACTGGTCCAGGAACCGGTCCATCGCCTCAGACGCACCTCGGTTCACCTGCAGGAACGACTCCGGCCCCAACGCGAACCACGTCCCCTGCCAGCTGTCCCGAAATCGCTCGGAGCCCGCCAGGTTGAGCCGCATTCCCTGCGAGTCAGTCCACACATAAGACGCCAGGCCCGTGATCGAGCGCTCGATCGACTCCGGCTCGCCCGGCCGGTCTGCATTTCCACCCTGCACCCACAGAGCGACATCACGCCCGGCACCCGCCCGGATGGTGATCCGCAACTCATCTCCGCCTGGAAGCAGGCAGGCATCGCTACCCCACGCTGCCCGCAACTCACGCAGCGCCTTCCGGATCGGCTCCTCGGCCAGCAGGCAGTCTGCGACATCCACGACTTCATCCGGGTCGTCCTTCGCCCTGTAGCCCGCGCGAACTCCGTTGCCCGAACGTCGCAGAGTCACTGTGATACGGTTGCGATATCCCAACTCTGGACCAGCCGTCTCCAGCGGGAGCACATCCAGATTCACCCCACCGATCCTGTGCAGGGTGTCGGACACGATTTGTCGCTTCGAATCCCGTTGCGTCTCGATGTCCAGGTGCTGAATCGCGCATCCGCCACATCTGTCGTACATCGGACACGGAGCCTGCCGCCGCCCCGGTCCTGGCACGAGCAATTCCACGATTTCACCCCTGGCCCAGCGCTTCCGGGATACCAGAAGGCGGGCTCGCACCAGATCGCCGGGAGCCGCGCGCGGAACAAACACTACCCGCCCGTTTGCCTCCCGTCCGACCCCTTCGCCACCGGTCGCAAGCGAGTCGATCTGGAGCTCGACGATGGTGCCCGGATCGGGCCGAGGTCTTCTCGCTGGCTCGGTCACCGCGGATCGAATGTCCTCTGCCATGCCGTTCGCCCATCCGAAGTCGATTCGGGGTCAGCCTGGACAGCGGGGCTGCCCGGAGCCGCCCCGCTCTGTCGCCGCTCTTCTTCGAGCAACATCGCCGCCACCGCTGCTGCTCTGACCTGCCAGTCGGCCGCACCGTCGCTCAACAAGTCCGGATGGTCCTCGATATAACGGATCGAAATCCGGCCGTGCAGGAAGTCAGGCTCGTCCATCACGGCAAGGTGAAACGGCTGCGTAGTCCGGATACCCTCGATCTGGAGTTCTCGCAGGGCGCGCCGCATCCGAACGATCGCCTGCTCGCGCGTCGGCGCATGAACGATCAGCTTGGCCAGTAACGGATCATAGTGCAGACCTATCTCGAACCCTCTGGCGATCCCCCCGTCCCAGCGAACACCCGGTCCGGTGGGCACGTAAAGAGATTCCACACGACCGGTAGACGGGAAGAATCCCTCGAACGGATCCTCCCCGCTGATCCTGCACTCGATAGCGTGGCCGGCAGGCCAGTCTGGATCCACCTCCACATCCAGCTTATCTCCCGCTGCGATTCGGATCTGCCAGCCCACGAGGTCGACCCCGGTAACAAGCTCGGTCACCGGGTGCTCGACCTGAATCCGTGTGTTCATCTCAAGGAAGAAGAACTCCCCGTTCTCGTACATGAACTCGACAGTACCGGCGCCTACATAGTCGACCGCCCGCGCGGCGGCCATGGCGACACTTCCCATTCTGGCACGCGTTTCCGGGTCGATCGCCGGAGACGGAGCCTCCTCTATCAGCTTCTGGTGACGTCGCTGAATTGAGCACTCTCGCTCGCCCAGGTGGATCGTGTTTCCTGCGGTATCGGCGAGCACCTGGATCTCGATGTGGCGCGGCGCGGTCAGATAGCGCTCCAGGTATACGCGAGAATCCCCGAACGCCTGTCCGGCTTCACGGGTCGCCGCGTCGAAGGCTCGTTCCAGTTCCGCCTCGGACTCGACGATTCTCATCCCCTTTCCACCCCCACCGGCGGCGGCCTTCAGGAGAACCGGATACCCGAGGCGCTCGGCCTCGTCGCGTGCTTCCACGGCGGTCCCGATCGATCCTTCGCTGCCCGGAACAACCGGGACCGATGCATCGATCATCAGAGCCCGGGCCTCGGTCTTGTCTCCCATTGCCAGGATGGCTGCTGGCGACGGTCCGATGAACACGAGACCTGCCGCTTCTACTCGCCGGGCGAATTCGGGGTTCTCGGCCAGGAATCCGTAGCCGGGATGGATCGCCTCCGCACCACTCTTCCGCGCAGCTTCCAGGATGCGATCGATGTCCAGGTAGCTCTGTGCCGCCGAGGCCGGACCGATCGGCACCGCTTCTTCCGCCGTCAGAACATGGGGGGAGAACTCGTCGGGCTCGGAATAGACAGCTACGGCCGTCACGCCGAGTTCCTGGCAGGCTCGCACTACGCGAAGCGCAATTTCACCCCGGTTGGCGACGAGGACCTTTTCGAACATGGTTCTCTCCAGACGTGCGTTCTCAGCCGGCCTGCCCGGGGTGCCGGGCCAGCCACGCGAAACGGCCTGCCGAATCCAGGGTCACTTCGCGCAGACTCTGTCCGGAGAACCGGGATCTGCGTGTAGCAGTCCGGGCCGCCCGCCAGATCCTTGCCTTCTGGATGTCATCGCACACGATCGCGCCGCCCGGAGCGACGAGGTCAAATGCCTGCTGCATCAGGGAAGCTCGATCACGAATGCTACCGGAGTCGTACACCACGAGATCGAAGCTCGTCTCCACCGCGGGTCCCTCGAGAAACTGATCCCAGGTGAAGAAACCACCTTCACCGGTGCCGGCTGCCGCAGAGAATGCCCGCGAGCGGTCCAGCCAGGCCGGGTTGTTCCTCAGGGTCCAAGACGTAATCCCCGAGCCAAGGTCGGCAATCCGTCCGGGGCGATATGCGTTGCACCAGCGCACGAGAAACCGACAGAGCTCGATCGACTCCGCCATTTCTTCGTTTGTTCCGGTCGTACGAATATATTCGCCGTGTCTCTCTACGATATCCGGAATGATGCGGTCGGGCGCCGAGTTCAGCCCGGAGGTCGCCGCAACCTGTCTGTGCAGCGCGATGACATCCACGCGGCCACGCCGGGCCTGTGCCCGGACCTTCAGCCGGTCGGGTAGCCAGTGATAGCCAGGCATCTCGAGTCCAGCCTCCTCCCGCCATCAGAGTGGGATATTCCCGTGCTTCCGCGGCGGATTGCGGTCGCGCTTGTTGGCGAGCATCTGGAGACCGGAAATCAAGCGTCCTCTGGTCTCGCGAGGATCGATGACGTCGTCGAGGAAACCTCGACGCGCGGCGAGATAGGGGTGAGCGAATTTTTCCCGGAACTCCTCTTCGAGCTCTGCCGTGAGTGCCGCCGGGTCGTCCGCCCCGGCGATCTCATTTCGATACAGAATTTCGACGGCTCCTTTCGGGCCCATGACCGCGATCTCGGCCGTCGGCCAGGCGAGATTCAGGTCTCCCCGGATATGCTTTGACGACATGACATCGTAGGCTCCCCCATAGGCCTTGCGCGTGATTACCGTCAGCTTTGGAACTGTCGCCTCACAATACGCGAACAGGAGCTTGGCTCCGTGGACTATGATCCCTCCGTGCTCCTGCGCTACCCCCGGAAGGAATCCGGGAACATCTTCGAATGTCACCAGCGGGATGTTGAATGCGTCACAGAACCGGACGAACCGGGCGCCCTTTCTACTCGCGTCGATATCCAGAACTCCTGCGAGGACGGCCGGCTGATTCGCGATCACACCCACGGAACGTCCCCCGAGACGGGCGAAACCGGTGATCAGGTTGGGCGCCCAGCCCGCGTGCACCTCGAGGAAGCCACCGTCATCAACGATCCGACTGATAACATCGTGCATGTCGTACGGCTGAGTCGGAACGTCGGGCACGACCTCGATCAGCATCTCGTCCGCGCGATCGTGCGGGTCCTCCGTCTCCCGAATCGGAGGAGGCTCCGAGTTATTCGCCGGCAAGTAGGAGAGAAGCTCGCGGATCGCCTGGAGGCATTCGATTTCCGAAGGACGAGAAAAATGCGCCACGCCGGATGTCGTGGCGTGAACGCGGGCTCCACCCAGGTCCTCGAAGTTCACCTCCTCGTGCGTCACCGTCTTCACCACGTTGGGCCCGGTAACGAACATGTGGCTGATTCCCTGGACCATGAACACGAAGTCCGTGATCGCCGGAGAATAGACAGCACCTCCAGCGCACGGTCCCAGGATGGCACTAATCTGCGGAACTACGCCGGAGGCCATCGTATTTCTCCAGAACAGCTCGGCGTAACCGCCGAGCGATGCGACCCCCTCCTGAATCCGGGCACCTCCGGAGTCGTTCAGCCCGACCACGGGTGATCCATTGCGGACGGCCAGGTCGACCACCTTGCAGATCTTCTCGGCGTGCGCCTCGGACAGCGAGCCACCGAAGACGGTGAAGTCCTGGCTGAACACATAGACCGTTCGCCCGTCGACGGTGCCGTACCCGGTAACGACGCCGTCTCCCGGGATCCGCTGCTGGTCGAGTCCGAAATCCGATGACCGGTGTTCGACGAAGCGATCCAGTTCGACGAATGATCCCGGATCGAGAAGCACGTCGAGCCGCTCCCGCGCGCCCAGTTTCCCCTTGTCGTGCTGGCGTTTCAGCCGCTCCGGCCCTCCTCCCTGGAGGGTCTGCAGCCTCAGTTCCCGCAGCCGCTCAAGCTTGTCGTGTGTGCTCATTGCAGCTCCGCTTCACGCTCGGCTTTCCGCTTCTCCTCTTCCTCTTCCAGCTCCTTCATCAATTCTTCCTGTGCCCGGGCTTCTTCGGCCCACAACGACAGGGCGTCCGGATCGACATCCACCAGCCTCCCGTCCAGGAGCATCCGCACATATACCTCTCGAACAGGAAGACCGACATCGGTGAATCGAATCCTCCCGGTGGCTCCATCCATGCCACCCGCATCCCCAATGGACCGGGCGACCGCACCCGGACGACCGAGCGTTTGTCGATCCATCCCGGCAAGCACGAGTCGCGTGGCGTCGTATCCCAGTGCGGGCAGCAGATTGTCCGGCGCCATCCGCTGGTACTCTCGTTCGTATGCTTCCACGTACCGAGTCCAGTCCGTTCCCTCGGCAGATCTGTCAAGGAACATGGCCACTACCCGGTAGTCCGCGAACGCGGGCTCCAGACGACGCAGAACGGAAGGATCCGACCAGGCCTCTCCGCCGGCTATGATCCGACTCCTCAAGCCGAAGTAAGGAAGCTGCGGCGCAATCTGAAGGACGGTCGCTGGACCACCCGCAAGCACCATCACCCCTTCCGGGTCCGACTCCAGAACCGCCTGGATCGGTATCTCGAACGTGGTCGAATCCGGCTCGTATTCCCGGGCTCCAACGACTGCAGCGCCCGATGCCAACGCCGCCGATTCGAATGCCTTGAATCCTGCTCTCCCGCCGTCGTCAGCCGGGTACAGCGCGCCGAGTCGGAACAGGCCCATTCGCTCAGGGAACCACCGGCCGAGCGCATCCCCGATCGCCGATTCCCTCCGACTGCGCTCCCATAGCGAATACGCATTGGGACCCGTGCCCGAGTCCCGCGATGCTGTCGGGCTGACGATCACGAGCCCGGCAGTGTTCCGGCTGGCAGCCGCCTCGACCAGAGCTTCGGAGCGAATCGGACCAATGACCGCGGCTACTTTGCGCGTTTCGAGGTCGTCCAGCAGTGTGCCCGCTCGGGTGGGGTCCGACGCATCGTCCAACACCACCAGATCGATCGCCTGCCCGGCAGGAGATCCGGAGTCGTATCCCGCGAGCGCCAGGAGAATTCCGTCCTGCAGGTCTTCCCCGACCTGCGCGAATCTGCCTGTCAGCGAGAGGATCACACCGATGTGCACAGGCCCCGAAAGCGGTT
>JBDGUZ010000170.1:0-4455 GCA_039585915.1 Gemmatimonadota bacterium
CCCCTCAGGCTGCGGGCCGCACTTCAACAGGTAAAGAGGTTGCTGGCGGATAGCGGTGTCCAGAAACCCGAGTCGATGCTCACGTCATTCGAGAGTCTCGTGGGCGATGAAGAGTTCTGGCGTCACCAGGCGGACGGCCTCGCCATGTTCGCCAGCGATGGACTCACGAAATTGTACCGGCTGCCGGCCACCGTTCCGGACCTTGTGGTCGTCGCGCCCACCTTCCACACGCGCCCGCTGGTGGAGTTTCTCCAGGCCCCCGAACGCTACTGGGTCCTCGCCCTCAGCCAGAAGGAAGTGAGGCTGTGGGAGGGAACTGTGTCCGGACTCACGCCCGTAAACCTGGAGACGGTGCCGACCAACCTGCGTTCGGCGCTCGGATTCCAGATCGAGAAGGACCGCCTGTCGATGCACAGCTCGGGAGGCCACGGCAACAAGCCGATATTCCATGGGCACGGGGCGGGCAAGGATGATACGAATTCCGAGCTGGAGCAGTTCTTCCGCAAGGTGGACGCGGGAGTCCAGACGCTGCTGGCCGATGAGATCGGACCGGTCATTCTCGCTGCCGTCGACTACTACCACCCGATCTACAGGAACATCAGCAAGCTGGAGAACCTGGCTCCCGACGGAATCGATGGAAACGTGAACGACTGGGATTCGGCCAGACTGCACGACGCAGCCTGGCCTATCGCCCAGGCAGGCGTCGATCGGAAGATCGACAAGGCGCTCGAACTGTGGGAGACCTCCTATGGCCGGGGAAAGGTCGAGAGCGATCTGGCTGCCGCCGCCCGGCTCGCAGTGGCGGGCAGAATCCGGCTTCTCCTGAGCGAAAAGGGGCGAAATATCTGGGGCCGACTCGATCCAGCCATGGGCAATGTCGAGGTGATCCAGGAGGGTGGGGCGGATCCCGGCGGCGACGCCGTGGACCTGGTGGACGAGATCGCCGAGATCGCTTTACAGCACGGAGGTCGGGCGCTGGCGCTCGCCCGCGAGAGGATGCCGACGGATACAGGGATCGCTGTCGTTCTGCGTTGAGGTGTCGGGTGTGTGGGGTGTGTGTCCCCCTTCCGCGAGCTCCACGCGTAAGGCTCGCTCCAGGGGGAAACACACCCACTACCTGCCCCACGCCAACTGCAAAGACAGGTAGATAGCAGAAGGGCCAGGTGGTTCGAGAATCAAAGGGCGACCCCGATCACGAGGTCGCCCTTTGTCTTGTCTGAACTGTCGATGTTGAAGAGGGATGGTTCGGTGGTGGAGAGAACCTTCAGCGCGGAGCGCTGGCAGTTCTCGGAACCGCCGCACCACCCCTGATTTCCACCATCAATAGTACGGATTCGCTCCTGCATTATGGTTCGTGACGTCCACGATATCGCGAACCTCCGGCAGCGCCTCCAGCAGGATCCGCCTGATCCCCTGGGCTAGCGTCACCGCCGCCATCCCGCATCCCTGGCAGCCGCCCTGCATTTCCAGGTAAATCACGTCGTCCCGCACATCGACCAGCGTAACGGCGCCACCGTGGCCCGCGATCGACGGATTGATCTGGAACTCGATCACGTGCTTTACACGATCGGCAAGCGGGCCGGCGGGTGTGGCCTCCCCTATCGGCTTGATGTTGGGGTTCTCGACCTTGAATCCGCTGCCCTGAATCGTCTCGATCCAATCCACCGTAGCGCCCTCGAGCAGAACGGCGCTCTCAGAATCGACGACGAGATCGAACCCACCAGCGTCGAGTTTTTCGTCTGTCTCGCCGCGTTCGCTCGCCTCGATGAGGGCCAGGTCGTAGCGGGGAGCGAGCGGGCTCGAGTCGAGAACCTCGATTCTCACGACCAGCTCTCCGTCTTCCATCTCCATGAACGCGAGGACCTGCTCCCGCGCCTGATCCGTGAATGTGATCACGCTGACATCCGTCCTTCCCTGGTCTCAGCCGCCCAGCGCAGCCCGCAGTCCGAACAGCAGATTGGCCGGGCGTTCCGCCATCCTGCGCATCAGATACGAGTACCACTGCGACCCGTACGGCACATAGATCCGCATGTTCAGGCCGTTGGCCACCAGCTGGCGCTGGTAGTCGCGTCGCACTCCGTACAACATCTGTAACTCGAATGTGTCGTCGGGGATCCCGTTGCGTGCCACGTGTTCGAGTGTCGCGTTGATCATCCGCTCATCATGCGAGGCGATCGCAGTGCTCGATCCACCGTCCAGCAGCAGGTGCATGAGCCGGATGAAGCTGGCGTCCACTTCCGTCTTCAGCTGGAAGGCGACGGACGCGGGCTCCTGGTAGGCACCTTTGCACAGCCGGACCGGCGCTCCTACCCGGACCAGCTCCCTGATGTCGGCCTCGCTCCGCCTGAGGTATGACTGAATCACGATTCCAACGTTCGAGTGCTCGGCGAATACGCGGTGGTAAATCCGCAGCGTCCGATCCGTGTGCTCGGAGCTCTCCATGTCGATTCGCACGAAGGTGCCGAGCTGCTCCGCGTACTGGACGATACCGAGGATATTCCGGAAGCAGAATTCCTCGTCGATATCGAGGCCGAGCTGAGTGAGCTTGAGCGAGATCGTCGACACGGCGTCGCTTTCATCGATCTCGAGCAGGCTCATCCGGTAGGCTGCAGTCGCTGCCTCGGCCTCCTCTGGCTCGTTGACGCTTTCTCCAAGCAGGTCGAGGGTGACTCTGAACCCGGCTTCGTTCAGCGTCCGGGCCGCGGCGAGCGCCTCCGCGGAAGTCTCCCCGGCCACGAACCGACCGGCCGCCTGCCTGGAGAACGGCATCTTCATGAGGACGTTCTTGAAGTCCTCGCGCTCGCTCAGGAAAAGAAGGGTTCGTCGAAGCATAGCTCACGGGATCTGGTAGCCGCACCGGGGCACGGCGAGAGAGTATCGGCCGGTCTGACCGACCGACGAAGTCAGATTACGTCCGCGGAATCTGCGACTGCGCGACAAGCGGCGCTACCGGCCCCCGGCGTTCTGCAGCACCTGGCGGAATTCGTCGACGCCGAACAGGGCTTCAACCCTGTAACCGGCCTGCTCGATCAACTCGCGACCGCCCTCCTGGCGATCCACGGCGGCGAGGACCATCAGAATCGTTCCCTGGTCCGCCTTCACGGCCTCACATGCCTGGAGAGCTGAACCACCGGTCGTGATCACGTCCTCCACTACGACGACCCGGGCGCCCGATTCGAAGCAACCCTCGATCCGCTGACCCGTGCCGTGGCGCTTCGCGCGCTTGCGTACGGAGAAGGCCTGGATCGGCCGACCGCGTCGGAAGCTCTCTCCGGCGATCGCATAAGCGATCGGGTCGGCGCCCATCGTCAGGCCTCCTACCACGTCAGGCACCAGGTCTGCATCCTCGATCGCATCCAGCCCCACCTCGCCGAGCAGCACCTGCCCCTCGGCGTTCATTGTCGTGGTGCGGCAATCGATGTAAAAATCGCTCTTGCGGCCCGAGGACAGCGTGAAGTCGCCGAGCTGGAACGAGCGCTCGACGAACAACCGGAGCAGACGATCACGTGCATTCATTGCAGGTTCCAAACACCTTGATTTGACGGGTGATCGGGGCGAAGTCCACGGACGCGACGACGTCCGCCAGGCCCCGGTCCACGTCGGGGTGCTCGAACGGGAATACCCGTCCGCACTCCGTACATATCAGGTGGTCGTGTCGGGCCGCTCCCACCTGCACCTGATATCGCTTGAATCCTTCGTCGAAATCGTTCTCGGTGGCAAGGCCAAGTTCCACGAGCAGAGCGAGTGTTCGGTAGACTGTTGCCTTGCCCAGTTGCTCACCCCGCTCGCGGAGTTCCTCTGCCACCTCGTCGGCCGAGAAGTTCCGTGGAGACTCGAACAGCACCCGGGCAATCGCCTCCCGCTGGTGTGTGAACGGAAGCTCCCGCTCCCGCAACTCTCCGCGCAGCACCTCCATGAGGAGGGCGGCGCATCCGAGCGGGGGCCTCGTCGCCGGAAACGCCGTGTTCAAATCGCTCATGCACCTTCCTGTGTCGAGTCCAGCGGAACCGGGATCGGTGACGATCGACCGAAGCGCCCGTCGTTCGAGCCAGGGTGAGAAGGTATCGAGACCTAGAGTGCGCCTCAACGATGCCTCCGGCAGGCGAAATCCTCCAGCCTTACGAGTCCGATCTCCGCCTTCGAGTGTACGATCCGGTTGCGTGGTCGGGAGAGGTAAGCATCTTGCCTTTGCACGGGAGACTGGTCGCTGATTACATCCACTCGATCGTATGGACTATGCCATGAATGTCGTTAGCTGGAATCAGGTTCGGACCACCGGTCCGGGACTCGGACGCCGCCTCGACAGGCGGTTCTCGCTGCTGATCATCCTGGCTCTCGTCGCTTGCGGTGGAGCGGCCGGAGAGAACGGAGGCTCTGCACGGTCGGATGCGACGGCGTCGGCGGGAGCGCCCGGCGCTGGAACGGAACAGGAGACAGCGGACGGCCCCAGGTTCG
>JBDGUZ010000171.1:0-4450 GCA_039585915.1 Gemmatimonadota bacterium
GTTGTTCGTGGCCAATTCGAAGGTAGTTCCATCGAGCTCGAAGCGTCCTCCGGCGATCCGGTTCGCGTAACGCCCGACGATCGCACCGAAATAGGCAGTTCCGGCGACGTATGCAGCGAGTGATTCGTGGCCGAGCACGACGTCGACGAGGTTTCCACCGCGGTCGGGCACGAGGACCTGGGTGACGATTCCACCCCGGTCAGAAACTCGCACGGTCATTCCGCTCGTATTCCGCAGAGTGTGCAGGCTCACTGAGTCTCCATCAGGCGTTACGCCCCAGAACTCGCTCGTAATCGTCGGCGGTCCGGGACTCGAGGCTTGGTCGGTCGATCGGGAATCCCGTTTGGCGTTCTCGCCACGATCGCCGCCGCAGGCGGACAGCAGGGCCGGAAGCGTGAGCAGCAGCACCATTGGTCGCATTGATTGCTCCCGAGCGTGAATGACCGATTCCGGCTCGCTCAAACGTGCGCCGCGCTCCGGGAGTCGGCAACTTTGCGTCAGTCGCGACTCCACTTGCAGCGGCGCGTGGGCACGGACGAGATTCGGCCGGGTACGCAGATTCCGCGCAACGAACGGTCGATACCTCGATACAGTCGATTCAACGGATGGATATGAGCGAGCCACCGGACTACAAGCGATTTCTGGCGGAGCTGAGACGGAGAAGGGTGTTTCGAGCCGCCGCTCTGTACGGCGCCGGCGCGTTCGCCGTGTTGCAGCTCGCCGACATCGTGTTTCCCGCTCTCGGCCTGCCCGACAGCGCAATCACAGGTCTGGTCGTGGCCAGCGTCATCGGTCTTCCCGTGGCGGTCCTCCTCGCCTGGACGTTCGAGTTCACGTCCGAGGGGATGCGGCGCACCGGGATGGCCGAGACCGGGGAAATCGAGGCGATCACGTCGCAGCCGAGATCGCAGCGGTGGCCCGCGGGAATTCTGGCCCTCGTCGGAATCGGTCTGCTGATGGCGGGAAGCTGGTGGGTCGGCCTGAGGAGTTCGGAGGGCGACCCGGACACGGCTCCCGTCGCCGGGGTTGAGGAAATCGTCGAGTCGGTTGCCGTCCTGCCGTTCGTCAACATCGACGGGAATCCCGAAGACGAACCATTCAGCGAAGGGCTGGCGGAGGAACTCGGGAACGCACTTTCACAGATCGAGGGACTCCAGGTAGCTGCTCGCAGCTCGGCGTTCGCTTTCAAGGATCGCGAGGTGGACGTGCGGCAGATCGGCGAGGAGCTCGATGTCGCGTCGGTCGTGGAGGGAAGTGTTCGTCGGTCCGGAGGCACCGTGCGGATTTCCGCCCAGCTCAGCCGCACATCGGACGGTTTCCGGCTGTGGTCGAACACGTGGGAGCGCGAGCTGACCGCCGCCAACGTATTCGCGATCCAGGACGAGATCACGTCTGACATTGCGGGAGCGCTGACGCGGGAGCTGCGTCCCGAGGCGATCACCGGGTTCTCCGACCGGCGAACCGAAGACCTCGAGGCCTACGACCTCTACCTCCTCGGCCGGCACCGGTGGGCGACCCGGGACGTAGACGCCGTCCGCGAAGCAATCGCGTACTACGAGCAGGCGATCGCGCGGGATTCCGGCTTCGCCCTCGCGTGGGCCGGGCTGGCAGATGCGTGGGGCGTGCTCCCGTTCTTCGACCGCACGCTGTCGGGAGCGGAAGCGTACCCGCAGGCTGTGCGGGCAGCTGACCGGGCCCTGGCCCTCGCCCCGGATCTCGCCGAAGCGAACGCCGCGCGCGGCATCGTCGCGACGGAGTACGAGTTCGACCTCGAGATGGGAGAACGCCTGCTCGCCCGGGCGATTGAACTCAACCCGAACTATGCCCAGGCCCATGCGTGGTACTGCGAAACGCTGGAGATCAGTGGACGAGACGACCTGGCGCTACAGGCGTGCGAAAAAGCGCTGGAGCTGGACCCGGTTGGCCTGATCCCTAATCTCCTGCTTTCAGTTCCACTCGCCGGCCTGGGACGGACCGAGGATGCGCTTGTCCGGATCGATCAAACGCTGGTCCTGGAGCCGGACATATCCCTGGGGCACTTTCTGAGGGCAGGCCTCCTGCTGGAGTCAGGGCGGACGGACGAGGCAGAGGACAACCTCGAGGCGCTCGCTCGAAACGAGGGATTCTCGAATCCGGCCTCCCTGCGGGTGGTGTCGCGGGCGTATCCGGGCTCGGAGCCGTCCGAGAAGGCGATCGAGGCCGTGCGCGCGTTCGAGCGGGAGACCGGCGGCGGTCTCTACTACCTGGCCGGGCTGTACGACTGGGCGGGCTCGGAATCCGACGCGATCCGGGTTGTCGAGGACGGCGTCGCGGCTCGGAACCCCTGGCAGGGGATGGCAGCCGTGTTCGTCCAGTTCGACGGCCTGCGCGAGAATCCGAGATACCAGGAGATCCTGCGCGAACTCGGACTTCCGAATGGAAGTATGGCGTATCGGGAGCTTGTCGCGAACTGAGGGCGCGGGTTCGGCCTCAGTCCCCGATTACTGGGTTTGCACGAGGACCAGATTCCCGTTGACGGTGGCCAGCGCGATCGGTTGACCTCCGCCTCCGACCGTGCCGCTCCAGACGCCGGGGGCCGTTTCGGTCAACGGGAAGTCTGACGTCATCGTGCCGTTGACGATGGAACCGTTCACGGTCGCGTCGATCGTGCCGGGCAATCTCGCCGTGATCGAGCCATTTACGGTCACGAGGCTCCACGGACCCGGGAGGGTCAATCCATCGAGTGTCGCGTCGACGGATCCGTTCACGGTCACGACGCTGAGGAGCGAAGTAGTGCTCGCATCGACGGAGCCGTTGACGGTCACTAGGCTTGCCGGGCGCGACAGACCCATCGCCGTGAGGTTCCCGTTCACCGCGACGGCCGCATAGAGGACGTCGGAGGGGACTTCGACCAGGAATTCGACGCTCACCCGCGACGAACCGCTCACGTGGCCTCCATCCGGTTCACAGCTGTTCCGCTGTTCTCCGGGGACGTCCGGGTAGATCGCACAGATCGTCACGCCCTCCTCGTGCTCCACGACCTGGACTTCGACAGTCGAGACGTCGTCCCCGTTTCCTCGCAGCTGTGCCGTGACAGTGGCCGTTCTTCCGGCGACCGAGGAAGCCACGATCGACCCGTTCACCCCCCTGATCTCGAGGTGATCTCCTGACTCGACCAGGCCGTCCCAGTCGAACGTCGCGGATTGCGGTCCGGTCGGTCCCTCGTCGTCACTGCAGCCCGCGCACAGCAGCAGCGCGGGTGCGACGAGAAGCAGGACAACACGGCGGAGCTGGCGAAACGTAGTGGCGAACGAGACTCTCACGACGACCTCCCGGCTACGACGACGGCCACGACCTGACTGGAGGAGTGGTGGCAGGTTCGATAATGAATTGAACTCGCTAGCGAATATGATGTTCCTCCGTTCTTGCCGCCTGACCGACGCAGTCGGATCTTGTCGGCGTCCCGCGACACCCACCGGATCTGACCTGTCGGAGGCACCATGCGACGGACCTTCGTGAAAACCTCTGTTCTCGTGCTCAGCGTCATCCTCTTCCTGCCGCAATCTGGCCTGCAGGCCCAGCCGATGGCGGACGATCCAGACCTGACCCGACTGCTCCGATACCCGGACATCCACCAGGACCGGATCGTGTTCGTGTACGCCGGAGACATCTGGCTGGTCCGCACCGATGGAGGGCTGGCGCGACGGCTCACCTCGCACGCGGGCATGGAGCTGTATCCGAAGTTCTCCCCGGACGGAAGGTGGATCGCGTTCTCCGGTGAATACGACGGAACGCGGCAGGTCTACGTCATGCCCAGCGAGGGCGGGACTCCCACGCAGCTCACGTACTACAACGACGTGGGGCCGATGCCTCCCCGCGGCGGGACCGACTACCGGATCTACGGCTGGAGTTCGGATGGCACGCACGTCGTGTTCCGCGCGAATCGTCTCCCGTGGGGCGCTCGGATGGGCCGGCCATACCAGGTGCCCGCGGCAGGCGGACTCGAGACGCCGCTGGCGATCCCCGAAAGCGGCGGCGCCGATCTGTCGCCTGATGGGACACAGCTCGTGTTCACGCCCAAGGACCGAGAGTTCCGCACCTGGAAGCGATATCGGGGCGGCCGTGCGCAGGATGTCTGGGTCTGGGACCTCGAGGCGAACTCGGCCCGCCAGATCACGGACGCTCCGGCAACCGACAATCAACCGGTGTGGGTGGACGAGACCGTCTACTTCACCTCGGATCGTGACTGGAAGCTGAACCTGTACGCCGTGGGTTCACAGGGTGGGGAAGCCACCAAGGTGACGTTCCACGATGACTATGACGTGCTGTGGCCGAGTGGCGGCCCGGGCGGCGTGGTGTACGAGAACGGCGGTTGGATCTGGCGGTTCGATCCGGCATCGCGGGAGACGACGAAAGTCCCGATTCGAGTCGCGGGCGATCTCCCGTACACGCAGCCGACGCTGAAGGACGT
>JBDGUZ010000172.1:0-4402 GCA_039585915.1 Gemmatimonadota bacterium
AGGCACAGGTTCCCCTCGTATTCCATCAAACTCCAGTTGGAATTGCACTTCGCCGCCGTAGCGCCCGTCCTGCCGCACCAGATCGGCCTGCAGATCATCCGGTTCTATCCACTGTCTCGGATCCGTCGAGTCGGCGACTACTCTACCGCCCGGGGCCAGCAACCGCCGGGCGGAAACCAGTAACGGAACGAGTCCGTCCAGCGTGCCGGCGAGACCGAGACCATTCATCAGCATCAACACTGTGTCCGCCTGGCTGGCGGGCAGCGCGTCCAGCGAGCAGACCGTCACGCGAGGGAATCCTCGTGCACGGAGCAGAGACGCAATCTCAGGCAGTGATTCGACCGCCAGCACGTCGTGACCCCGCTGCAGCAGGGCCAGCGTGTGCGGACCGGCGCCGGCACCCACGTCGATCACGCGCGGACCGCACAGCTCGAGAGCCTCTTTCTCGAGCGGCGGAAATTCGTCGGAGCCCCTGAAGAACAGACTCGCCGGCCACTCCTCGTACGTCCTGAGGTCGCTCCGCACGACGATCTTCGCGTCCCGTTGTCCCTCGTGGTACGCCACGAGGGCGGCCGCCAACGGACCCCAGCGGGCCCGCTCATCGCTCACCACGGTCTGTGCGCCGATCTCACCCCCCTCCTTCCGGGTCGGGTCCTCCCGTCAGAATCCGCAGGATCTGCAGATCGCCGGGCCGGTGCCTCCGAAGCACCGGAAAGGTATGTTAGGGATCGCCACCTTCGCGAGGAGGACCGATGGACGCCGAGTGCCCGTTCTGCACCCTGCCGGAGGAACGTATCTGGCTCGAGACGGATCGGGTCGTGGCCGTTCCGGATTACTACCCGGCGGCGGACGGGCACTGCCTCGTTCTCCCCCGCGTACACGTCGGCAGCCTGTGGGATCTATCCCCGGAAGAGCATGCCGAGGTGTGGGACCTCGTCGCAGAAGTCCGCGACATGCTGACGGAGCGGCACTCACCGGACGGCTTCACGATCGGGGTAAACGACGGTCTCGCGGCCGGGCAGACGATCCCTCACGCTCATGTCCATGTGATTCCCCGGCATATCGGCGACGTGTCCGACCCGACGGGTGGCCTGCGGGGCATCCTTCCCCACAAGGCCCGCTACTGGGAGAGCTGACCTTCCGTCAGCTTCCAGGCGGGAATTTGTCGAACAGGTCGGACACGGCCTTGCCGACCAGTTCATCCCTTTCGTCGGGCGAGGCGCCTGGATCGATTGTTTCTACTGCGTTTCCCCTCCAGATCAGTTCCTTCCTGTCTGCGTCGAAGATGTCGATCGTCAACGATCCCTCCGTATACACCCGCTCTGTGGTGGTCGTGTCCTCGTAACCCGTCCAGCGGCCGGTGCCATAGCCGTAGGTGTCGTACACCCGCTGGTCGGCCGCACTGGCCTGGTAGGCGACGATCAGCTCGGCCTGCTCGATCGGGACCAGCCGAAAGCCCCGGTCCGCCAAGTTGGTGTCGACGGACCGGCGGACACGTCGATCCACCTGGTCGCCACTCTCCGGTCGCTCGGGCGCTCTTTCGAGCCACGCGTAGGTGCTCTTCCCGGCAAACGAGTAACTATCGTCGAAATCGATACTTACGTTCTTGCTGGAGCATGCGGAGACGCTGAGTGCCGCGACGCAGATGGCGAATGTGCTGAGCTTCATGGATGAGTTCTCCGGGTTCTCTTGTTGCCTGTCACGGCGAGAGATAGCTTGCTTTGTTCGACCCGCGCAACCTGTTCCGAGGAGACGACATGAGCAGGGTTCCCTCCCTCTATCGCACCTCGGTCGGCAAGAAGATCACGATGGCCGTCACGGGTGGCATCTTCGTGCTGTTCGTGATGGTTCACTGGTTCGGGAACCTCAAAGTGTTCATGGGCCCCGAGGTGTTTAACCACTACGCCGAAGGGCTCCGGGAGTTCGGCGACCCATTCCTTCCGTACGGGTGGTTCCTGTGGATCTTCCGCGCCGTCCTGATTCTGGCACTCGTGATCCACGTGTGGACTGCCTGGTCGCTGACGCGACAGAGCTGGGCCGCGCGAGGGATGAAGTACAAGAAGAAACAGTCGCTGAACATCGACGCCGCATCGAGCACGATGCGCTGGGGCGGCGTCTTCCTGTTTCTGTTCATAACATATCACCTGTTACACCTCACGACCGGTACTCTGCACCCCGATTTCGTTCACGGAGACGCGTACCACAACTTCGTCGCAGGCTTCCAGTCGATCCCGGTGGCAATCTTCTACATGGTATGCATGATCGCCCTCGGCCTCCACCTGTACCACGGCACGTGGAGCGCCTTCCAGACTTTGGGCATCGACGGTCCACGGGCGCAGAGAATCCGGCGTCCGCTCGGGCTGATAATCGCGCTCGTCGTGGCGGGCGGTAATCTCCTGTTCCCGGTGGCCGTTCTCACCGGGTTCGTGTCCTAGGAAGGGAGGGGACAGCGACATGGAGCTGAACTCGAAGATCCCGTCCGGACCGATCGAGAATCGCTGGAAAAAGCACCAGTTCGACATGAACCTCGTGAACCCGGCCAATAAGCGAAAATACACGATCATCGTCGTGGGAACCGGCCTGGCTGGAGGTGCGGCGGCCGCGACGCTCGGCGAGCTGGGGTACAACGTTCTGTGCTTCACGTACCATGACAGTGCCCGCCGCGCACCCAGCATCGCCGCCCAGGGCGGAATTAACGCCGCGAAGGACTACCAGGGAGACGGCGACAGCATCTTCCGGTTGTTCTACGATACTGTGAAAGGCGGTGATTTCCGCTCACGCGAGTCGAACGTCTACCGCCTGGCGGAAGTCAGTAACGAGATCATCGACCAGTGTGTCGCGTCGGGTGTTCCGTTCGCACGCGACTACGGTGGTCTGCTCGACAACCGATCGTTCGGCGGTGCTCAGGTCTCCAGGACGTTCTATGCCCGGGGGCAGACGGGGCAGCAACTGCTGATCGGGGCGTATCAGTCGCTCATGCGGCAGGTCCACGCGGGCACGGTCAAGCTGTTCACCGAGCACGAAATGCTTGACGTGATTCTGGTGAGCGGGGTGGTGAAGGGAATCGTCACCCGAAACTTGCGGACTGGCGAGATCCAGCCGTGGGTCGGAGACGCGGTAGCGCTCGGCACGGGCGGCTACGCGAATGTGTACTACCTGTCCACCAACGCGATGAAGTGCAACGCGACGGCCGCCTGGCGAGCCCACAAGCGAGGTGCGGGATTCGCGAATCCCAGCTTCACGCAGATCCACCCGACGTGCATTCCGGTGGCGGGCGAGTACCAGTCGAAGCTCACGCTGATGAGCGAGTCGCTGCGCAACGACGGCCGGATCTGGGTTCCCAACGATCCCGCCGAGACGCGGCCCGCGGGTGAGATTCCCGAGGACGAACGCGACTACTACCTGGAACGTATGTATCCGGCGTTCGGGAACCTCGTTCCCAGGGACCTTGCCTCCCGACGCGCCAAGGACATGTGCGATCAGGGGAAGGGCATCGGCACGACGAAGCTCGGTGTGTATCTCGATTTCCGGGATGCGATCAACCGTCTCGGCCGGGAGACGATCGAAGCGCGCTACGGGAACCTGTTCGAGATGTACGAACGCATTACGGGCGAGAATCCCTACGAAGTTCCAATGCGAATCTTCCCGGCGCCGCACTATACGATGGGTGGTCTGTGGGTAGACTACAACCTGATGACCACCATACCCGGACTGTTCGCGATCGGGGAAGCGAACTTCTCAGATCATGGTGCGAATCGGCTTGGCGCGAGCGCCCTGATGCAGGGCCTGGCGGATGGCTACTTTGTGATTCCGTCCACGATCGGCAACTATATCGGTGGTGAGCGTCCGACTCCCGTGCCGGAAGATGATCCGGAGGTGCGTCGAACGGTGGAGGAGGTGCAGAACCGGGTGGCCAGGTTGCTCGCTCTCGACGGGAATCGGACGGTGGACGACATCCACCGCGAGCTCGGGCGGATCATGTGGGACGGTTGCGGCATGAGCCGCGACGCCGCCGGGCTGGAGAGAGCGATCGAACAGATTCCAGTGCTGCGTGAGGAGTTCTGGGAGAACGCTGCCGTCGTCGGCAGTGGTGACACGATTAATCAGGTTCTCGAGCGGGCGGGGCGGGTTGCAGACTTCCTGGAGCTCGGCGAGCTCATGTGTCGCGATGCGCTGGCGCGGGAGGAATCCTGCGGCGGTCACTTCCGGGACGAGCACCAGACGCCCGAAGGCGAGGCAAAGCGCGACGACGAGAACTTCCAGCATGTGTCTGTATGGGAGTACACCGGGGACGGAGTCGTGCCTGCGGAGCACCGTGAGTCCCTGGAGTTCGAGTACGTGCCCCCGACTCAGCGGAGTTACAAGTAATGGCCACGAGCACGATGAAACTGAAGCTGCACGT
>JBDGUZ010000173.1:0-4173 GCA_039585915.1 Gemmatimonadota bacterium
CGACACGATTCCACTCAAGCCGGTGATTCTCGACCCGATCAATGTCACGGCGACGCGGAACCCTCAGGGGACGTTTGAAACGGCAGCACCCGTCTCCGTGGTCGACACGATGGCGATCAAGGAGCAGAGGCCGAACAACGCCGCCGACATCATCCGCGACCTGCCGGGCATCGACATCAACGGGATCGGAGCCAACCAGCAGCGACCCACGATTCGGGGCCTGCGAGGACAGCGGATCCTGCTACTGGAGGACGGCCTTCGGCTGAACAATGCCCGTCGGTCGAACGACTTCGGTGAGATCCCGGCGATCGTGGATGTGTCGAAGGTCGAGCGAGTGGAAGTCGTCCGTGGTCCCGCATCCGTGCTGTACGGCAGCGATGCGCTCGGCGGCGTGGTCAACATGATGGCCAACGAGGCTCCTCCGTACGTGGCGGGTGACGTGTATCGCGGGAGTCTGAACCTGTCCTGGCGCGACCAGGGCGAGCAGATCTGGCCCAGTGGCGAGATCTTTGGCCGATCCGGACATTTCGGCTACGGGCTTTCGGCTTCATACCGAAACACGAAGGACTACAGGGCGCCCTCCGGCTCATTCGGAGACGTCAGCTTTGACGACGATGTGAACGTAAATAACTCGGGAGTCGAGGATCAGTCCTACGGCGTGTATCTGGACTACGCGTTCGACGAGCGGCAGAAGATCATGGTGAAGGGCGACTTCTACCGAGCTGACGATGCCGGGTTCGGGTACCTGTCTCTCACGGATCTTCCTCCCCTGGAGGGTGAAACGCCGTCGAACATCATCCTGCAGTATCCGGATCAGAAAGTCGACCGGTTCTCTCTCGCCTACCGCGGGGTAGAACTGAATACTCCAATCTTCGACCGGGTCCAGGTCTCGGCTTCGTACATGGACAACGAAAGGACGTTTACGCAGGACATCCAGGTCCTCAATCCATTTGGGCCCTCCACGGGGATCAGGATCGAGAACGAGAACTATACGGATCTCGAGGGATACGGCGTGCGGGGAGAGGCGTCGAAGCTGCTGTTCGATCGACACTTGCTTACTTACGGTGCTGACTACTATCACGATGATTCCTTCAACCAGGACTTCAGCCGGAGCACGTTCGCGTTCGGGCCTCCGGAAGTCATGCCACCGATGGTCAGTGAGGACAGCACCAACAACGTCCCAAATTCGGTGTACGAACGGGGCGGAGTATTTGCACAGGTGGACTTGCAGCTCGGGAGCCGCGTCGGACTGATCGTCGGCGGACGCTACCAGACAGACAAGGCGACTCCGAAACCCACTCAGAACTACAATCGCCCGCTCCCCGCTTCGAGCAAGAACGACCAGTTCGTCGGCGCCGCGAACCTGCTGGTGGAGGTGCTTCCGAGCCTCCATGCAGTGGGGAACATTGGCACCGGCTTCCGCTCGCCAAACATCGTCGAACTGTTCTTCAACGGAGAGACCCCCGAGGGCGGCGGCTTCCAGATTGCAAACCCGGAACTCGTACCGGAGACCAGCGTCAACTTCGACCTCGGATTCAAGTACCGGCGATCGAACGTCGCGTTCGAGGGCTTCTACTTCCAGAGCGATATCGAGGACTGGATCGGGCGCTCGTTGGTCGGGGACACCATCGTCAACGGCAGGCCGGTGCCCGTCTACCAGCAGGTAAATGTAGCCAAGACCCGGGTAAAGGGCGTAGAGCTGCTGGCGCAGTGGCAGCCGGTAGCCGGGTTCACGATCGGCGCGACCTACACCTGGATCGACGGCGATGACCTCACTCTGACCGGTGGCGAAGAGGATGCCGACGGTCCCAATCCGTTCGCCGATTCCTACTCGAACCGGTTCACGGCTGAGCTTGCGTACCGGCAGCCGAAAGGCCGGTTCTGGGGCGCGTTCCAGTTCCGACACAACGGCGAGCAGAAGAATGGCGAAGTCGTGCCGGGTGGCACGCAAGTAGACAACGGCTGCGGCACGGAGGAGATACCGAACTGCACCGTTCCGGCGTTCACCGTCATGCATCTACGGGCTGGCGTTCGGCTGTTCGACTACGGGATGACATCGAACAACCTGATGATCGGCGTGGAGAACCTGACGAACGAGCTCTACGCCGAGTTCTCGAACGCGGGCTTCTTCCGTCCGAATCCGAGGCGAACGTTTGTGATCAGCTGGGTCACCAGTTTCTGATCTGAATCGAATGCCTGGTCGCGTCCGAATCCGGGCGCGACCAGGTCCCTCATCAACTCAATGCCGCGGCTCTCTTCTGACGCATCCCGCAAACCGTTTGACGCCCCGCGAGGCGCGTGGATAGTGTGGGTCGGCACGCAAAGTCTGACTGTCCACCCGGCGGCCTCTGGGTCGTCCCAGCCCGTGGGAGCACTGATTGACCGATCGTCCCGACTCTCCAGGTCGCCCGCTTCGCGTCGCCGTAATCGGAGCGGGACCTGCAGGCTTCTTTACGACCGACGCGCTGGTGAAGAACACATCGATCGAGGCGCACGTCGACCTGTTCGAACGCTGGCCGACTCCCTACGGCCTGGTGCGCGAAGGCGTGGCTCCCGACCACCAGTCGATCAAGGGGGTCACCCGGATCTTCGATCGCGTTCTCCTGCATCCTCGGGTTCGATTCTTCGGCAACGTCGCGTTCGGCGAGGACGTTTCGCGCTCCGACCTGACGGCCATGTATGACCAGGTCGTATACGCCGTCGGGGCACAGACCGATCGCCGAATGGGGATTCCCGGAGAGGAACTGGCCGGAAGCTGGCCGGCGACGGAATTCGTGCGCTGGTACAACGGCCAGCCGGAATGCGTCGATCTGGCATTCGATCTCTCGGTCGAGCGCGCTGTCGTCGTCGGCAACGGAAACGTGGCGGTCGACGTTGCCCGGATTCTGCTGACGGACCCGGACGTCCTGGCTCGCAGTGACATCGCGAATCACGCGCTGGAGGCGCTGCGGCAGAGCCAGGTGCGCGAGGTCGTGATGCTGGGCCGCCGGGGGCCGGCACAGGCGAAGTTCACCAACGTCGAGCTCAAGGAGTTGGGCAGGCTGGACGGCGTCGACGTGGACGTCGCCCCGCAGGAACTGGAACTCGATTTGGACAGTGCGGGCGCGACGGACGACCGGCGCGTGGCGCGCAACCTGGAGATTCTCCACGACTACGCAGCCCGGGTGCCGTCGGGCGCTCCACGCCGACTCAGGTTCAGATTTCATGTATCGCCCGTGGAGTTGCTCAGCGCCGATGGCGGCGTCGGCGCGGTCAGGCTTGAGAGGAACCGGCTCGTGCGGACCGAGGACGGCTATCTCAGCGCCTCGGGAACGGGCGAATACGAGACTCTCGAAGCGGGTCTGGTGCTTCGGTCCGTGGGCTATCGCGGTGTACCGCTGCCCGACGTACCGTTCGACGACAGCCGAGGCGTGATTCCGAACCGGCTCGGTCGATTGCTCACCTCCCCAGACGGAGAACACGCTCCCGGCGAGTACGCCGCAGGGTGGATTAAGCGCGGCCCGAGCGGCGTGATCGGCACGAACAAGGCGTGCGCGGCGGAGACCGTGGCCAGCATGATCGAAGACGCTGGGCGTCTGCCAGTCGAGTCGGGCGGGGCCGTGGACCCGGACGCGATCCTGGCGGTGCTCTCCGACCGATGTCCCGATTACGTGACGACTGACGACTGGCAGCGTCTCGACGAGGCGGAGACCGAGCGAGGGCAGGCCGAGGGCAGGCCGAGGGTCAAGGTCGTGCGGGTGGACGAAATGCTGGATCTCATGCGAAAGCGAGGCGAGCGATGATCAGTTCAGACTGGATTCGGGGTGCTGCTGCCGTCCTGTCCGTTTCAGTCCTGGCGGCTGGCTGCGCAGGAAACCCGGCCCCCGGCGAGTCCGGCTACCGGTTCAATCTCAATGGAACGTACGAAGCGGTATTCGAGTCGCAGGGCACGAACTACACTGGGACGATGGCGCTCACGACGGCGCCAGGCGGCTTGGTTACCGGGTCGGTTCTCCTGATCAGCCCGGCCGAGGTGATCGGCGACGTGACCGGCACCGTGGTGGACAGCACGTTTCAGTTCGAGTCGGACTATTCACGCGACGGCGGGTGCTACGGAACGCTGATCGGGACAGGCGAGATCCAATCCGACGGTATCGGGACCTCAGGTAACATAGAGATCGCCGACGACTGCAT
>JBDGUZ010000174.1:0-7998 GCA_039585915.1 Gemmatimonadota bacterium
GGGTTCGGTGACGATGCTCGAGGCGATGCGGATTCTGTCGAACACCTATCCGAGGCCGAAGCGCTCGATCCTCGTCGGCCTGTGGGCCAGTGAGGAGCAGGGGCTCAACGGATCGCGCGCCTTCGTCAGGGATCACCCGGAGGTGATCGAAGGTCTCCAGGCCGCGTTCAATCAGGACAACGGCACCGGCCGGATCTCGCGGGCCTCGTCCATGGGGATGGTCGGGGCGGCCGAGTACCTGGTCCGCTGGATCACGCGGGTGCCATCGGAAATCAGCCGGCACATCGATATCAGCGTTCCGGGTTCGCCGAGCGGCGG
Organism: Gemmatimonadota bacterium; assembly: GCA_039585915.1. GTDB lineage: Bacteria > Gemmatimonadota > Gemmatimonadetes > Palauibacterales > Palauibacteraceae > Carthagonibacter. The sequence goes on from JBDGUZ010000174.1 coordinate 319, forward strand.
TGGCAGCGATCACGCGGCGTTCAACTGCACCGGGGGGCCGACATTCGGCCTCGGCTCGAACAGCTGGAACTACTTCGCCTACACCTGGCACACGAACCTCGACACGTTCGACAAGATCGTGTGGTCGGAGGTGCGGAATAACGCGACCCTCGTCGCGATGCTCGCGTATCAGGCCGCCGAAGACGAGCGGGTGCCGCGGGACCGGCGGGTGATGCCGCTCGACGACGAGACTGGCGAGCGGCGACCGTGGCCCGTGTGTGAGGACGGCGCGCGTGAGACGAACGCTCGTTACCAGTAATCTGACTGACCACGTCTCTGGAGGGACACGATGGCAGGCAAGCAACTGCTGATGCTGGTGGGTGACTTCGTCGAGGACTACGAGGTCATGGTGCCGTTCCAGGCACTGCAGGCGGTGGGACACGAAGTCCATGCCGTATGCCCGGGGAAGAAGAAGGGCGACTCGATCGCGACCGCTATCCACGATTTCGAGGGAGACCAGACCTATTCGGAAAAGCCCGGTCATCGCTTCGGGCTGAACGCGACGTTCGCCGACATCGATCCGTCGGAGTTCGATGCTCTCGTCGTCCCGGGAGGCAGGGCTCCCGAATACCTGCGGCTTGACGAAGACGTGCTCGAGATGGTCCGGCACTTCGACGCGGCCGGCAAGCCGATCGCCGCGATCTGCCATGGGCTGCAGCTGCTGGCGACCGCCGGTGTGCTGGAAGGAAAGCGCTGCACGGCCTATCCGGCGTGTGGTCCGGAGGTGACGGCAGCGGGCGGCGAGTACGTGGAGGTCCCGGTGACCGAGGCGGTCGTCGACGGGAAGCTGGTGACTGCCCCGGCGTGGCCCGCCCACCCGGCCTGGATCGCCAGGTTTCTCGCGGTCCTGGGCACCACGATCAAGCACGGGAACGTGAAGATCTTCGCCTGACCGTGCCGGATCAGGGGTCCGGGGAGCCGAGCGCGCTCAAGAATCTCTCGGCCGAGCGTGCAAGGGCCTCGGACCCTCCTTCGGGGATCACGCGGTCCCACCAGGCGCCATAAATCCGGTCGAAGCGGAACGGAGCGAGAACGTCTCGCGTGTGACGCACGGCCTCGGGTCCGAGGGGAATGAAATTCGGATAGCTGTACATGAACGACACGTGACGGCGATCCCAGCACACACTCGGCTGATCCCCCGACAGCAGGACCCCCCGTCCCCCGGCTCCCGTGCTCCAGTGCAGGCACTGGGAACCCGGGAAGTGTCCTCCCGTGCGAACGAAGGTCAGTTCCGGGGCTAGTTCGTGCACATCGCCGTCCCATAACACCAGCGCATCGTGGGGCCGCCGCACCCATTCTCGGTCCGCCTCGTGCAGGTAGATCGGCGCGCCGCCGAACTCCCGGCTCCAGTCCACCATCGAGCCGTAGAAATGGGGATGCGATACCGCGATCGCGTCGATTCCCCCCACGGCCTCGATTTGTTCGACGGTCGCATCATCGACAAGCGAGATGCAGTCCCACAGGAGATTCCCGGCCGATGTGCGGACGAGCAGCGCCCGCTGGCCGATCCCGAACCCGGGCACGGTCCCGATCCCCCACAGACATCCCGGTTCCAGCTCGCGGACTTCGTTCCGATGCGTCTCTCGCAGCTCCTCGATCGTCGTCCACTCCTGGCCCGTGGCCGGCACGAACTGGCGTTTGTCCTCGCATACCGGGCACGACGGGGGAGGGGAGAACGTATCTTCGAATTGCGTGCCGCAGGCGGCACAGATGTATGCGTTACTGGGCTGACTGTGGAGCAACCGGTATCCTCCTGTGCCGAGGGGTATACTGACGCACGGTGCCGAGAGGTCGAATGCACGAATGTCGGGCAACGGGGAGCGAGCGCCAAGGGGGAGGCGAATCAGGCCGGGCGGCCGTCGCCGGCCTCGTGATCGTTGCCCTGGGTGTATTGCTCGTCGGGTTCCTGGTTGTTTTCTTGCCGGATGGCGAGACCGGATCGGGGGCGGGGGTCTCGGTGGAGGATACGGCGAGGTGGCGTGAAGCAGCGCGCTACCACGCGGATGTGACCGGAGATGTCGGACGGGCGATCGCCGCCCTCGAGTCGCTCACGGTGGCGCGCCCCGACGACGTGGCCGGCCTGATCACGCTCGGAGAGGTTCTGTCCGGAGCTCCGAGGGAGTGGGTTCGCGCGGCGGGCCTGTTCGAACTGGCGATCGGGCTCGACTCGCTCGCGCCGGGCGCCCACGCCGGACTCATCGAGGCGTTGATCCGACTGGATGATACCGAGGGTGCCGGGGTCGCCCGGGACCGGTTCGGCCGCCTGCGACCCGACCACCCCTATCCGTACATCCTCGGATGTCGCCTCGCGTACCTGGCGGGAGACAGGTCGGCCGTCAAGGTCGCCCTCGCAGATCTCGAGTCCGCGTTTCCCGACGACCGGACGGTGCGGGCGTGGGCAGCCGAGGAGAGCGCCAGGGTCGCGCTCGTCGAGGGTCGCCTGGGCAAGGCCGACGCCCATTACCGGGAGGCCCTGGCAGTGGCCGCAGTGCGGGGCGATCCGGCCGAGATCATCGAGCGGGCGGTGGACCGTGCCTGGGCCATGACGTGGTGGTCGGCAGATACTGCTGCCGCTGTCGCCCTGGTCGATTCAACGCTGGCCGCGCATCCCATGGGCTCGATGTCGATGGACGACTGGCCCTTCCACTACCTCGCGGAGTTCTACGCTCTGGCCAGCCAATCCGAGCGGGCCGTGGGAATCCTCGAGTCGCACGCCGAGCACATGGATCCGCCGGCGGACGCCGTACCGAACCCCTGGTGGCAGGCGGCGTGGGGACTGATCGCACTCGACGAATCACGACCGCTGGAAGCAGTCGAGCGCTTCCGGCTGTGGGATGAAGGAATCGGGTGCTCCGTCTGTGCCCTGGGGGACCTCGGTCGCGCACTCGAGGCGGCCGGCCGGCCGGACTCGGCGATCGTGGTGTGGGAACGGTATCTGGCCGCGTCCGACCCGCAGCGGATCGAATGGGATCCATACTACCTGGGTATCGCTCGTGAGCGCCTGGCGGCGCTCTACGCGGCAAACGGCAGAGGACCAGAGGCGACCGCCGTTCGCGAGTCGCTCGCCAGACAATGGAGCCAGGCCGAACCGCTGATTCGCGCTCGGATGCGATAGCACACCGTGCCGGGCACCACCGTGCCCGGGGTAGACGAAGACCGCCGATCGCATCTAGCTTCGGGGCGGAAGAAGCGCGGCGCCATGGGGTGGCGCGAGGGTGGGAGGAAGGCAATTGGACGCGGACGCGATACGAAGTCTCCAGTCGCTGCCCGGCGTCGGTCCGAGCATAGCCCGGGACTTCGTCGATCTCGGAATTCTCCGGCCCGAAGAACTCGCCGGGATCGATCCCGACAGCCTTTACGATGACCTTTGCACGCTTCGTGGCGAGCACATCGACCGGTGCGTTGTATACGTATTCCGTTGCGCCCATTACGGCGTCACGACGGACCGCGCCGACCCGGAGTTGCTCAAGTGGTGGAACTGGACGGACCAACGAATGGGAGACAGATGATGGCGAGCGAGAATCTTGGCCGGTTCCTGTGGTACGACCTGATGACGTCCGACCCCGCGGCGGCGCAGGACTTTTACCGGAGCGTCATGGGGTGGGGGACCGAGGTGTTCGAGGATGCCGGGAAGCCGTACGACATGTGGACGCGTCACGGCCAGCCGCTGGGTGGGATGATGCAGCTGCCCGAGGAAGCGGTTGCCGCCGGGGCTCCCCCGCACTGGCTGGCCTATATCGGGACCCCCGACGTGGATGCCACGGCCGCGCACGCGCCGACCGACATCCCGACGGTCGGACGCTTCGCGGTGATCGCAGATCCCGATGGCGCCGTGTTCGCGCTGTTCGCCCCGGCGATGGATACACCTCCTCATCCCGGCATGCCGGGAATCGGGGAGTTTTCGTGGCACGAGCTGCTGGCGGGCGACTACGCTAAGGGATTCGAATTCTACAGTGAGTTGTTCGGCTGGAAGATCCACGATGACATGGACATGGGTGAACACGGCATCTACCGGATCTACGGCGGCGACGGACCCCCGCTCGGCGGAATAATGACCAGTCCGCCCGAGATGCCCATCTGTGCGTGGCTGTTCTACATTCGGGTAGACGACCTCGATTCGACGATGGAGAAGGTGAATGCGGGTGGTGGAGAGGTTGTCAACGGGCCGATAGATGTCCCTGGCGGGGACCGGATCGCCCAATGCCGTGATCCGCAGGGCGCGATGTTCGCGCTGCACTGGGTCAGGGAAGCCGACGGCGCCTGATCGGCGGGTCGAATTCCTCAACTCTTCGTACGGAGGCTCCCGGCGGTCGCCCCGACCGCCGGGAGCCTCCGGGACTTACTCGCCGTACGGCACCCAGATGTTTTTGACGTGCGTGGACTGACGCAGGAACTCGTCACCCTCTCCCTGCTCCGGGTCGTACCAGTCTCTCAGCCCGGCCTGCTCCGTCCAGGTGCGCTTCATGTTTCCGATCGACAGCCTCTCGACCGCGGAGCCACCTTCGCGAGCGCCAAAATACCACACTCCCGCCACGTCGTCGTGGGCCGCCAGCACCTCGGCCAGCTCGTCCCGTGAACCGGTGACGATGTTGATCACTCCGCCGGGCACGTCGGAGGTTTCCAGCACCTGGTAGAAGTCCGTCGCGACGAGCGGATCTCTCTCCGATGGAATCGCCACCACGGTATTCCCCATCGAGATCGGTGGAATAACGGTCGAGACGAATCCAAGCAGTGGATGCAAATCGGGGCAGGCGACGCCCATCACGCCCAGTGGTTCCGGCATGGCGAGCGTCACGTTGCGGTGTGGAGTGTGGTGCACGCGCCCGTCCCACTTGTCGGCCAGTCCTGCGTACAGGAACAGACGCTCGATCGACCGTGCGACCTCGGATTCCGCGGCGTCCGTGCCCACGCCGGTCGACACGGCGATTCGCTCCGCCAGCTCCGCGGATCGGGCGGAGAGATTCTCTGCCAGGAAGTACAGCACCTGTGCCCGGTTGTGAGCCGTCGCGGCGGACCATCCGGCCAGCGCCGAGCGTGCGGCCTCTACCGCGTTCCGAATGTCCTTGCGACCGGCCCGGCCGACCTCACCGATCAAAGAACCGTCGGGTGCCCGGACTTCGATCGTGTACGGCGCGTCCGGTCGAACCTGGCGGCCGCCGATGTACAGCTTCGCCGTTCGGTCGACGAGAGGACCCTCGGCTCCACCTGTGTGAATCTCCGGTGAGACCGGCCCGGTCGCGTCCGAGGGAGGAGTAGCATGCGCGGTCTCTCTGAAACTCGCGTCCGCCGGGGCGTCCGCGGTCTGCCGGGCGTCCGCTGCCCAAGCGGGTTGCACGTACTCCCACATTCCCTCGATTCCGCCCTCGCGTCCGAATCCGCTCTCGCGGTATCCGCCGAATCCGGACGCGGCGTCGAACATGTTCGTGCAGTTGATCCACACCGTGCCGGCCTGAATCCGCGGCGCAATGTCGAGCGCCAGGTTGATGCTTTCGGTCCAGATAGAGGCAGCGAGCCCGTAACGCGTGTCATTGGCTAGTGATACGGACTCAGTCGGGGTACGGAACGTCATCAGGGCCACGACCGGTCCGAAGATCTCGACCTGCGCTACCGTGTCTGCGGAGTCGACGTTCGTGAGCAGCGTCGGCGGATAGAACCAGCCTTTCTCCGGGCAGCTCCACGACGGCTGCCACAGCTCGGCGCCTTCCTCCCGACCGCGCTCGACGAGGGTCCGGATCCGCTCCAGCTGCACCGGAGCCACGATCGCGCCGAGGTCCATGGCCTTGTCCAGCGGATCGCCCATCCGGAGCGTCTCCATTCTGGCCTTCAGCTTCTCCACCAGCCGGTCCGCGATCCCTTCCTGCGCCAGGATCCGGGATCCGGCGCAGCACACCTGTCCCTGGTTGAACCAGATCGCGTCCACCACTCCTTCGACGACGGAATCGAGATCCGCGTCGTCGTACACGAGAAACGGTGACTTCCCCCCCAGTTCGAGCGACAGCTTCTTGCCGCTCCCGGCAGTCGCTTCCCGGATGATCCGCCCAACCTCCGTCGAACCGGTGAACGCGATCTTGTTCACGTCCGGATGCTCGATGAGGACGGCTCCCGTTCTGCCGTCGCCGGTGACCACGTTGAACACGCCGGGCGGAAGGCCAACGGCCGAAGTGAGCTCGGCAAAGGCGAGCGCCGTAAGCGATGTGAATTCGGCGGGCTTCAGGACGACCGTGTTCCCGGCTGCCAGGGCCGGCGCCACCTTCCAGGCGAGCATCAGCAGCGGGAAGTTCCACGGGATGATCTGCCCCACGATCCCGACAGGCACCTGGCCGGGCATCTCCCGCTCGAGGAGCTGGGCCCAGCCCGCGTGGTGATAGAAGTGCCTCGCGACGAGCGGGATGTCGATGTCCCGCGCCTCCCGGATCGGTTTCCCGTTGTCCAGGGTCTCCAGTACGGCGAACAGGCGTGAGTCTCGCTGCAGACGACGGGCGATTGCATACAGGTAGCGGGCGCGCTGGTGCCCGGAGAGGCTGCTCCACGCCGGGAACGCCACCCTCGCCGCTGCAACGGCGGCTTCCACGTCCGCCTCGCTCCCCTGCGCGATCCGGGCGAGAGACTGGCCGGTCGCCGGGTTCGCCGTCTCGAAGGGTGCTCCGTCAGACGAATCGTGCCAGGAGCCCCCGATCCAGTGCGAGAATTCCCTCCCGTGCTCCTCGATCCAGGAATCGACGGGCCCCGTCGACTCTGGCGCGGGACCGTACTCGAGGGTCTCGAAGATCTCCGTGATCTCGTTCATCGCTTCCTTCTCAGGACAACGGGATTGGCATGCGCCTATTCACTCAAGATCGAGCCTGCCGTTACGGTTGCCAAGATCGTCGCCGGTGGGGCTCAGTCCTGGCCTAAGACCGCGATCGGTGTCGTTACGGGGAGACTGCGCTCGCCGGTCCGGGTCTTCTTCACCTGGACTCCGAGCAGGTAGGAACCGCTGCGGCTGTCGCTGAAGTCGAGTCTGAGGTGATGCCGGCCGATGCCGGTTCCGTCGTCCGACATCTCGGACGAGAAGGCCAGCTGGAACGCGAGATCGTCCTGGTCCAGCCTCCAGATCCGGTCGGCGTCATCCTCCTCGACGAGCCGGAGCTCGACATCGTAGCTCGCACCCGGTCGAATTCCGTAGACCTCGAAGTACACGTGAACCGTTCCGTCCGGCCCGGAAGCGTGAGCCGCCGTGACAGGGAGGAATACGCTCCCGTCGCGCGTCCACGCGCCCCCGGAATCCGGGGCCACCGCGATGTCGCTCAGCGCCGGAAGGAGGGTGCCGTATACGCCTCCGAAGTCCGGCACGGTCAACGTATCCTGCAGCCAGTTGCCCACCGGTTCCGCGATGTTGCCGTCGCGCAGCGTGATGGTGAACGGCCAGGGGCCGGGATCGAGCGTGGTACGAAGGAACGCGGTCATTCCAGCGTCCTCGGGAAGGGCATCCCGGGTCACGAACTGGCGCCTGACGTCGCGCACCGTCGTCCCTTCCGGGCCCCGGAGCGCCATGGTCAGAGTCGCTTCGCGCAGTTCGCCGCCGGTCGCTTCCGGCCGGGCCTCGAGGTGGTCGGCCCGGGCCGTGGCCACGAACCAGACCGTCGCGGCACCGAGCTGCGG
>JBDGUZ010000175.1:0-6266 GCA_039585915.1 Gemmatimonadota bacterium
GACAGGCGCCGACCAGGAGCGCGGGAGAGCAGGGGAGGGTGAAGTACGAGTCGGCTCCACGGACCCGCTCGGCGGGATCCCCGCTCCGGGACCCGTCGAGCAGAATCAGGGTCCGCATCGGGATGTGGGGTCCCGGTGAGTCGTATGCGTCTGGAGTGCCGGTATCCCCCGCCCGATCCGGCCAGGCGTCCTCGTGGATCACGAACAGGGTCGCGCCTGACTCCCTGCCTGCTGCGAGCGGGTCATCGTTGTCGCCGGCATTCAGGACGATCGCCTGCGGATCGGCATCGAGCAGGATCCGCAGCAACTCGTCGGCGCCCTCGTCCGGAAGCATCACGGCCATCCTCGGGGGGGCGATCCCTGATCGTCCAGCAGTCGTCGATCTCATCGAGTCCGTCTCCGCATCGGGTTCAGGCTCCTGGCATCCGGAGCGATCGGTGGATTCTAGCAGGTAGCGGGCTCGGAGTGCCACGCACCCTCGCATCGCACCAGTCTTCGGAGCATGTTGAGGCCATGTTCAGAACCGCATGGACCATCGGATCGATCTCTGCATTCTGCGGCGTCGCCGCCGGCGCCTTCGGAGCGCATGCCCTGAAGACCCGGGTGACTCCTGAACTGCTCCTCGTGTTCGAGACGGGCGTGCGCTACCAGCTGCTTCACGCGATCGCCCTTCTCGCCGTGGGGCTGGCCGCGGCGCACCGTCCGTCCGGCAGCTGGTCGATTCCCGTCGGCCTGTTCACGGCCGGAACGGTACTGTTCTCCGGTAGCCTGTACGGTCTGGCCCTGTCCGGAATCCGCTGGCTCGGAGCGGTGACCCCGCTCGGGGGAGTCTGCTTCCTCGTGGGGTGGCTGGCCGTGATCTGGATCGTGCTGGCCGACCGTTAGAGGCGCGGGGGAGTCACCCCTGTCTGCCCCTGGTACTTCCCGCGCTTGTCAGCGTAGCTCACCTCACACGGCTCGTCGGATTCGAAGAACAGGACCTGAGCGATCCCCTCGTTGGCGTAGATCCGCGCCGGCAGTGGCGTCGTGTTGCTGATCTCCAGTGTCACATGTCCTTCCCACTCGGGCTCGAACGGCGTGACGTTCGTGATGATCCCGCACCGGGCGTAAGTCGACTTGCCGACGCAGATCGTCAGTACATCGCGTGGGATGCGGAAATACTCGATCGAGCGTGCAAGTGCGAAGGAATTCGGCGGCACGATGCAGATGTCCCCCTGGAATTCCACGAACGACCGCTCGTCGAAATTCTTCGGGTCTACGACAGGGGACAGCGCATTGTGGAAGATCCGGAACTCGTCCGACACACGCATGTCGTAGCCGTAGCTCGATAACCCGTAGGAGATGCAGCCTTCCCGAACCTGCTGCTCGGTAAACGGCTCTATCATCCTGTGCTCGGTCGCCATGCGGCGGATCCAGCGGTCACTCTTGATGCTCATCGTGCCTCGGTCCTCTCAAGCTGAGGAGATGCGGTCAAGTTCTAGAATCAACTCCACGACCCGGTCGGGCGCCTCTTCGGGGACGCCATGCGCACAATCCTCCAGCACGGTGCACGGCCCGCCAAGTCTGTCGGACCAGCGTCGGGCCGTGGCGGCCGGGACTCGTCGATCGAGGCCACCCGTCAGCACGTGCACCGGAACGCCGGCTGGACGGTCATACGCCTCCAGCTCTGAGGGACGCCAGTCGGCGAGCACTCTTGCGAGGGTAAGTGACCGTTCAGGGCTCGCGAATGCGCCCGAATATTTGGTCACCGCATCCTCGGTCGCGCGCGCCGGGTCGGCGTACACGCGCCGCGTGAGGATATAGCGGGTCAGCGGACGACGGTAGTGCCGGAGCATGGGAGCGGCCGCCTGTCTCAGGAGTTCATACTTGAGGAGACCGAGAACCGGGGGGCGGGGTGTCCAGGGTGTTACCGGATTCACGAGGAGCAGGGCCTTGCACGGGCGCCAGGCGCACAGAGCCACGGCGAGGGCGGCGCCCTGCGAATGCCCGACGACGATCGGGCGTCGTACCTCGACCGCGTCGGCGAACGCGCTCAGGCGGGCCACCTCGCTCCGCAGGCCGAACCGATCCTCGGCGCCTGCACTTGAAACACCGCGTCCCGCGAGATCGGGACAGACTATTCGAAACCGGTCTTTCAGCAGTCGGGTGACGTCATCCCACTCGCCCCGATGAGCGCTCAGGCCATGGATCAGAAGCAGGTCCGGGCCGGCCCCTTCGATGCTCGCGCTGAGAGCCGTCGTCGGGTTGGAACGGCCCCCGACCGTTTCCTCGGGTCCGGACTCTTGTGCTCGGGTACAGGCATACATCGGCATCGCGATCACTCTCGTGTTCGGCATCTTCGCCGCCGGGGCTTTCCTCGGGCTGTCTTATCTGGCGAGCGTGCGACGGCCGACCGCCGTGAAGCTGTCTCCCTACGAGTCGGGCATCGACGTGCTCGGAGACACACGGGAGCGCTTTTCAGTTAAGTTCTACATCGTCGCGATCCTGTTCATCGTGTTCGACATCGAGACGATCTTCTTTCTACCGTGGGCTTCGATCTTTCGCGAACTGGGGCTGTTCGGCCTGGTCGAGATGTTCGTGTTCGTGTTCGTGCTCGGGGCAGGTCTCGCCTACGCCTGGAAGAAGGGCGCTCTCGAATGGGATTGACCGGAGGGGACCGATAGGGATGACGAGCGGCAGGAAGGATCTCCCGACGATTCAGGGACTCGAAGCGGGTGCGGATACCGGACCGCCGCGGTCGTGGCTGACCACGAGAGTCGACTATGTCGTCAACTGGTCGCGCCGGAACTCGCTGTGGCCGATGCCGTTCGGCACGGCATGCTGCGCGATCGAGATGATGGCCTCGGCGAGCTCGAAGTATGACATGGCACGGTTCGGAATGGAGCGATTTTCGTTCAGTCCGCGCCAGGCGGATGTGATGATCGTCGCGGGCCGGCTGAGCTATAAGCTGGCTCCGGTGCTGCGGCGCGTGTGGGACCAGATGCCACAGCCCAAGTGGTGCATTTCCATGGGGGCATGCGCCAGCTCCGGCGGGATGTTTGACAACTACACGATCGTCCAGGGAATCGACCAGATCGTCCCCGTCGATGTCTACGTTCCCGGGTGTCCCCCGCGCCCCGAAAGCCTGATCTACGCGCTGCTCATGATCCAGGAGAAGATCAAGGGCGAGTCACTCGTGAATCCCGATCTTCGCTCGGAGAGTGCCGACGCCGCCGGAAGACCGAACCTGCCGCCGGAGGTTATCGAGCTTGTTGCGCAACCGTTCGGAAACTCCACTCGCCAGAATCGGGTAAGCGGTGTCGAGCCAAGCGGAGCGATCGTTCGCCCGCGCGACCGGCTCGAGCGACTGCTCGAGCACCAGGACTGACGACCATGCCTTCGACCCCAGTCCCACCAGAGTCAATCGAGCTCGTTGCCGGTGCCCCACGGCCTGATGGCGGGCCGGGCGCGGATCCGGCGGTCGTGGCCCTTCGCAAGCGGTTCGCAGGCGCGGTGCTGTCGGTACATGCTGACGCCACGGGCGTGCCCGTCGTGATCGTCGAAGCCGCGCGCAACCACGATGTGCTCGAATTCCTGAAGACCGACCCCGGGATGTCATACGACCTGCTCGCGGACGTGATGGGAGTGGACGTCGGCGGCGGCCGGCCGATCCGTGTCTGGTACCAGCTCTGGTCGATGACGCACGGGCGGCAGCTGCGTGTGGAATGCAGGGTTCCGTTCGATGACCTCGAGATCCGGTCCGTCACCTCCCTGTGGCGAGCGGCGAACTGGCTCGAACGTGAAGTGTGGGACATGTACGGCGTGACGTTCACGGGACATCCCGATCTGCGCCGTATCCTGATGCCGGAAAATTACGATGAAGGGTTCCCGCTCCGGAAGGATTTTCCGTTGCGCGGACGCTTCGCCCGCGCCGAGCAGGTACGCCGTGCGCTGGAGCGGAAGGGCGAGGAGGTCTACTCGCGCGAAGAGCTCGAAATGGCAGGGGTCCTGCCGGACACGCGGGCGCGGGGCGAGGAGTTGAGCGGGTATCCTGAGCTCGGGCCGGGAATGTTGCCGGAAGAGACGGTCGATGGGCTCGAGGCCGAGCGGATGGTGATCAACATGGGACCGCAGCACCCCGCTACTCACGGTGTGCTGCGACTCGTGCTTCAGTTGGACGGCGAGACCGTGGAGCGCTGCATCCCTCATATCGGGTATCTGCACACGGGCTTCGAGAAGACGTGCGAGTACCGCGAGTGGAACCAGGTGATTCCATATACGGACCGGATGGACTACCTGGCCCCGATGATCTACAACGTTGCCTACGCAGGTGCCGTAGAGAGTCTGCTGGGGATTGAGATCACGCCCCGGTGTACCGTCATCCGGTTGATCCTGACGGAGTTGAATCGGTTGCTCGGACATCTGCTGTGGCTCGGAACCACGGCCATGGATCTCGGCGCGACGACGGTGTTCATCTACACATTCCAGGAACGCGAGACGATCTACAACCTGCACGAAGCGTTCTGCGGGACACGGATCACGAACTCGGCCACCCGTATTGGAGGGATGATCGCGGATCTGCCGGCCGGCTGGGTCGAGGCATGCCGGGACTTCATCGAGCGCCTCCCGGCGACGCTGGATGAGAGCGAGCGCCTGCTCACGCGCAACAGCATCTGGATGGGGCGAACGGTCGACATCGGAGTGATCGATGCGGATACGGCTCTCAACTTCGGGCTGACCGGCCCGAACCTGCGCGCCAGCGGAATCGCGTACGACGTAAGGAAAGCGCGACCGTATCTCGGATACGAGGAGTATGATTTCGATGTGCCCGTCGGAGTGAGCGGCGACGCATATGACAGGTATCTCGTCCGACTGGCGGAGATGCGACAGAGCATCCGTATCCTCGAGCAGGCGCTGGACCGCCTGCCGGACGGCCCGCTCAATGTCGATGACCCGGCAATCATCCTGCCGCCGAAGAGTTCGGCGATGTCGTCGATCGACTCGATGATCGCTCACTTCAAGCTCGTGATGGAGGGCCTCCAGGTCCCGGCGGGTGAGGTGTGGTATTCGGTCGAGGCAACGAAAGGCGAGCTCGGCATCGGGATCATATCCGACGGTGGATCGAAACCGGTCCGCTGCCGCTTCCGGGCGCCGTCGTTCGTGAATATGGCCGTGCTCCCGTATCTCGTAGAGGGAGGGCTGGTCTCGGACGTGATAACGGCGAATGCGAGCATCGACATCGTGCTGGGCGAGATCGACAGGTAAGTGAACGGCATCGGCACGACCCGTCCAGAATCCTGAATGGAGAGAGCGCGAGACGTGAAGAAAGTTCACCCGGCGGTAGTGAGCGCACAGGCGTTTCAGGTTGCGGATCACCGCCCAGTCGAGCGGCTGTTCGACGATGCGGAGGGGAAGGACCGACGCGATAAGGCATTGAGCCGGTATCCCGAGAAGAAGGGAGCCCTGCTTCCAATGCTGGCGTATGCGCAGGAACGAAACGGCTGGATCTCGCCGGAGAACATGGAGGAGATCGCGGACACCCTGGACCTGACGCCGGCGTACGTCAGATCCGTGGCGACGTTCTATACGATGTACGCCAAGCGGCCCGTGGGTAAGTACTGGATCCAGGTGTGCACCTGCATCTCTTGCCATGTCAACCAGGGGGAAGAGGTGTTCGAGGCGTTCCTCGAGCACACGGGAACCCGGGCTGGAGAGGTGTCGGAAGACGGAAAGTGGACGGTGATCGAGGCAGAGTGTCTCGGCGCCTGTGGGTTTGCCACGGCCGTGCAGGTTAACGATCAGTATTTCGAGAATGTCACCCCGGAGACGGTCCCGGAGATACTCTCCCAGCTCGAGAAGGGCGGATCCGAGGAATAGATGGGATATCCGCACAGTCACGAACTCGAAGTCGGCACGATCCTCTCGCGGCACTTCGGCGACCCGAAGGCCCGGGATCTGCAGACCTGGCTCTCGTACGGCGGGTACGATGGCCTGAACAAAGCCCTGGGGATGGAACCCGGCGAGATCACGACCGTGGTCAAGGACTCCGGCCTGAGGGGAAGGGGTGGAGCCGGCTTTCCGACCGGACTGAAGTGGACGTTCATGCCCCAGGAACAGACGGGGCCGCACTACCTGTGCTGCAACGCGGACGAGTCCGAGCCGGGAGCGTTCAAGGATCGCGAGATTCTACGCTGGGTCCCGCATCTGCTCATCGAGGGCTGCCTGATCACGGCACGGGCGATTCGTGCGCAGCACGTCTACGTCTATGTGCGGGGCGAGTACTTCCC
>JBDGUZ010000176.1:0-4077 GCA_039585915.1 Gemmatimonadota bacterium
CGACACCGTGGGTGTAATCTGGTCGTAGGTCGGCTCGCCGGTCTCGTTCACGGCCCGCGATACGAGCAGCACCGGAAATCCGGCCGTCACCGTCATCACGGACGGGTTCACCTGGATATCGAACGTCTCGTTCTTGTCGCCGCTGAGCGGGTCGTCGTTACATGCGGCTGTAACCGCAACGGCGAGGCCCAGCAGCGCGAGCCCGACGTTTCGAACGAAGCCTACTCTCATGGTTGCCTCTCTCTCCAAATGTCGCTATCCCGCGATCTGTCCGACTCGCGGACGCGTTGCTCAGCCCAAGCGTATCAGCCGCTGGGTACGATTCCGAAGTACGTAGTCAGGTCCCGGATGCAATTCGTGCCGACCCGGCGCGACCAGTCGGGCAGGGTCACCATGTTCGGATCTGTTGTGAAGATCATCCTCCACGCGTCGAACCGATTCTCCTCGACAAACAGATACACGAAGCCCGTGTCCTGATATTGCCAGATCTCGTACGGGGGCTCGCCGGCGAAGCTGCCGGCCCCCACGAGCCCTGTCGGGTTGCCTTCGTCCGAAGGGCTGTAATTCACGACGCGCTGCGGAGGATCACCGAACCTGAGGAACAGATACCCCATGTCCGTTGTCCACGGCCGTCGCTGACTCGTGCCCACCCGCTCACCGTACCGAGCCGTGATCATCGCGATGCGCTCCAGGTACTCTTCCAGGAACGCGTTGCCCGGTTCGTAGGGATTTACATCCCGACTTCCGAAGAACTCGACCAGATACCGACGCTGAGCATCGGGAGGGAGCGCTTCGACCGTCTTGCGCTCCGCCGGCGTTACGAGCACTGCCACACCACCGAACGTGTTTTCGAGCTCCGCGTCAGACAGGGAGGCGAAGTACTCCTCCAACTCCGACTGACCGGCGGACGCCACGGGAGCCAGCGATGCGGATTCGCGCACCTCGAACGGGGCAGATCGAACAATCATGCCGCTCTCTCCGCCCTCCAGGGTCATTAGGAAATCGTACGCACCCACCGGGAGCCCGGCGAGTGGAAGCATTCCCGTGAAGGGCGTTCCACCCACCGGAACACCGAGTTCGTCGGCCGGTGTCCGGAACAGACTGCGACCCGAGAGGTCTCGGATCTCGGCCGTGACCGAGACCGTGCCTTCTTCTTCGGATCCGTACAATTCGATGTAGTAATACAGTCCAGGGTCATCCGCGAACACGACCGTCCTGGCCGCCGCTCTGATGCCGAAACCTCCGCGTGAAACCGACCAGCTCCCACCACCTGATTCATCCAGTGGCTCCACTCTCGTCGACAAGAACAGATCAGATGCTGGTGGACGCCGGTCGAACGCCTCCAGGGCGATCGCCTGACGTACCCCCAGGTCCGCGGCATCCGTCGGATACGCACGGATATCGATCTCGTACTCGCCGGGCCGTAGCCCGAAGCGAAATGACTCGAGCAGATACGAAGCGTCGGTCTCGACATAATTGGCGGCCCTGTCGCTCAGCTCGCGTACCCAGGAATCCCGGAAGAGCTCATTGCCGCTCCGGTCACTCACGGTGACCTCGAACCGATAGGCGTCCGTGGTGCCGCCCGCGAGCATCCCGAGTGGGACGTTCACCAGTCCATCCACCACGGTCACCCCGTCTCCCGCCCAGCTTCGGACGAGGTTCGTCTCGATCTCCCGCGGTTCTCCCGCGACCGACTCCTGTCCGCGTACGGCGAGAGCCGCCGTGACCAGAAGGCCGAGACCGAGAACGGTTCCTCGGGACCACCGACGCGCACTTCGCCCCGTGGGGCGGTCTCGCGCCGAGGGCCCGGAGCTGCTCAACCGGAACACGGACACGATCTATTGATTCCAGCCGAGCGTGACCGTGACCGCGTCTACGCTTCCCAGCGCACCGAAGTGGCGGTATGCGTAGTCGAACTGGACGAGGAATTCCTCGTTGATCTTGTAGAACAGCCCGCCACCGAACGCGAGTCCGTCCATGCCGACGTTGTCCGCCGGAGTGAAGGTATCACCGAAATCCTCGTTATCCGGCTGGGTCGTGAAGGAGCCGCGCAACGCAGCCCCGAGCGGGCCGTCTACGCTCTCCCAGCCGAACTCCCCACCAATCGCGAACTGCGGCTTCTGGTTGTTCGCGTCGACGAACTCGCCGAGAGCCGACAGCCGGATCGCCTCACTGGCAATCACATCGTAGGCGAGTCCGATCCGGAACGCCCGCGGCAGCGGGAACGCGTCCGTCTCGTTCTCTGCGAACGGCGGGTCCACGTTCTGATTCGGTATCGAGTTATCGGCGCCGCTAGCGTTGAAGTCCCTGAACCGGAGCGCCTCGCCCCCGTGCCTCAGGCTTCCACCCAGGTTCTGCACCACGAACGTCAGCGCGAGCGGACGATCCCACAGTTCGCTGTGGAAGTTCACACCGAAATCGAAGGTGATCGTCGACGCCTTGGCGCCCGCCAGCGATCCACCGGCCAGATCGTCCGAGATGTACTTCAGCGTTCCACCGGCGGAGAACCGATCGATGAAGGCGTGCGCGACAGACAGTCCTGCAACGACCTGGTTCACAGCGTACGTCTCGCCGGAAAGACCTTCCTGATCTGCTTCGGTGTAGATCGGCTGGTCACCGAATCCGAATCGGCCGAGAAACACTCCGGCACCGAAGTCGTTGTCCGAGAACGGGAACGCCAGCCCCCCCCAGTAGTAATCCGTGTCCGCGAAGTATGGCATCACGGTCAGCGCCGCCTGCGGGCCCGGGAGGACCGTCAGGTTCGCCGGGTTGTAGTACATGGCGCTTACATCATCTACAATTGTGGAAAACCCTCCTCCGAGCGCCATGCCCCGGGCGCTCCCCCCAAGTTGAAGGAACTCGCCCGCAACTGTGCCGAAGCCGGTATTCTCACCCGCAACCTGAACCGGATTATCGGGTTCGGTCGGAGTTGTGGGTATGTCCTGTGCCCAGAGCAACCCGGGCGCGGCAACGACCAGTACTACGGCAGTTACCGTTCGCTTAAACAGCCGCATGAAGACCTCCTAGGGAGCTGGTCTTTGCCCGTTGCGGGGACTCGTTTAAGTCCCCGCAACGGGATTGGTCGTTGATTAATTCTGACCCGCGAAATTCACGATCGTAAACTTACCCACGTGCTCATCCCCCTCGGGGGTGATTACATGGAAGAAATAGACACCACTGGCCACGAACTGCTGGCTCCAGTTTCGGACACCCCACGGAACGCGCCCACCACCCGTAGGATCGTTGTGGTCGATCTGATCTACCAGGACACCCGTAAGCGAGTAGATCCTGATCGTCGCCTCGGGAGGCAGATTCACGAACTGAAGCTGCTTCGCCGTTGGGGCGAGATCGTACTGGCTTGTGGCCAGGTAGGGATCGGGCACCGTGTGAACGTTGCTCAGATCCCAGGCCGCGACCACGGTCTGGCCCGCGGTGACGTCGTAGTTGAACGTCAACCCTGGAATGAGTGGCGGCAGCGGAGCGTAATTTCCATCCGTGCTGGCCCCTGCCCCGTCGGATATGTACGTGTATCCCCTCGGATTCGCCGCAGCGTCGTCGTCGGTGTCGAGCTCGCCCCTGTAGGTGCGGAGCGTCCACACGGTTCCGTCGGCCGGCAGTGAACTCATCTCGAAGATGAACCGGTGACCGTAGGCGTACAGGCCGAACCCGGTTCCCGTCTGCGGCAGTGGGGCCCCGTTCTCAAGGTCAAGTTCGAGGGCCATGCCCGCCGTGCTCGTCGCCACGAGCGACGGTGAACTCACCAGCAGGACGGAGTCGGCGGTAAGGTCCTTATCGAACCGGGAGTAGGTGAAGCCCGGATTGGGTGTACCCGCGGGGTCGCAGTCTCCACCGTCGACCTGCCGCATCACCTGCAACGCGCCGTCGATGTAGTTGAAGTCGTGCCAGTCGATCACGCCGTTGCCGTTCGCGTCGGCCGTGAGGAAGCCCCACGTCGGACCGGCTCTCCCGTGGAACGGCACATCCACGTTGTGCGTGACGTCACGCGCGGTCAGGGTCCCTCCCTGCCACGTCCACACCACGTCCGCGGCCCGGTCGAGGAACGCCTGCCCCCGGTTC
>JBDGUZ010000177.1:0-6847 GCA_039585915.1 Gemmatimonadota bacterium
GCGGGACGTCGTAGACACGGTGTGCAACGTCGCGAAGTACCTTGGCGTGGCGCCTTCGTTGTCCGATGACCTGCTGAACGAGGCGTGCAAGACCTACTTCCTCGACATGCCGGGAGTCGGCTCTATCGCGTCCGGTGCCGGGGCATGGACCGCGGAAGAGGACCAGGACAGTCCCTGAACTGGTATCCTCCTCACCTGAAGTGCTCAGATGAGCCCGGTCAAGGACAGTTTCAGGCGCCCATTTCCGACGCCGGGCACGGTAGTTTCCGCCGTGGCCCTGGCATGGGCCCTGTTCGGAATCCACCTGTTCCACATCGACGGTGATGTTGGGCGGCACATCCGCGTTGGGCGGCACATCCTCTCGACAGGCGAGATTCCACGAAGCGACATCTTCTCGCACACGATGCTCGGAGAGCCCTTCGTGCCGTTCGAGTGGCTGTCTGAAGTCTGCTTTGCGGCGGCCGACCGAATCGCCGGATTGACCGGGGTGGCTGTTTTATCGGCCCTCTTGTTTGCCGCTACTTCGCTCGTCGTTTATTCGCTGGTCCGGCGTCTCGGGGTTGGCCCGCTGTTGGCGAGCATGGCTGCCGCCCTATCCATGGTCCTGCAGGCTGTACACTTACTCCCACGCCCGCACCTGTTCACGACGCTGTTTGCCGCCGTGTTCCTCATGCTTCTCGAAACATATCGAATTCGTCGGTCCGTCGTGGCACTCGGCGTTTTGATACCGATCATGGCCTTATGGACGAATCTTCACGGAGGATTCCTCGTCGGCTTCGTTCTGCTGGCGGTCTATTCCCTTGATGCCTGGCGACCCGGCTCGGCTGTCGCTGCGAACAGAATCCCGCTCGTGCTGACGGCTGCAGCCTGCCTGATCGCATCGTTCCTGAATCCCGCGGGTTTCGGCGTTTGGACGCATTCGCTGTCGTATTTCGGCATGGATTTCCTCGTTGACCAGACGAATGAGTACCAATCTCCCGACTTCCACCAGTTGCACGGCAAAGTATTTCTCGTATCGATCCTGATCGGTCTGTCTCTGCTGGGAAGCGGGATCAGTCGAGCTGGATTCCGCGATCTCACTCTATTCCTCGGCTGGCTCGCTGCAGGGCTCATGTCGGCCCGAAACATCCCGTTGTTCGGCGTGCTCGCCGTGCCATGGTTCGCCCCGTGGGTGAAGAGCGTCCTGGCCTTGTCCCGGGATGGACCGTTGGGACCCGCGGCTACGAGAATCGAGGAGTTCGACAGCCGAATGGAGAAGGTCGAAGCGCAGATCAGCGGGTTCATTCCTACGGTCGTTCTGGCACTGATCCTGATTGTTTTCGCCGCCCGAAGCGGCGGCGATCGGTACGCATTCGAACCTGAGTCGTTCCCCGTCCGCGCCGTTGCAGCACTGGACGAACTGTCACTGAGCGGCAACGTGTTCAACGAGATGCCCTGGGGCGGATACCTTCTGTACACTCGTCCGGATATACCAGTCTTTATCGATGGCCAGACCGACTTCTACGGAGAGGACCTGTCCAGGGACTACTTGCGGATCAGACACCTCTCTCCAGGAGGTCTCGATCTGCTGGACGATTACGAGGTCGACTGGATCCTGACCCCCCCCACGGTTCCCCTCTCCCAGGGTCTCTCTCTCGACTCGAGGTGGCGACTCGAGTACGAGGATGCCGTGGCGCAAGTGTACGCCAGAGTCTTCACCGAATGATGATGATCCCGGCTTGATACCTGCGAGACATTGGCTTCCGGCGCTGCCCTCTCCGTCTGGCTTCCTGGTGTTCCTGGCACTCCTGGTGGCTCTCGGGCCCGGTCTTCCCAGAATGTTCAGCTCCGATGGCGACGTCGGCCGGCACATCCGGGTAGGGGCAGGAATCCTGTCCGAGCGGGAGATCCCGACCGCTGATTCGCTGTCGCACACGCGATACGGTTCCCAGTGGATCCCCAAGGAATGGCTGTCCCAGGCGGTTCTCGCAGAGTCCGATCGGCTGAATGGCCTGTCCGGGGTTGCAACGCTCGCGGCGTTTCTGTTCGCTGTCTCAGTGCTTGTGACCTACGTGAACGCCACGCTGTTGGGAGGCTCGATCGGCGTCGCTGTCGGACTCGCCGCTACGAGCATGCTGCTGCAGGTTGTACACTTGTTGGCGCGCCCGCACCTCGTGACTACCGCCCTCGCTTCGATTCTTCTGCTGCTCCTGGTGCAGTATCGACGTACCGCTCGATCCCGGTGGGTCCTGTTCATTCCAGCGCTGTTTGTGGTCTGGGCGAACAGCCACGGCGGATTCCCAGTCGGGCTGGCTCTCCTGACGCTGTTCTGTTTCGACACCTGGCTGGGTGGTCGCGGTCCGGATATCCGACGGCAGCAGTGGACGTTAATCGTCGTTCTAGCTCTCGCCATCGTGGCCACCATGGTCAACCCTGCCGGACCCGCGATCTGGTCGCACCTGGCGGCGCATCTCGGGAACGAGTTCTTCATGGGCGTTACCGAAGAATTCCAGTCCCCCGACTTCCATGCGCCGTGGGGGCGGTTGCTACTCGCCGTGATTCTGGGAACAGCCCTGATCCTGGGAACAAGCGCGAGACGCTTGCCCTGGCTCGGGCTGGCGACGCTCCTTGGTACTCTTGCCGCCACCCTGGTCTCGGCTCGACACATTACGTTGTTCGCCGCTGTTGGACTTCCGTGGCTCGCATTGCTTGGGACGTACGCGTCTTCTGGTGGCACTGAGGCGCATCCGGAGCGCCCTGACTGGCCCCTCCACACGCTGGCGCCTCGCAGCCCCGAGATTTCATCCGCAACCAGTCATGTCCTTCCTCTGATCGCCTGCGGCCTGCTCGTCCTGGCAGTGAACGGTCCGTTCGCCACAAGGGGCCGATTCGACTCGGCTACGTTTCCTGTGCAGGCTCTGCGCGAACTCAGTGCGTCGGAAAAGGCCGGCGCCGTATTCAACGAAATGGAGTGGGGTGGATACCTGCTTTACGCGCAGCCCGACATCCCAGTATTCATCGACGGACATGCAGACTTCTTCGGTGAGGACCTGGCTCGCGAGTATTTGACCGCCCGGACGGGAGGATCCGGATGGGAAGAGGTGCTGGACCGATACCAGGTGCAGTGGACGCTCACGAGAAGCGAAGCTCCAATGAACCAACTGCTGGGACTGAGTGAGGACTGGCAGCTCGTGCTCGACGACGGGCTGGCGGCAGTCTATCGCCGTGACGACGGGAACCGCACAGGCTCAGAGGGCCTGATACCGTGATCGGAAGACCTGCCTTCAGACTGCAGTCCGTACTTCTCGGCGCTCTGTTCGGCGTGCTCGCGATTCTGACCTGGCAGCGGAGCGGTGATCTGCTGATCGATTGGGGACGTGAGCTCTATACGGCCCTCTCTGTCAGCGAGGGACGAGGAATTCCGCTCGATGTACTCCTCCTGTTCGGTCCGGTGTCGCCGTTGATCAATGGAACAGTGTTTCGACTCGCAGGAGAGCGTACAGGCGTGCTTCTCGTGTCAAATCTCGTCTTCCTGGGTGTTGCGCTTGTCCTCGTGTATGACATCGCGAACCGACTGTTCGGTCGCCGTTCAGCGTTTCTCTGTTCGGTGGTGTTCTTGTTTCTTTCCGGGTTTCCGCACCTGGTACGGGTAGGCAACTACAGTTTCCTTACACCGTACTCGCATGGCCTGACCCACGGACTGGTCCTCGGCTTTCTCGTCCTCGCATCTCTTTTCCGGGCCTTGGAGCGCGGCAATCCGGCCTGGTGGTTGCTCGCAGGAATCTCGGCAGGGCTAGCGACCTGTACGAAACCTGAGATAGGACTTGCGACACTGCTGACGCTCATTTGCGGTGTAGTACTCGCCAGACACATCCGACCTGTGGGGAGCAGCACCCACCTCCTCGCACTTGTCGGTCTGGGTCTGGCACTTGGAATTACAGCCTATTCCGTGGGTCAAGGGGCTGGAGTCTCACCAACCGTAGTCTTCGAACCGTACAGGAGCGCTTTGAGAGTCGTAACGCTCGACTTTCCCTTCTACCGCCGGTCCAGTGGTATCGAAGCGAACTTCGGGTATCATGCTCGTCAGCCTGAGATTCCCCTTCGCCTGGCTGCAACTTGCGCGAATCCTGCCCTGGGTATCGGCTGCGGCCCTTCTTACTTCCGCGTGGGCGATACTCCTGCGGAGGGGGGATCTGTCCAGGCGTCAGTTGCAGAAATCGACCGAGTTGCTCCTCCTGTCCCTGTTCAGTGCCAGCCTGCTGGCGAAGATGGGGTTCCGTACGCACTTCGACCATTATGGATTCGCTCTGTCGGCACCGGCCTGTCTGTTGGGACTTGGTCTGTTGTGTCGCCACCTTCCAGCCCGCGTCAGGCTCGAGCGACCCCTCTCACGACTTGCCCGGGGTGTAGCTCCCGCCGTGACTCTCTTCCTTGTTCTCTCGGCCGCGACTCAATCCGCCGCGTTCTATTCGCAGCGAACGTTTCCAGTCGGCGATGGCGCGAACAGGATGCTCGTATTCCCGCCGGAATTCGACCCGCGAACAACAACGTTTGACCTCACATTACATACGTTGGCGGATTCCAAACGCTTTACGTCAGGTGCCTTGATCCTGCCTGAGGGGTCTATGTTTCATTATATGCTTAGAACACCAAGCTCCATTCCGGTCGCATCTTTGATGCCGCTCGAGATAGAGCTACTGGGCCCGGAACAGGTGCTACTGATGATCGAGTCCGCCACGCCGGAACTGATAGTCGTCGCCGAGCCTGATCTCTCAGCCTGGCATGCTGTCGGCCTTCCCGAATCCAATCCTTATTTGGAGGTACGGCGTTGGGTCGAATCGAAGTATTGCGAGACCGGCAGGATCGAAAGCCGGAGCTCAGGCGAGGATCGGCTCGACGTGACCTTTTACGAATCGTGCGGTGCCTCTGGCCGTGTCCAGGATTACGGGATGCCAACGGTAGCCACGGCTGACAGGGTAACGAATTGAGCCGAACCTGGCTGCTCCTCATTCTCGTCATCATACAGCTCGGAATTGATGTCGTGCTCGTCGGGGGATTCCCCAGCGCGAGACGCGACTTCGTGATTCAGATGACGGCTGGCCGTGTCGCCGAGCTCGACGGATCCGAACAACTCTACAATCGGGAGTCGCAGTTACAGAGACAGCTGGAAATCAGACACCAGGCCCAGGACGAGGAAGTCCTGCTACCGTTCAACCATCCGCCTCTGCTCGTACCGTTCCTGCGACCTCTATCTCGCCTCGAATATAATCGAGCGTATTGGATCTGGACGGCCTGCACTGCACTCTTGCTCATTATTGCGGTCATCGTAATGACATCTGCGTTCTCCGATAATGGAGCGTCTAGCCTGCAGTTGACTGCTGTTCGGATGGCCGTGCTGACCTTTTTTCCGATAGCAGTGGTAGTCGCCCAGGGACAGGATACCAGCGTTCTTCTGATTGGTGTCGCAGCCTGGATTGTCTTATTCAGTTCTCGACGGGACTTCGCGGCGGGAGTCCTGCTTTCCCTGGCCACTATTCGGCCGCACCTGGCGATCGGACTGGCCTTGCCGTTTCTATTTGCGCGACGAAAGGTCTTCACTGGATTCCTGATCGGTGTCACGATTCTCGCCTCGTTCTCAATCAGCCTTGTCGGATTTCCGGGCGTGGTCGACTACGTGGAATTGATACGTCAATCGAGTATCGGCGAAACTCTGGTGATCGCAGAGGCCCGCATGCCGAACTTCCTGGGGCTGATCCACAGACTCGGTGGAGGTGACAGCCGGGCGGTGGCTGCGACAGCAGCCTGGCTCACATGGATCGCATTCATCGTCGCGACCTCGATATGGTGGAGATCTCTGGGGTCCCGCGTCTCCTCAATTCATTGTGGCCTTCTGGTTGTCGGCACGTTGGTCCTCGTACCACACATCCATCTGCACGACCTGGCCATCCTCACAGTCCCGGCGATCGCCGCTGCTGCCGGACACCTGGCGGCTTCCCGGGCCGATTGGGAGTTGCCGGTCATAGCCCTGGGGATCGCGTCGCTGCTCCTCACCGCAATGGCCGTCACCGATAGTCCCGTGTTCGACATCTGTCTCGCTGCTGCGATCTTCCTGATCAGTGCACCATTGTTCCGCGAACTGCGGGACATGTCGGCGATAACTACCAGGTCTGAGAATACGCTGGAATGATCAACGAGCGTCGATTGAAGGGTGCACCGCGGCGTCGGGGGCTGCGAACTTGCTCCCGTGCGGCAGGCTGGTCGATCGCCATGATCATCGGAACCGTACCCAGCCTCCATGCACAGGACTCGTCCCTTCCCACCATCGCTCGCCTGCACTATGACGGCGGCGGCGATTGGTACGCGAATCCGTCGAGTCTTCCCAACCTGCTGGCAGCCGTGGCCGAGTGGACGGACGTCCGAGTCTCCACCCGACCAGCGGAGGTCACTCCTCTCGACCCCGATCTGGGCGACTATCCGTACCTGTACATGACCGGTCACGGGAATGTCCGATTCTCGGAGCCCCAGCTGGAGCGGCTTCGACGATACATCGACGGCGGTGGATTTCTGCATATCGACGACAATTACGGTATGGATCCCTCGGCCCGGAGGGAGGTCTCGCGCCTGTTCCCCCGCAGAGATCTGGTGGAAGTCCCACTCGGTCATCCGATCTACAGCATCGTATTCCCGTTTCCCCGGGGGCTGCCCAAGGTGCACGAGCACGATGGACTTCCAGCACGCGGTTTAGGAGTGTTCATAGATGGCCGCCTCGCGCTCTACTATTCCTTCCAGACCGATCTGGGCGACGGGTGGGAGGATGCCTCCGTGCATGGAGATCCAGCCACTGTGCGTGAGGAGGCCCTGCGCATGG
>JBDGUZ010000178.1:0-4033 GCA_039585915.1 Gemmatimonadota bacterium
AATCATCGCCGGGGCCCCCTACCGGGTCCGGCTCCCGGCTCTCGGTCTGGAGTACGATTCCGATCCGTCGGGGCGTCGGCTGTCCCGGCCCTTCACCACGGACCCCGATGCCTGGGATGCGATACCGGAGGCGGACCGACTGGCGTTCGAGGCACGGGAGCTCCTCAAGGGACGGCGCTACCGGCAGGCCCGGGAGCTGGTCGAGGCGGCTCTCGTCGAGGAACCGTGGAACCGGGCAGCACTCCTGGGGATGGCGGATCTGTCCACCCGGAGCGCCTCGTACGAGGCGGGTCTGGAGTACGCGAACCGGGTATTGCAGCTCGACGCGTACGATGCCGAAGCTAACTTCATGGCCGGTAACTTGTACCGCGCATTGACCCGCTGGGCCGACTCCCGCGACGCCTTCGGATGGGCGGCCCGTTCCGTGGCGTATCGCTCCGCCGCATACATCCAGCTGTCCGAGCTGATGATCGAGGGTGCGGACTGGGCGGAAGCCGTCAGATACGCTCGGCTCGCCCTGGACCATGGTCGGAGCAGCGTTCCGGCGTGGAGAGCGCTGGCCATTATCGGACGCAAATCCGGTGACGAGGCCCTGGCGGACGAAGCGACCCGGGCGCTTCTGACGATCGATCCGCTGCACCGCTTTGCCCGCGCCGAGCAGTACCTATCGGCCACCGGGGCGACGACAGGCAACGCAGGCGACGGCTTCCTCGCGACGCTCGGCGGTGAGTTCCCGGAGCAGTCCCTCCTCGAGGTGGCGATCGGGTATGCCAACCTGGGGCTCACGGAAGACGCCCGTGCGATCGTTGCCCTGCACCCTGAATTCGAACCAGGTCCGGTCCACATCGCCTGGCTTGCAGCCCTGGTGGACGACCCGGCCCTGCTCGCCGGAGACCACGACCCGGCGTTCGCCTTTCCTTACCGACCCGAGACCCTGCCGGTACTGGAATGGGCGGCCCGGAACAGCGACGCCTGGCTGTGGACCTGGCTTCTCGGCCTGAACCTGTGGGCCCTCGACCGCAATGAAGACGCTGCCATCCAACTGGACGCACTGGGCAACGAGCCGGACTTCGGGCCGGCGTACGTGGCCCGGGCCCACCTGCTGAGCCAGCTGCGGGACACGGATCCGGAGCCGGACCTCAGGCGGGCTGTGGCGTTGTCTTCGGATGACCGGACTGTCCACATCCAGCTCATCCGCTACCTGCAGGAATCGGGTCAATGGGACAGTGCGCTCGCGGCTTCGAGCGCCGTGCGA
Organism: Gemmatimonadota bacterium; assembly: GCA_039585915.1. Classification (GTDB taxonomy): domain Bacteria; phylum Gemmatimonadota; class Gemmatimonadetes; order Palauibacterales; family Palauibacteraceae; genus Carthagonibacter. Next base: position 1,256 of record JBDGUZ010000178.1, read on the forward strand.
CAGCGGTTTCCCGGGGACTTCAACCTGGAGCTGCTCGAGGCACGGGCGTTGGTCCATCTGGGACGGGCTCAGGATGCCACTCGGATCCTGGCCGCGACCCGGGTCCTCCCGTCGGAGAACGCCCGGGACAGCCACCGGATGTGGGTGCAGGCCCACACGCTCGCGGCACTCGACGACATGCAGGCGGCAGACTACCCGGCAGCCCGGGAGCAGCTCGCCGCTGCCCTCGAGTGGCCGGAGTCCCTGGGACAGGGCCGACCGTACGAGCCGGAGGAGCGTCTTGTCAGGTTCCTCCAGGGAAGGACGGAACACGAATTGGGGAACGAGGCAGCCACTGACGACGCCTTCCAGGCAGTGGTCGATGCCACCGGCGACCTGGACCGACCCCTGACCCGTCTCGACCTGCTTGTCATTCCTGCCCTGGACGCACTGGGTCGGGGCACCGAAGCGGAAGAGCTGCAAGGCTCGCGGGGGGCCGAGATGGCGGCGCTTTACGCGGAACTGGACACGGACCTGGACGGACGGATGATACTCAGAGCACTGCAGCAGAATGGTCGAAACGATGGGTGAGCAAGAAGTGAGATCGAGCGAGATACGTACGGGCCTGCGGGCAGCGGTCATGCTGTCCATCCTTCTTCCGCTGGCCTGCTCCGAGCCGCTGCCCACCGTAACGGCGGATCTGTACCGGGCACCAGCCATCTCCAACGAGGTGGACGGGGTCGTGTTCGAGCCCGGGAATTGGGAGCCTCACCTGGCAGCGGGAGAAAAGGGCGTTTCGTGGGGGAATCACAGGGCCGTGGTCGAACTCAACCCGGGCGAGGAATCCGACGCTGTTCTCGTCACCATCCCCTGGCGCCGCCGGGACGAGGATCCGGCAGCGAAGTCCGTGATCGTGGTGGACGTGGCAACCGGTGGAGCGGTTCGAAATGTCGTGGCTCTCCGCGTCGAAAACGCATCGGGAGATGTCGTGTTTGAGCCTGACGCTGGGTCTTCCGAGTACCACGTGTACTACATGCCGTGGCAGTCCACGGGCAGCTACTACCCGACGGTCACCTACCCAACACCGGCAGAGCTTCGAGACCGATCCGGAGAATTCTCGTGGGAGGGCCTGGCCCCGAGCCCGGACCCCGGGTGGGAGCGGCGAGTCCGCGCCCTGGCGCCGACCGACATTCCCCGGGCCAAGACGACACGCATCCAGTCCGTCAACCAGTTTCACTCCTTCTTCCCGATGGAGGTCATCGCCACCCCCGACGAGACCGCAGCCTTCATGGCCGACGCAACCGAGGGGTGGACCGTGGTCCCGGAGCACCGCGACTACCCGGTGCGGATGCGACACTTCATTCCGCAGCACTGGGCGAATCTCTCGGCGACAGCGGTGCAGGAATATTCCAGCCAGGTCCTGAAGGGAGAGGCGTTCACCTTCCAGCTGGCCCTCGTGTCGGGAGACGAATCCCTGGACGACGTCCGGGTCAGCTTCGATGGATTCCCTTCATCCTGGTTCGACGTCCTGACCTGCTTCAATTGTGGCGGCACCGACGAGAAGGGAGTGCCGTTCACGAAGGAAATCCACGTTCCGGCGGGAACTGTCCAGCCGCTGTGGATCGGAACCTGGATCCCGGACGACCAGCCCGCCGGAGAACTGGAAGGAACCGTTACCGTTTCCTCCAGCAATCGCGGGAGCAGAAGCACCGTTGTCCGACTTGATGTGCAGGAAGGCCGGGCGGCCAACAGCGGGTTCGACGAGCCGGAGCTCCAGACCCGCCTGTTCTGGCTCAATTCGATCGCCGGACGAGACGCGGACTTTCTCATCGAGCCATTCGAGCCGGTCTCGATCGAGGGTCGGTCGCTGTCGATCCTCGGACGTCGGGTGGAGCTGAGCGAATCAGGGCTCCCGGAAGGAATCCTGAGCTATTTCACGCCCGAGCTCACAGGGTTTGCCGACCAGCCCGATCCCATCCTGGCCAGTCCGCTGGCGCTGGTGGTGACGACCGCCGGTGTGCAGCCAATGGGTGGCAAGGTCGAGGTCTTCGACCACGCTCCGTTCGACATCCGGCCGCAATCCCCCGGCCGGGCCCGTTGGACCGTCGAGAGCAGCTCGGAGCACTTCAGCATGACAGTGGAGGGAACCCTCGAGTACGAAGGGATGCTCGACTACCAGATTTCGCTGGTGGCCCTGGCTGACGTCGAGGTAGAGGAGATTGCGCTTCCCATTTCCCTGGCGCCGGGCGCGGCCGAGTACATGCTGGGACTTGGCCAGAAAGGCGGGAAGCGCCCGGCCGAGATCGACTGGAACTGGAACGTCGAGAACCACCAGGAAGGAGCCTGGCTGGGGGGTGTCCACAAAGGGCTCCAGTACGTGCTGCGGGATGACGACTACGTCCGGCCGCTGAACACGAACTTCTACCGGAACCAGCCACTCGTCATGCCCTCTTCCTGGTTCAACCAGGGGCGCGGAGGTATCCGCATTACCGAGGAGCCCGGTGGAGGCGCGGTAACCGCCCTCAACTACTCGGGGCCGAGAACGCTCTCCGCCGGCGACACGCTCCACTTCAACGTCCGCTTCCTCATCACACCGTTCAAACCGATCGATACTGCCGCTCACTTCAACACCCGCTTCGTGCACCAGTTCGTGCCGGTGGACTCGGTGAAGGCTTGGGGCGGTACGGTTGTGAACATCCACCACGCCAACGAGATCAACCCGTATATCAACTACCCGTTCTTCAACCTGGAGCAGCAGGCAGCGTACATCGACGAGGCGCACGAGAAGGGCATCAAGGT
>JBDGUZ010000179.1:0-3966 GCA_039585915.1 Gemmatimonadota bacterium
AGCGGACAGGATCTCTTCCAGACGATCCTCGTTCACGATACGCAGTACGATGAGAACTCCGCCGGCGCCCGCCACGCATGCCTCTAGTACCTGGTACGGATCTGTGAGAAAGTCCTTGCGCAGCGTCGGTATCGGGCTGGAGAGGGATTCGTCCGCGTCACCCGCGGCCAGGGCGGCAGAAATCCGGTCGAGGTCATCGAGGGAGCCCCCGAATTGGTCGGGCTCGGTAAGCACGGACACGGCCGCCGCTCCTCCCAGGGCATAATCACGGGCGCGCTGGACGACGTCATCGGCGGCGAGCGCTCCCCTCGATGGCGATCGCCGTTTCACCTCGGCGATGAGGTCGAAACCATCCGGATGCAGGCTCAACGCCGGGGCCGCCGGACAATCGGCGATCCTCCGTCTGAGCTCGCGAACGGGTGTTCGTGACCGGGCCTCCCTGGCACGGCGTTCCGAGGCGTCCGCCATCCTGGAAAGAAAGTCACGCACAACTGGCCTCCGCGTCAGAAGCCCCGAACGGCCCCGCGAGGTCGTCGATCAGTGCCGCCGCCGCACCGGATTCGATCGCCTTCTCGGCAGCCGCCAGTCCATGATTCAGATCCGGTTCCCGGCCAGTGACTTCGAGTGCTAGTGCGGCGCCTAGAACGATCGCGTCCCGGTCCGGACCGCGGCCACCGGTCAGGGCGTGTCTCAGTCTTCGGGCATTCTCCCTCACGTCGCCGCCCGTCAGATCCTCAGGCGAGCAGGAAGGGACGCCGAAGGCAGCTGGATCCCTGACCTGTCGTTCGACCCGGCCCGGGCAGACGTCGAACAGGACGAACGGCCCGACGGGTGTCGCCTCGTCCCAGCCCGGCGTTCCGTGGATCACGAACGCGCGCTCGACCTCCATTCCGCTCAACGTCTCCGCCATCAATCGAGCGGCCGGCTCGCTGTACGCCCCGGCCACGAGGAACGGAGGAGCGGCGGGGTTTGTCAGCGGGCCGAGCAGGTTGAATATGGTCCGAACGCCCAGCGCCCTCCGGACCGGTGCCAGCACCCGCATCGCCGGGTGATAATGCGGAGCGAACAGAAATGTGAATCCGGTCGCGGCCAGGCAGCGCCCGGCGGCGCTCTCGTCGAGCGGCACTTCGAGCCCGATCTCCCGCAGCACGTCGGCGCTTCCGCAGCGGCTGGATATGGAACCGTTTCCGTGCTTGACGACGGGTTGCCCGCAGACGGCCGCCAGCAGTGCGGCACCCGTGGAGAGATTCAGGCTTCCCGAGCCGTCGCCACCGGTACCGACCACGTCCACGGCGCCATCCGCGGCGACCGCCAGGTCGGGACGGATACTCAACTCCCGCATGGCGGAGGCGAATCCGCGGACTTCTTCGGCCGTCTCTCCCTTGAGACGAAGCGCCGCGAGGAAGGCGCCGGCCAGTGGGTGCGGCATTGTGTCCTCCGTCAGGGCCCTCAGCAGGTCGGCCGCCTCTGACTCGAGCAGGTCGCCGCCATCCAGCAGCCGATCCAGGAGCGACTTCATGCGGAACTCCCGTGCGCGGGTAGCTCGAGGAAGTTGCGCAGCAGCCGGTCTCCCTCGGGTGTCAGAATGCTTTCCGGGTGGAACTGCACTCCCTCGAGCGGGAGGTCGCGATGCCGGATACCCATGATCTCACCGTCCGACGTGTAGGCCGAGATCCGGAGCTCTCCGGGGAGGGTCTCCTCCTGCACGGCGAGTGAATGGTACCTGCCCGCGGAGAACGGATTCGGCAGTCCCTCGTACAGGCCACGGCCGTCGTGGTAGACGGCCGACGCCTTGCCGTGCATCAGGTTGCCCGCGCCGGCCACCGATCCGCCGAATGCGGCTGCGAGGGCCTGGTGGCCGAGACATACGCCCAGCACCGGGATAGCGGGTGCGGCGTTGGAGATGAGCGGAATCGATACTCCCGCGTCCTCCGGCCTCCCGGGCCCGGGTGAAACGACGAGGTGCGTCGCATCCAACTCGAGTGCGGTCTCGACCGTCACCTCGTCGTTCCGGCGCACGGTGACGGTAGCGCCCATGCAGGCCAGGGCCTGCACCAGGTTGTAGGTGAACGAGTCGTAGTTGTCGACCATGAGCACGCGCCTCATGTCGGATCTCCTGTCGATTGATTTCACAGTCCCTCTCCCGCGAGGCTGAGTGCCGCGTCCAGCGCGGCGCCCTTGGCGACGATCTCTGCGTGCTCGTGTTCCGGAACACTGTCGGCGACGATTCCTGCCCCTGCTTGGAAAGCGTAGCGACCATCCCAAAATTCGATTGTCCGGATCGCGATCGCCTGGTCCATCGATCCACCGGCGCCGAAGTATCCGACTGTCCCCGCATACAGACCGCGGGGTCCGGGCTCGAGCTCCGAGATCAGTTGCATCGCACGGATCTTCGGTGCCCCGACGACGGTTCCGGCGGGGAAGGCGGCGGCAAACAGGTCTAGCGCATCGCGATCCGGAGCGAGCACGCCCGTGGTGCCGCTCACCATGTGCATCACGTGGCTGTAACGCTCGATCGATCGATACGGCTCGACCCGAATCGTACCGGGGACAGCGACCCGGCCGAGATCGTTCCGTGCCAGGTCGACCAGCATGACGTGCTCTGCGTCTTCCTTCGGGTCGGCAAGCAGCTCCCGCTCCAGTTCGGCGTCTTCTCCTGGATCGGCCCCACGTGGCCGAGTCCCAGCGATCGGTCGGAGCGCGGCCTGCCGACCCTCGAGCCGGACGAGCGCTTCGGGGGAGGAGCCCGCGATGCAGGTATCGCCGAGATCGAGGAAATACATGTAGGGTGAAGGGTTCAGCAGACGAAGGGCCCGGTATACTTCGAATGGCGCGACTTCCGTCTCTCCTCCGAATCGGATCGACAGCACGAGCTGAAACACGTCACCGGCAGTGATGTGACCCTTCGCCCGTTCCACAGAGTCGAGAAAAGCTGCCCGCTCGAATCCGGCGGTCGGAACCGATACTCGACCGCCGGAGGGCCGGTCCGGAAGGGGTCCGGCGAGGGCTCTGACGATTTCACGTCTGAGGGCCAGTCGCTCCGGTTCCGGTCCTTCGTGGAGCAGGGCCGCTCGCCGCGTGAGGTGGTCGAACACGATCACGGATCGGGGTGCGAGATACGCAGCTTCCGGTGTGCCTGCCTCTGGCGCGGGTGTGTCGAGCCGTTCGAATCGCCGCATCAGCTCGAAACCCGTGACTCCCACGAGTCCGCCGGTAAACGGCACCGGGGGAGCCGAGCCGCTACGCGATCCGGCGGACAGGCCGCCGGAGCCTGATGGATCTGCACTCAGTACAGGTGTCCTGGATACGGCCTGCCGCAACTCGGTGAGCAGCGACTCCCGGTCGGGCGGGGCCGGGCGGACCTCACCATCGATCGTGAGCAGGTCGTCGGCGATCCTCAACTCGAACGCGCTACCGAGGCCGATGAACGAGTACCGGGCCAGCCGCTCGGCGCCCTCGACGCTTTCCAGCAGGAAGCGCGGGCCGAAGGGCGCAAGCTTGAGGAACGCCGAAACGGGCGTGTCCAGGTCCGCCGCGATGTCGAATTGACGTGCCATGCGATTCCGTGGTTGTCACCACCGGATACACGTTGGGGGGATGCAAGAAACCCCACCTCCGTGCGCCCGGAGGTGGGGTTCTCGATCTGTGTTCGGTTACGACCAGATCAGACGGATTCCCACTCCGCGCGCATGGATGTCCACCACCACCAACTCGTGGTCCGTCCGTGCGAAGCGAGGAAAACTGTTTGCCGATCCATGACGCTAACTGATACGGGTCGTCAGTTCGCGAGTCAAGCGCCGGTCGCGGGCCCCGGCGAATACGGGAGCCGCTCATGCGCGGGCTTCCGCTGCTTCATAGCTTCCGCCGGTCTGAACCCGGCCAGCCGTCGGGTCAAGGGGAATCCGATCGAGCGGATGTGACCGATGAACGAGAAGAACGAATACGAAGTCGTTCACGAACCGGACG
>JBDGUZ010000180.1:0-3942 GCA_039585915.1 Gemmatimonadota bacterium
GGCCTCGCCCACGAAATGATGCAGGACCCCGTTTCCGTCCAGGTGGGATTTCAGACTGCGGCGTCGGGAATCACGCAGGTGCTGCATCCCGTCGATTATGCGAGCAAGCAGGCCCTGGTTCATCACCTGCTCGACTCGTGGGGCACGGGCCCGGCGCTCGTGTTCACGCGCATGAAGAGCACTGCGGCCTACCTGTGCGAGATTCTGAAGAAGAAGGGAATCTCGGTGGACGACCTGCACGGGGACAAGGGACAGGCCGACCGGACACGCAGCCTCGCGCAATTCCGAAACGGGGACACGCGTGTGCTCGTCGCGACGAACGTGGCGGCGCGCGGCCTCGATATCGTGGGGATCACGCACGTCGTGAATTTTGACGTCCCGGATGACCCCAAGGACTACGTGCACCGCGTGGGCCGTACGGCGCGCGGTGACCAGACTGGAGACGCGGTAACTCTGATGTCTCCACACGAGGTCATGATGGTACGGGAGATCGAGAAACTCATGGATTCGCAGATCCCCCGGGAAGTGGTTCGGGGATTCGAGCCGTCGTTCTCACCCGACCTGGGCAGGAGGGCAGAGATCCCGGCAGACGTGACGCCACGGTCGCGGCTCGCCCGAGGCCGCCGTCGCCGCTGACCCTGCAGAGGACGCCGACCGGCGTCCGCATTCGATCCCTGATTCCGTCTGACAATTGACTTTCAATGATGTCGTGCGGGGTGTTGACAATATACATATTCAGATATACATATATCACGGTATGTAGCAACGGGTCGCCCGGGGCGGCGCATGAAGCGCAGGAACCAAGGGGGAAGAATGGCCGGGAAAACCGATCGAATCAGCGTCGACGTGGTCCAGGATGCATCGCGCGTCCTGCGCTGCATCGGTCACCCGATCCGGCTTCGGATCATCGAGCTGCTCGACAATCGCGGGGAGCTCAACGTGAGCGCGGTGCAGGAAGCCCTGGATCTCGAGCAGGCTACGGCGTCTCAACACCTCAGCCTGATGCGCGACAAGGGAATCCTCCGGAGTCGCCGCGAGGGCGTAAACGTGTTCTACGACGTACTGGACGAGAAGGTCGTCCAGATCATGAACTGTCTGCGTGCGTGTGACGCAGACGCCTCGCCGCGTCGCAACGGCGCCGGCGGCTAGAAAGTGAATTCCTGATGAGTATCATGTCACGCCGGAGATTCTGGCTCGGTGTCGCGATCCTGGCTGCCGCTCCCTCCGGGGCGTTCGGGCAGCAGGCGCCGACCGTAAGATCGATCAGCCTGGATGAAGCGATCGCGGAAGCGCTGGAGGGCAACGCCGGCCTGGCGATCGCCAGGGCGGGGACCGATGTGGCGCACGCCGACGCAAAGGAAGCTTCCTCCTACCTGTGGCCCCGGATCGACGTCGCGACCGGCTGGACAAGGTCGAACGACCCGGTGTTCGCATTCGGAACCAAGCTGCGGCAGGGGATCTTCAGCGAGTCGGATCTCGCGCTCGACGCTCTGAACAACCCGGACGCGATCAGCGACTGGGCGACCGGCGCGACTCTCCAGTGGAAGCTTCTCAGTCCACAGGTCTGGGCGGGACGCTCTGCCGCTTCGAACGCGGCGAATGCAGCTGACTGGCAGGAGCTGCGGACCCGGGAAGCGACGGTTCTCCAGACCGAGGTGCTGTACTACGAGGCACAGCGGGCCGCGGCGCAGACCAGGGCTGCTGAGCGATCCGAAGAGGCTGCCCGTTCCGCGCGCGACGTATTCGCGCGCCGGGAGACCGAGGGATTTCTGACGCGCGCCGAAGTGCTGCAGGCAGAGGCGGATCTGCAGGGCTCGACGGCGGTCCGGATCGACGCCGAGCGCCGGGAGGCGGACGCGTATCGCCAGCTGGCCATTTTCCTCGGCTGGGGACCCGAGGTCAGGCCGGCTCTGACAGACACGCTGCAGCTGGTGTCGGGCGCGCTGACGGAAGCGGGCGAGGCAACAACGGGGGCCGCTGACGACCTCGGTTCAGTCGGTTTCGATCCGACTCTTAGAGCCGACCTCCACGCGCTGGACAGGGCACGCGATGCGGCTGCGGCGAACAGCAGCCGAGCAAAGCTCGGATACCTGCCTGAACTGGATGCGTTCGCCGGTTATTCGATGCACGGCTCCAATCTGTTCCGATCCGACGGCGACAACTGGGTGGGAGGACTCGCCCTGCGCTGGAACATTTTTTCGGGTCTGAGTCGAAGTGCCGACACGAAACGGGCAGACGCCGAGCGGGCGATGGCCGAGACCAGGTACGACGCCACTCTTCGCTCGGCACGCGCGGAGGTGCTCGAGGCCAGTGACGCCGTGGATTCGGCGCTCCGCGCCGCCGGCGCCGCTGTCGTGGGGGACAGCGCCGCCTCCCTGGGGCGGGATTTGATGCGAATGCGATTCGAAGAGGGGCTCGCTACGGCGACCGACCTTCTCGCCGCCGATTCCCGGGCCGCGCTGGCGCGCAGCCGGGCGATCAACGCGACGGCCGGCTACCGGATGGCAGAGGCCCGCCTGCGATATGTGACCACGCAACACACGAGCGAGTGAATAATATGAAGCGATCATCGCTGTTCCTGATTCCCATGCTGTCGCTCACCGTGGCGGGCTGCGATCGCGGCGAGCCGGGCCGGGTGGAGAGAACTGACCAGCCGCAGGATGTCACCGTGAGCCCCGTAGTCCGGGCTGCCGGTTCACAGCTCGTGGCGGCGCGCGTGATGGCGGTCAACGAAGCACAGCTCGCGACCCGGGCCAGTGGCACAGTGCGTTCGGTGCTGGTGGACGTGGGCGCCCAGGTTCGACCCGGCCAGACACTCGTCCGCCTGGATGACGCCGGTGTCGAGTCGGGCGTCGCAGCGGCCGAGGCCAACATGGCTGTGGCTACGAAGACCCACAGTCGATTGGAGAACCTGGTGCGCGATGGTGCGGCGACCGACCAGGAGCTCGACCAGGCCCGGGCTCAGATGAAGACGGCGGAGGCGAACCTGGCCGAGGCCCGGTCGAACCGGGACTACGTCGTGCTGAAGGCCCCATTCGCGGGGACCGTGACTGCGAGGTACGTGGATCCAGGTGACCTGGCCCTGCCGGGACAACCCGTGCTCACGATCTCTGGCTCGAGCGGCGTCAAGGTCGTTGCCGACGCCCCGGCACCTCTGGCCGGCCGGATCGCGGTCGGGGATGCGGTGCGGATCCTGGACCCGGAGACGGGCCTCCACTGGCCCGCCACCGTTACCCGCAGGGTGCCGGTGATCGACCAGGCCAGCAACAGGTTCCGCCTCGAAGCCCGATTCGACGACTCGGCGGATGGGATTCCGCTGCCGGGCACGTTCGTTCGGATCGCGGTGGCCGGCATCGAGCAGCCAGGTCTTCTGGTACCGGGCGACGCGCTCGTGCGCGAGGGTCAGTTGACCGGCGTATTCGTGCTCGAACACGAGACTCTGCGGTTGCGCTGGATCCGGGTGGGCCGGACGGCCGAAGGGATGGTCGAGGTGTTGTCTGGGCTCGACCCGGACACGTGGGTCGTTCGGACGCCGTCTCCCACGATTCTGGATGGGACGGCAGCCGGAAGCGTACGGGAGGAGATCTGGAATCCGGCGGATCAGGATGAGGGGGCGCGATGAAGGAGGGGATCGCCGGACGCCTGGCCGATGCGTTTCTTTTCTCGAAGATCACGCCTCTCCTCCTGGTCGCTGCGCTGGCGCTCGGCCTCTACACGAGCGCCACGCTGCCCAGCGAGGAGGAGCCCCAGATCATCGTCCCGCTCGCGGACATCTATCTCCCGATGCCGGGCGCATCGCCGGAGGAGGTCGAGAACCGGGCGCTGATTCCGCTGGAGAATGTGCTGTCCGGGATCAACGGGGTCGAATACGTCTACAGTCACGCGCAGCCCGGCTTCGGTCTGGTCACGGTGCGCTACGAGGTCGGGCGTGACCTCGAAGAC
>JBDGUZ010000181.1:0-3914 GCA_039585915.1 Gemmatimonadota bacterium
GAGGAGCGCCAGGGCGAATGCAGCCCTCCCGCGCAGGACCGGCAGGTTGGTCGGATCGGACCAGATCTCGACGAGCGTCTCCTCTCCAGCTTCCGCATCTTCTGAAACGAATCCTTCCAGGCCGAGGGAAAAGGGGATTACTCTCCACTCCGCCGCCTGCAACTGGGCCTGCAGCTCCACCTTGGGAGTCCGCGTTTCTGCAACGATAGCGTCGAGATAGGCGAGAGCGGTCCCGACCCTTCCCTGTCCAAGTTCCCCCAGCGCTATCGCGAGGAGCCCGATGGCGGCATCGTCGGGGCTGCTGATATCCCGCGCGATACCGAGCAATTGGTGGCCGAGCATTACCTGTCCGGCCGGTAACTCCACGTATCGAACCCAGCGGCACCCGAGGCGAAGCAGGGCGAGGGCGCCCTGAAGACGCTCCCTCGATCCCTCTGGACCAAAGCTGGCCACCAGTTGCTCAAAGCCTATGCGCGCCTCCTCCTCCCCACCGAACCGCTCATTCCAAGCCTGATTCCATATCGCAGGATAGAAGACCTCGTGCTGTTCGCGCGGTCCGAAGATCAACCACAGGCGTGCAAGGGTCCGCTCGGCCTCCAACTCTCGTCCGAGCCTGATCTGTGCCTGCGCGAGGTGCTCTACTGCCGGAACGAGTGCCGAGTCCTTGCGGACCGCGGACTCGAACAGCGCCAGGGCGGAATCGACCGGCTCCCCCCACAGCCCACCCCGATGGTAGAGCTCGTCGGCGTACAGAAGTGTGGGATATGCCTCATCCGGGTATTTCTCGGAGACCGCCAGCAGCATTCCCGGCTTCTTATCGTAGGGAGCAACGCGTGCGGCGAGGAGCATCGAGTCGCGTACGGGCAGTTGCGAGGATCGCGTCCTGTTGAGATCCTCGAGGTTCACTTCGACGGAGGCGTGCGCGAGCCATCGTTGTGCCTCGGCCAGGTGCCACTCGGCGAGGGCGAACTCGGGCTCCAGTTCGAGCGCCTGCGCGAATCGGTTCGCAGCGTCCTGCAGCGCATCCTGCCGGAAAGACTCTTTCCCCTCGATCCACAGCCGGACGGCTTCCGAGGAGTATGCGTTCAGGACGCCGGCTTCGTCTGCCGACACGTCGGTAAGCCCTTCAGCGCCGAGCCCCTGAAGCAGAGCGTTGAACAACGCCTGGCCTGCAGTGATCGCGTCGCCGTGCTCCACGATCCTCGGGTATGGTCCCGCGGAACGAACTCCGTCGTGCAGCTCGGCAGCAACCCTCCAGGAGCCGTCTTCCGCGGAGATCGAGCAACTGCTGACCCACGTTGCCCGAAGAGCTGCAGTCCAGCCCTGCCAGTCGCCGGACGACAGGCCATCCGCGTGCCGGTCCCAGGTGTTCAGCGTCTGGCGGTCGCTGAGAACATGTATGTCTCGAAGGTTATCCAACTGCGACGCGGCGTATATTCGGGCCGCCTGCGCCACCTGCGGGTCCACGCCGGGGGCGGCGCTACACGGAAGCACGGCCAGGTCAGCCGTGATCGCCGGCGGTGGCTTCGGCCACGACCACCAGACGAGAAACATCGCCAGCGCACCCAGGCCGATCACGCCGGCCCGGAGTGCTGTGGGGCGCCGACGGCGCGCCACCCGAAGCGCGTCCCGGAACGCGGTCGCATCGGTCCACCGGCGATCCGGATCCGGCTCCAGGGCGCGAGACAGAACGGGTCGGGCCCGACGCGGCACGCCGGTCCAGTCGGCTCGTCCCGGATCCTGGAAGCTGGGCCAGCGACGGCCCGCGAACGCTTCGTACAGAACCATCCCGGCCGAGTAGATGTCGGAGCGTTCGGTTGACTCGCCACCCGCTACCTGCTCCGGTGCCATGTATGCGGGCGTGCCGGGCGAGTCTGCCTCCGTCAGGGGGGGCTCCGATTCCGATACATCCTTCGCGATTCCGAAGTCCGCCAGCACGGCCCGGTCCGGGCGCAGAAAGACGTTCCCCGGCTTCACATCCCGGTGGATCACGCCGCTCGCGTGCGTCGCCTCGAGAGCGGCCAGAAGGTCGATCCCGAGTCTCCATGCATCGCCCTCCTGGCATGGGCCCGAGTCGAGGCAGGTCCTGAGCGACGGCGCTTCCTCAAAGTCCATCACGTAGTAACGAACGCCGTCGGCCTCGCCGCATTCGTGAATCGTCATCACGTTGGGATGCGCGACGGCGGCCAGAGCGCGCGCCTCGCGAAGAAACCGCTCCGCGCCCACGGCAGTGGCGAGTTCCGGACGCAGCACCTTCACCGCCACGGGACGTGCGAGTGTCGTGTCTTCCGCCCGGAATACGCGGGCCATCCCGCCCGCACCGACTTCTTCTCCGAGTCGATAGCGGGGCGCGAGAGCCGTGCTCAGACGCTCGATGAGCGATCGCATGGGCGCCTCTCCGCCGTGGGCCGCGTGGAGTGACAAGCGCATAAGATGGGGGTGCAGTGCGCCCCGGAGATTAGGGAGTCAGGCCGGCACCAGTCAAGTGACTGACACGCAAGAAGAACGGACATCGAGAACGGGCTTGCGAGGCCGTTCGCTGTCGGACCCCGGGTCGTCTGCGTAGTTTCGCAGCCGCATGACGGGGCGAGTACCGAGTACCGGAGAGCGCGACGTACACGCGACTCGACCCCAATCTCGTACCAGCACTGGATCAGTTCGATGTCCCTCAAGTCCACGCTTCGCGCCCTGGTGACGCTCCGCAAAGGCGTTTTCAAGGGCCTGAACGAGAAGACCGTCGGATCGGAACCGTTCCGGCTGTTCGATGAATGGTACCGCGAGGCGCGGGAAGCGGGACTCTACCTGCCGGAATCGATGACTCTCGCGACGGCCACGCCGGACGGATTTCCGTCTGCCCGCCTGGTGCTCCTCAAGGGTCACGACGAGCGGGGCTTCGTGTTCTTCACGAACTACGAGAGCCGGAAGGCGGTCGAACTGGCGAGAAACCCGCAGGCGGCTCTCGCGATTCACTGGCCGGTCCTGCAGCGCCAGGTCCGAATCGAGGGGACGGTGGAGAAGACGAGCGAACAGGATTCGTTCGCGTACTTCCGGACCCGGCCGCGCGGAAGCCGGATTGGCGCATGGGCATCCCCCCAGAGTGCGGTGATAGACGACCGAGAGCAGCTGGAGCAGGCGGTTGCGGATACCGAGGCACGCTTCCCTGGCGACGACGTTCCGCTTCCCCCGTACTGGGGTGGATACAGACTCCGCCCCGAGCGCATCGAGTTCTGGCAGGGCCGGGCGAACCGGCTGCACGATCGCTTCCGATTCACCCGCGAGGGCGCCGGCTGGGCGGTAGAGCGGCTGGCCCCGTGAAGAGGTCACGAAGGGGAAGTTCATCTGGTTGTTAGTTTGAACAGTTTGACGCATTTTATCGAGCGGCCCGGCGTATCTTTCAGCGCTCGGACAGTCATTATTCTCCGCGAGGAGTTTTCCATGTTCAGTAGATCCTCCGCCACGGCACTCGCCGTGGCTCTCGTATTCTCCGCCTGCTCTGGCGGCGACGGCGGCCCGACGGCTTCAGAGTGGGGCGGCACGGTCACCGACAGCGCCGGCATCCAGCTCGTCTCGAGTCCGCTGACACCGATCTGGGGCGAGGGTGATGCCTGGACCCTGGAGGAAACGCAGCGCATCGGCATGCCCGAGGGAGACGCTGCCTACCAGTTCGGGCAGATTTCGGGAGTCGGCTTTGCGTCGGACGGCCGCATCATCGTGGCAGACCAGCAGGGTCAGCACGTGAAGGTGTTCGCGACCGACGGGACGTGGGAGCGGACGATCGGCGAGGCAGGCAGCGGCCCGGGGCAGTTCGGCGGGCAGGCCGGTCCGGTGCTGGTCGGTCGAGGTGACACGATCCTCGTTCCGGATCTCCAGAACCAGCGCGTGAATCTGCTCACCCCGGACGGCGAGGACCTGGG
>JBDGUZ010000182.1:0-3892 GCA_039585915.1 Gemmatimonadota bacterium
CGAGGGCCATCACGACGGGTGCGGCGATCAGAATGGCCAGGAGTTTCATAGCCCTTTGGGCCGGCATGTGGGAAGAGATCGAGGTGAGAAAAGCCACTGTGCGTCGCATCGGTTCAGCTCCTGCACGGGGTAGGGACAGGATGCAACTTCGGTGCTCACTTTCCATCCGCCGTTGGCTCCCGGTTCGCTGACGCGAGGGGGAAGGGAAGCCGCAGGTTGATAATAGCCAGACAATTATAGCTGATCGGAGCAGGATCGGCAGCTAATAGTCGTGAGCTGGACCACGTGTCACAGCGTCAGGTGGGCGCCCAGTCCTAACGGGTCCAGCCTCGGCGTAGTGTCACGGTCAGTGATACTCGATCCCCAGTGGTCCCCGGACGGAAAGTCCATCGTCTTCTCCCGCTACGGAGGAGACGAAGCGCCGGAAAGGAACGGTCTGTGGCTGGTGTCGGCGTCGGGGGGGCTCCCATTTGCATTGTCCCGGAGTCGATTCCGGTGTTCCGTGGCGGTCAGCCAAAATGGTCTCCGGACGGCTCTCGCATCGCTTTCAAAGAGGGACCGAATCTCTGGGTGCTCGATGTTGCGACCGGTCGGTTCGATAAGGTCTTCAGCGATCCGGACAGGCCGCCCATCGCGAACGGCTGGTCGCTCGATGGCACGGAGATCTATGTCTCTCTACGCGAAGGAGCTGAGAGCCGAAACTGGTCCATCTGGGCCATCTCCGCGAGCGGGAAAGGCGAGCGGAGGCTGACTCCCGAGAAGGAATCAACTTGCCGGTACGCGGACCTGTCACCGGACGGTACGCTACTGGCCGTGGTTTGGTGTGAGGGGCGCAACTGCGACCTGTGGGCCATGTCTTCCACCGGCGGCAATCGGGTGCAGATCACGTCGCAACCCAGCTACGACGATGGACCTTCCTGGTCACCCGATGGGACGAGGATCGCGTTCGTCTGCACGCGATCTGGCAAATCCGACATTTGGACGGTGGAAGTGGATGTCGAACGGGTGCGCAGCGAGTTGGCGAATCTTAACCAGTAGCTGGACCAGGGCCACCGGCTAACTGGACGTCGCCGCCGGGCCGAGATACAACTGTACCAGCAGCACCGTATCGATGTACACGTGTGCGAGAACGAGGACCCAGAGATTCCGTTTTACGACCAGATACGCGATCGCGAGAGCCAGGCCCATGAATGTGGTCTGGACGATTCCCATGACGCCCCAGCTGAAGTGGGCAAGACCGAAAACGACAGAACTGATGACGACGGCCACTCCCCACGCTGCCTTGCCGCCGGTCCCCAGCTCCGCGACTCGATTGACGAGAAAACCACGGTAGATCACCTCTTCTCCGAACGAAGAGACGACGTAGACCGCCGCCAGAGCGAGCAACAGCATCGGAAGATTGCCTTGCAGATAGCCGTAGCCCGTGAAGTCGGCACCCTCCGGGGCACCGGCCAGGTTTATCATAAGCATGGAACCGACGGTGAATCCCAGTAGGGCGACGACCAGGACTACGACGGACTGCAGGACGGCACGACCGAGCGCGCGTCTTCCCGCGAAACGAAAGCTCAGTCCGAAGTGCGCCCACGTCTGCCCGCGAAGGCGGAGTCCGATCCACACCGTCACCATCATCAGAACATTGGCGACCCACACCACCGCTTGGCGCGCGAAAAGGTCGTCTCCGACGATGCTCCACCCGATGCCGATCACGACGAAAGCGACAAGGAACACGAGGACGATCTCGGCCAGCTGTGCCGCCTTGTTTTCCGCGAGGATCCGGCTCCCGTAGTCCATGGTTTCGCTCCGAGAAGAGGGAACATCGCTCCATCACAGTCACTGTTCTGGTGTCTCGCCTTCAGCGATAGAAGCGGACAACTTCCTCCTCCCACGCCACCTCCAGGGTCGAGTAGTACTCCCACAGATTCTGTCCAAGGAGCCCACCGCCGGGGAGCCCCATCCGGTCGAGCACCGCCGCTTCGGCCACGTTCACGTAGAGTGAATCGAGGCTGCCATCGCCCAGCCGGAGAGTCGGGATCACGGCTCCCCAGGTCTCGACCGCCTGCCCGTCGAGCCCACGGAAGGTGTCTCCTCCCTCCGGCAGGGGGGTGAGCTGAAGGCTTCGGGCCGCCTCCTCCGACACGATGGAGCTCCTGGCTCCTGTGTCGAGGATCAGGGGAACCGCCAGCCCTTCGATCGAACCCTCTACCACGATGAGACCGCCAACCATCGAAAAGGGAACTTCGAGCGCTGGCTGAGACGTTGATGGGGAAGACGAGAGTTCCAGGCGGCCGCGTCCTTCTCCGGCCAGACTGATCCGGGTCACGGCTGCCCGCTGCAACAGATCATTCCCCAGGATTCCCTTGACATCCCGGCCCGCGATGCCGGGAAGCTCCGGCATCACGCTCACCCGGGCCTCATTGAAGTGGAGGTCGCCGATGTCAAAGGAGGGAACCGTCGCCCTCGAGATGCCCTCTACGGTACCACCAAACGCACCGACCGAGCCTGGGAGCGTCCTCACGCCCTCGGGACCGTACTCCTCAGCCACGAGAGCCTCGATATCGATGTCAGGTGGAAGCATCTCATGACTCAGGAGGGTGCTGCCGGCGCCAAGGTCGACGATGACGTCACCCTCACCACCTCCTGGAACGCTCAGGCGGGTGAGCAGATAGGGGCCGCCTTTCTCGAGGCGGGCCTGGCCTTCGATTCCCGAATGCCGAACGACTTCCCGGGTCTCGGTGGTCACCGACACATCGCCGGGCTCGAGCGGTATCGTTCCCTGGAACATGTCCGTCGGAGGCGCCACGGTGTCCAGCGCCACGGTTCCGTCGGGCTCGAGAATGAACACCGTCGCCTCGCCTTCCGCCGGTGTGACGCTCACCCGCATCCGGTAAGTCTTCAGCGCAGAAGTCTCAACAGCTGGAAGGGTTCGTGGCTCGGCCCCCTTTTCCATGACCGTGGTCTCCATCGTGCCTGCCTGACAACGAACCGCCTGGGTCATCGGCCGCGCAGTCTGGATGACTTCGCCGGACTGTCCGGGCGACCACGGAATCACGAAGGCTACGAACTCACCCCCCGGTATGAACGCCTCCATCTGTCCATCTCCGATCGTGTGGATTCGAATCCCGAATCCTTCCTCGGACCTCTGAAGCAGATACACGGGACAATCCTGGGCCGCCGCCCAGCCCGAAGCCAGCATCGAGCCAGCGATAAGAAGCAACGCAACTGTCAACGCACGCATACTGGATCCCCCTCTTGCGGTTTGCCGTGCAGTTTCCATTATATTACTTATGATCATTAGTAACAACAAAGGGTTGCAAGGAGCAAATGAAAGCCATGAGCACGCAGACCGCCCTTGAACCCCTCGGCTTCACGGCTCACGAATCAGCCGTGTTCGAGGCGCTTGTGAAGAACGGTCCCCAGACGGGTTACGGCGTGGCCAAGATGCTCGGGCGGCCTGCGCCCCCGATCTACGCGGCCCTCGATTCGCTGAAGCGGAAGGGCGCGGTCATGGCCACTGCGGACGATCCGCGCGTCTGGCGACCCGTAGAGCCGGATGTGTTGTTGCAGCAACTCGAAGAGGAATTCCAGCTCAAGCGTGACCGCGCTGAAGAGCTCCTGTCGCGCCTCGGGCCGGTGGAAAGCGACCGGGAGGTCTACAGGCTAAATTCGGCGGAGCAGGTCTACTCACGGGTCCGCGAGATGCTCGCCGGTGGCACCATGTCGGCACTCCTGGACTGTTTCCCGTCTCCTCTTGCCGTGCTCCGTGGGGAGATCGAGATGGCGGTCGAGTGCGGTTTACAGGTAGGAATCATCACTTACGGAGGGGAGAGTGAAGAGCTTCCGAGGGGAACGCTGACCGCCTGCGCCCTTGATGCGGGCGCCATCTATGGCGAGG
>JBDGUZ010000183.1:0-3877 GCA_039585915.1 Gemmatimonadota bacterium
ACCGCTCCCCCTAGTTCCTCCGGCAGATGCAGAGACATCTCCTAATAATGCCTGTAGTGCGCTGTCCTGCCGGGATCGCCTCCGAGGCGAAGGACGACCGGATCGGGTGTCTGTCCGGTGGCCGAGGCAGGAACCGCGACGATTCCCGGGACGACCGCGAGCAGGGCGCTTACGGGAAGTGCACGCGTCAGAATCACAAGACGAGCCTATCTCGGGACGCAGCCCGGCCACAAGCGTGGATCCGGCGCTGTCCGACTTTGGGCCAAAATGACGAATGCTCCGCCGACCCTCGACAGAAAGCTTCGTATCGTCGTCCACAGACTCGCCCTACGGGGACCGAGTTGAGCGGTCGTCTGATCTGCTTGCATCTCAACGAGTTCCGGTGCTGGGAGCCGATTCCGGGTTGCCGGGGAAGGCCGCCGAGTGCCTTCGCACGGGCGTCGCCGCAGAACGGTTCGCGTCTTGCTTACCAATTGGCCCCGATCAAACGGGCCCGACTCTCTCGACGTACGGATCCGCCGGCGCCGCTGCCGGTGCCCGGATCGACAAGGGACCAGACGAGTGTCAGTGACAATGATGACGGATCGACATCCCCACTCGATAGACGCGACAGCCGGTGCGGGCACGCCCCACGAGGGCCACCCATACGGGAAATGGGTCGCCGAGAACGACGAGCCGGAAACGCCACCGGTCCAGGCTCCGGCAGAATCCGCGGCCGAGCAGTATCGGGCCATCGCCGAAGTCACGGCGGACTGGGCCTACGCCCTTCACATCGAGGCGGATGGCAGGGCGATCACCGACTGGATGAATTCCGACGTACAGCAGGTGACGGGTTTCACGCCGGCCGAGCTGGGTGCCGTGGATGCCTGGCTTCGCATGGTCCACAGTGACGACCGCGAATTGATGCGAGCTCACCTCCGAGCGCTGCAGGCAGGGCGAGCGGACACCGTAGAATGCCGGGTCGTAACAAGGTCGGGCGAGACGCGGTGGGTGCGCGACTACGCGCGGCCGATGGCCGGGCCGGTGGATGGCTCGGTAAAGGTCGTCGGCGGCGTTCGTGACATCACGGCGCGCAAGCAGGCGGAAATGGATCGGGCATGGTTGCTGTCCGAGTTCGAGGTCTCGGTCGAGCGGTGCGAGAAGCTCGTAGGCACCATGAGCCAGGCACTCCGCAGGTCGGCAGACGAATTGCTCGATTCGGTGGCCGTCCTGGAAAAACTGTCGGCCACCCCGTCCCCCGACCCCGACAGGCTCCAGACGCACACGATGCGATTCCGTAGGGTGGCGGAGTCGCTGAACGAGCTGCTCGACGGGCTGGACAAGCTGTCCGCTGAGTCCTGAGTCTTCAGCGCTGAATCGGGACAGTCTCAGCGAAGATCACGAATGGACTGTCCCCGGCTCTTGCAGCGGCCTCCGAGAGCAGAATCCGCGACGTATCCGGCAGTGAGCCCACCAGAAACTGTGCGAATACCGAGCTGTAGACGGCGTCCGGCCGGACGCTGATGGTCGCACGGGCGAACTCCGCGCCCGGCTCAACTTCCACAGCTAGTGACACGATCTCGTCGACCGCGATGCGTGTATCCGAGAGCTCGACCCACACTCCATTCCTGTTCTCCACCTTCCGCGCGATGATCCAGCTGCGCGTCGCACCCTCGATCGGAATCTGCCGGGCTCCAAGCTGCGCGATCTCTACTTCGACTTCGGCCGTCACGTAGGTCGGGAAATGGTGACCCGCGCCACTGTTCTGGAGCTGAAGGCCTACTGTGCGGCCTTCGATCCACTCGATCGTCAGGGCAGAGCGGACCATGTCCGGGTCGTGAATTCCCCTCCACAGGTGCCGACGGTCCGGCATGTGGCAGCCCTGGCAGGGGACTCCCTCGTCTGCCCAGCGGCTCATACGCCACTCCTGGTACGTGTTCTGGATCGACTTCCCGGCTGGAGCCGGGGCCTCGAACTGGTGACAGCCGGCACAGAACCGGGAGTCCTCGAAGAACTCCGTCCGCGTCGCGCCATCGTGCGGCGCGTCAACAGGCGAGGGTCCGGATGAGCCGTCGCGAAGCAGTGGGCCATAGCGATGACGACCTCGCAGGTGACAGGCGGCGCAGGTGATTCCACTGTCGCGCAGATCTTTGTCGAACATCGGATTCGGCGACAGGCTCCCGTCCGCCGCGGCAGTCCAGGCACTCTGCTCAGCCAGTGGAGCGTGGCAGACGAGACAGCCGCGCACGGTTGCCGGCGATGACTGCTCCCAATTGACCAGCTGGCCGGACAGTCCCGGGGAATAGGCGCCGGCGTGGAGTGTCGTGCTCCAGTCGGCCAGCTTCTGCGTGTGGCAGGTGCCGCAGGCCTCCGGACGCAGTGAGGACTCGATCTCGGGCCAATCGGCCGGCGCGGGACCCTGCTCCGGTATCGGTCGAACCCAGTAATTCGCGACAAGGCTCTCGACGGATGAGGAGAGAGCAGGAGCCGCGCTGCTCGGGCTGCTCCCGCTGCCCGCATCGTCGGAAAGCGACGGGTCTCCGCACGAGACGATCGATAGGCAGATCAGAGCAGGCAGAGGAAACGAGCGTCGAGCGGTCCTCACGAGCAGCCTCCGGCGAGCGTTCGGCTTGAACAAGCACTTCGGGACCTGCGAGGATACTAACCCGTTGTAGCCGCCATCCGTTCCTGCAGGCTGTGGACGGACAGCCGTCGGCTGCGCAGGGCGATGATTGCATCGGCAGCCGCGGAGGCGGCAGATAGCGTCGTCGTGTATGGAATCCCCCTCGAGATCGCCGCCTGGCGGATCATGTAGTCATCGTGCTGCGCGTCCTTGCCGAGCGGTGTGTTCACCAGCAGCTGCACTTCACTCGACAGCAGCAGGTCGAGGATATGCGGCCGGCCCTCGTGTACCTTGAACACCGTCTCGCACGGCACTCCACGCCGTCTCAGGTAGCGGGCCGTGCCCGCGGTGGCCTTGATCTCGAATCCGAGCTCGTGCAGCCGCCGGATGATCGGCGTTGCGCCCGGCTTGTCCCGTTCGTGCACCGTGACGACCACGTTCCCGGATAGCGGGAGCGATCCATCGGCCGCGATCTGTGCCTTGGCGAACGCGAGGCCAAAGCTTTCGGCAAAGCCCATCACCTCGCCGGTCGAGCGCATTTCCGGCCCGAGCAGCGGGTCAGCGTCCGGAAACTTGTTGAACGGGAACACGGCTTCCTTCACCGCCACGTTCAGCAGCGGCAGGTCGTCCGGCAGATCCATGTCGTCCAGCTTCTCGCCGAGCAGCACGCGGGCGGCCACCCGGGCCAGCGGCACTCCGGTGGCCTTGCTCACGAACGGGACGGTCCTGCTCGCCCTGGGATTCACCTCGATCACGTACACCCGGCCATCGTGTACCGCGTACTGGACATTCATCAGGCCGACGACGTTCAACGCTTCGGCGAACTCGCGGGTATGTCTGCGCATCTGCTCGATGTGGTCGTCCCGGAGCAAATACGGTGGAAGCACGCAGGCCGAATCCCCCGAGTGAATGCCGGCCTCCTCGATATGCTGCATGACGCCGCCGATCAGCACGCGGTCGCCATCGCATACCGCGTCCACGTCGGCCTCGAACGCGTCCTCGAGGAACCGGTCCAGCAGCACCGGGTGCTTCGGCGAGGCCTGCACCGCACGCGTAAAGTACTCGCGCAGCATTTCCTCATCGTAAACGATCTGCATTGCACGGCCGCCGAGTACGTAGCTCGGCCGCACGAGTACCGGATATCCGATCCCGTGCGCGATCTGCATTGCCTCGGCGAGGCTCGTCGCCGTCCCGGCCTCCGGCGTGGTGATTCCCAGCCTGACAGTCAGCTCTTCGAACTTCCTCCGGTCCTCGGCCGCGTCGATCGAGTCGACG
>JBDGUZ010000184.1:0-3862 GCA_039585915.1 Gemmatimonadota bacterium
CGTGTCCGCTCCCGCACGGGTCTCGGCCGGCGACACGATCTCATTCGCGATCGAGATCTCGACGCAGGCGAGCGGGAGACAGACTTCGACCGGCGATTCGGTCACGGTCTCGATCGAGGGACCGGCCGGTACGGCGGACACGGTACGGGTCGAACGCCCGTCACCGGGACACAGCAGGATCGAAAAGCTCCAGATCCTGGCGCCGGAGGTTCGCGGGGAGTCCGCCTGGCACCGGTTCGGCGTGTCGCTGAACCCCGGAGCGGACCTGCTGGGAGCGGAACAAGAGCGCGCTGTCTGGGTCGAGATCACCCGGGGCAGGGCGGGTGTCGTCCTCGTCTCCATCGATCCGGACTGGGAGCCGCGCCAGCTTCTTCCGGTCCTGGAACGGGCAAGCAGAAGAGGTGCGAGGGCATACCTGCGCATCGGGCCCGATCGATGGGTGAGTGCAGGGATCGTACCGGAACCGATCGCCGGCACCTGGGTTCGCTCCGAGGCCGCTGGCTCCGACCTGCTGGTTGTACAGGGCAGTCTGTCTGAGCTTCCCCCATGGCTTCGCGACCTGACGAGTCGCCACTCCCGGGTCCTTTTCCTGGCGCGAGGCAGCGGGAGCTTGCCAGAAAGCGACATTACGGTCGGGACACCCGTAGACGGAGATTGGTTTGCCGTGCTGCCTCCTCTCTCGAATCCGGTCGCGAGCGCTCTATCCGGTCTCGAGGCGGAGGCACTCCCTCCGGTCGCCGCTCTACGTTCTGTCCAGGGTGCTGGAGCGTTTACTATTCTCCAGCTTCGACGAGACCGCCGGGGGGACGCGTTGCCGGCTGCGGTCGGATTCGTTTCCGGACGTGGACGGCGGGTGCTGGTGCTGGCCGAGGGGACCTGGAGATGGTCGACTCGAACCGGTTCCGCTCGATCGGTGTATCGCGGCTTGTACGCAGGAATCACGGGATGGCTGCTCGAGGACTTCCGTCGTGTTCCAGTGACCCTGGCCGCGGATCCGGCTGACGGTCGGGACGCGATCGCCTGGAATGTCGCGCCGGGCGTGGTGGATCTCGTGATGGCGGTCCGTGATTCGACCGGAAGTGTGGTGTGGATAGATTCGATCGCCGTGCCCGCCGACCGGGTAGAGGGACCTGACCTTCCAGCGGGCGATCTGGAATACGAAGCACGGGGGCAGCTGGAGGGCGCGGAATTCGTCGTCGACCGTCCGTTCGCCGTTGCGGGACCAGCGAGGGAGCTGCGCGGGCGGGACGTCGGTAGTTCGCTCACCACGCGTGCTGTGTCGTCATCGTCCCGACGGCCCGCGGGACGACGGTCGGTGCCTCCGCTGTGGCCGTACGTGCTCGCCGCGGGACTGCTGTGTGCCGAGTGGGTCTGGCGTCGTCGTCTCGGTCTTCGCTGAGCCCCAGTGCCCGCGACACGAGGCAGACAGAATAAACTGGACTCGGAGACGGAATGACGGAAGAACAGCCAGGTAAGCCAATGCGGAGAGCGGCGCGCTCCCTGTGGCAGAAGATCGTTGACGTTTCGCTGACGGACGTCACCACGCTGGTGAAGGGAATCGACGAACAGTCGATCGAAGCTCTCGAGCAGGTACTTCTCGAAGCCGACTTCGGTGTCGATGTGACGATGGAGCTGGTTGAGGAGCTCGAACGAGCGGCACAGCGGGGCAAGGTACAATCCGAGTCCGACCTCCGGGAGTTTCTCGCCGCCCGAATCCGATCCGTATTCGACGAAGCCGGTGGTGGGGCCGAGCCGGCCATGAAACCGGAGGCAGCAGCCGAACCGCACGTAATCCTGTTGCTCGGTGTCAACGGAACCGGGAAGACCACGACTGCCGCCAAGCTGGTCCACCTGGCGGTCGAGCAGGGTGAGTCCGTAGTGCTCGCGGCGACCGACACGTTTCGCAGTGGAGCGCAGGAGCAGCTCAGGGTCTGGTCGGATCGGCTGGGAGCTGGATTCGTTGGAGGGCGGGCGGGAGCGGACCCGGCGGCTGTCGCGTTCGACGCGGCGGCGTCCGCGGTGTCGAGGGAGGCTGATGTGCTGATTGTCGATACCGCGGGGAGACTCCACACGCAGCGGGGACTGATGGAAGAGCTGCGGAAGATCGATCGTGTGGTGGGGCGGATCGTGCCTGGAGCTCCGCACGAAAGACTTCTCGTCGTGGACGCAACGGCTGGCCAGAACGTGATCCAGCAGGCTCGCGAATTTGGTGAGGCACTCTCGTTGACCGGAATTGTCCTTTCGAAATTCGACAGTTCCGCGCGCGGCGGGACGGCCGTCGCCGTGGCGCGGGAGTTCCGCGTTCCAGTCAGTTGGCTTGGTACTGGAGAGCGGGCAGAGGATCTCGAACCATTCGATGCGGACGTGTACGTGGAGAAACTGCTCGGATAGATGGCCGCACACTCTCGCCTCCAGGACCCGGTTCAGTTTCTGAAGGGGGTAGGACCCCGGCGGGCCGAGCATTTCGCCAGGCTCGGAGTCCGCACCGGCCGGGATCTTCTGTACCACGTTCCCCACCGGTACGAGGACGCGACCCGGGTGGATCAGATCGGTTCGCTGCGCCCCGGTGACGATGCGACGGTGATCGGGGAAGTCGTGGCGAAGGGCGTACTCCCGACCCGCAAACGGTTGAGGATTTTCCGTGCGGTCCTGAAGGACTCGTCCGGGCTCATCGAGTGTGCCTGGCCGGGCCAGCCGTGGCTCGACCGGCAGATCTCGAAGGGAGACCTGCTTCTCGTGATGGGGTCCGTCGGATTCTTCCACGGGCGCCAGCTTCGTCCACGCGAGCACACGATCCTCGCCCGTGAAGGGGAGAGCGCCGACCGGGGCCGTGTGTTTCCCGTCTATCCGGCCACGGAGGGGCTCACTCACCGGCAGATTCGAGGAATCGTAGAGGCGAATCTCGACGAATTGCTCGAAGAGGCGGCCGGGCGGGAGGTGTTCCCCGACGACTGGCTGGCAGAGCTCGATCTCCCCCGACTGGCGGATGCCCTGGCCGTCCTGCACCGCCCGGAGGATCTCGCCGCCGTGGAGACAGCGAGGCGCCGGCTCGCCTGGGAAGAGCTGTTCTTCCTGCAGCTTCTGCATGCCCGCGCACGTCACGAAGTACGCAGCCGCGAGTCCGGGATCGCCAAGCACGGCCCTCCGGATCTGACTGAGCCGTTTCTTGCGTCGCTGCCGTTCCGGCTAACCGATTCGCAACAGCAGGGCTGGTCGCGGATCCGGCGCGATATGGAAGACGACGCCCCGATGTACCGACTTCTGCAGGGGGACGTCGGGAGCGGAAAGACCGTCGTGGCGGTGACCGCGATGCTGAAGGCGATCGAGAACGGACTTCAGGCGGTCCTGATGGCTCCGACGGAGCTACTGGCCGAGCAGCATCGGCGCACGCTCACACGGCTCCTGGCGCCGGTCGACGTGGTACCGTCACTGCTCACGGGCTCGGTGACGGGACGGGAACGGGAGGTGGTGCTGGGTGGTCTGCGCGATGGCAGCATACAGCTCGTGGTAGGTACGCACGCATTGTTCCAGGAGGGTGTCGAGCTGGCCCTGCCGGGTCTGATCGTGATTGATGAACAGCACCGGTTCGGCGTCTCGCAGCGACGCGCATTGCGGGACCTCGGCGGAACGGCCGATGTGCTGGTGATGTCCGCGACACCGATCCCGAGATCACTCGCCCTCACGCTGTATGGAGATCTGGACCTGACCGTGATCGATGAAATGCCACCGGGCCGCAGGCCGGTGCGGACGGGAGTCCGGGGATATGCGGACGGCGATGTGGCCCTCGAGTGGGTCCGGGGTGAGCTGGCGAGCGGGCGGCAGGCGTACGTCGTCTACCCTCTCATCGACGAGTCGGAGAATC
>JBDGUZ010000185.1:0-3857 GCA_039585915.1 Gemmatimonadota bacterium
CTTCCGGGCTGCCGGGCTGGCCACACGGCGTGGAACCACCGGGGGCGGGCGTGCCTGGTTGCTGACCGACCCGGTCGATCGCGCCGGACTGCTCGCGGACCACCGGGTGAAGGAATTCCTGGCGATCGCGGACTTCCCCGAGCCGGAGGGTGAGCCACCGGCTCCGGGCCTCACAGAGCTCGCGGCGTCCGCGTCCGCCTGGGCCGGCCGGCGGAAAGCGCTTCGGATTCCGAATGACGGTCGAACGCCAGTGGTCTTGTTTCCCGGTGCGAACGGAGCTTCCCGCCGCTGGCCGGCGGAGAAATTCGCGGCGCTAGGACGCTCCCTCGCAAAGCATGGCTGTCGAGTGCTCGTGCTCGGCGGACCGGACGACCGCGAGGTTACGGCGGAAGTGACCGGAAGGGCGAGAACGGCTGACGGGCTGACCGACGATGCCGTTCTTGATCTCGGAGGCCACACGTCCCTGGTAGAGTTGGCAGGGGCACTTGCCGAGTGCCATCTTCTGGTGACCAACGATACTGGACCGATGCACCTCGCGGCGGCGCTCGATCGGCCAATCGTAGCCCTGGAGGGGCCGGCGGACGTGAAGCAGACGCGCCCACTCGCGAGTCGTGTGCGGCTGATTGGACGGTTCGATCTTCCCTGTGTTCCATGCGTGAAGAACGAATGCCCCCGCAAAGGCAGAGGCACTCTGCTCGAGTCGGCGGAACGTGAGTGTCTCCGACTCATAACGGTGGACGAGGTACTCGAAGCCTCGATCGCCATTCTGGAGGAGGCGTCGACGTGAGCGATGGTCGATATATAGTCGGAGTGGACCTCGGCGGAACATCCATCAACGTGGGCGTCGTACCGTATGACGGCGGCCCGGTCCTGGGCATGCGCTCGGAGCCGACCGAGGCTGACAAGGGCCCGAAATTCGTGGTGGATCGGATCGTAGATCTGATTCGCGAGGCGATGCGAGATGCGCAGAACGAAGCCGGGGCAGCCGAGGACGCGTTCATCGGAATCGGTCTGGGGTCTCCCGGGCCGCTCGACAGACGCACCGGAACCGTGATTGACACGCCGAATCTCGGCTGGCGAAATTTCCCGCTCCGCGATCTGATCTCCAACGCCGTCGGCCTCGAAGCAGAACTCGACAACGACGCGAACGCGGCGACGCTGGGTGAATGGTGGCAGGGCGCGGGTAAAGGGGTCTCCACGCTCGTGGGTGTGACGCTGGGAACGGGCATCGGAGGCGGGATCGTGCTCGACGGAAAGGTGTTCCACGGGATCTCGGACGTGGCCGGCGAAATCGGGCATATGACCATCGATTCCACTGGCCGCCGCTGCAACTGCGGCAACTACGGATGCCTGGAGGCGTACGCGTCCGGGCCCGCCATAGCGGCCCGCGCGGTCGAGGGTGTGCAGTCCGGCGAGCCGAGCCTGCTGCCGTCGATGGTCCGGGGCGAATTGTCGCGGATTACTGCCGAGACTGTGTATGAGGCGATCGTGGCGGGAGATGACTACGCGAAAGAAGTGATGCGGGACACGGCCAAATTCCTCGGAACGGGGATCGCGAACCTGATCAACATCCTGAATCCGGGAATGGTGGTGATCTCGGGCGGCGTGACGCGCGCCGGGGATCGGCTCCTCGAGCCTCTGAACAAGGAAGTCCGACGCCGGGCGTTCAGCCACGCGGCCGAGAATTGCCAGATCGTCACGAGTTCGCTCGGAGGCATGGTCGGCGTGATCGGAGCGGCCTGCATGTTCCGCCAGGAACGGTTCGGCGATCTCTGACATGCCCCGACTCGGAGTCCTGGGCACCCTCGTTCTCGATACGATTCACCGTCCCGGCGCGGACGGCGAAGCCCTTACCGATTGGGGTGGGATTGCTTACTCGCTCGCAGCGCTCGAGGCAGTTGCCCCGATCGGGTGGGACGTATTTCCGTTTATCAAGGTCGGAGCCGATCTGCGACGCGGGGCGGATGAGTTTCTCGGCGGACTGGATCGGGTCGAGTCGCTGGCTGGAGTCCTCACAGTTTCGGAATCCAATAATCGGGTCGATCTGTACTACGGTTCGAAGCCCCGCCGATGTGAGCGGCTCACAGGCGGAGTTCCCGGCTGGACGTGGCCGGAGCTCTCCGATGCCGCTTCGTCTTGTGACGCGATGATCGTTAACTTCATCGCCGGTTGGGAGATCGACCTCGAGACAGCCGGACATCTGCGCTCGGAATACGATGGCCCTGTGTACGCAGATGTCCACTCGTTGCTTCTGGCCGTCGGACCGGATGGAATCCGCTCGTTGCGGCCGCTTCCCGAGTGGCCCGAATGGCGCCGGTGCTTCGATGTCGTGCAGATGAATGAGGAGGAGTTGAGCGCACTCGCCGAGTCTGACCGGAATCCGGTTGACGAAGCACGAGATTCGGTGCTGCATGGACCGGAGACACTATTCGTCACGCGCGGAGCGGCAGGGTCGCGGTGGTACGTTCGCGTCGACGGAGGCGTGTCGGAGGGGGAAGCGCCGACGGAACCCGTGGCGGCCGAGCTGGCCGATCCTACCGGCTGCGGGGACGTCTGGGGTGCCTCGTGCGCGGTGAGTCTGCTTGCCGGAGAGACCGCCGCCGGGGCGGCAAGTCGGGCGAACCGGTACGCCGGCCTGGCTGCCCGCCACCGCGGAACGATGGGACTGGCGGCGGCATTGAAGTCTGCTTCGGAACATGGAGGACCGGTATGAGCCGTGTGATCGATGTGCCGGAAGTGCTCGATCACAAGGGGTTCGAGGTGCTCGTGGCAGCCCTCCCCGGCCCGTCGGAGGCTACGGGTGCTCGGATCCTGTTCAATGCCAAGCACGTCCGCTGGGTGTCTCCCTATGGGCTGATCGGGCTCCTGGCGGTCGGCCATGTGGCCCGAGATCGGACCGGACTGTCGGCCCGAATCGAGGCACCTGACAACCGGGACGTGCGGACCTACCTGGATCGGATGGACTTCTGGCAGTTCGCGCACGAGGTGTTCGATCTCGAGCCTGGCACCACCCGGACGCATGGCGGGTCGGACGCACTGCTGGAAATCACGCCGATTCGGTCCCATCATGACGTGCACGCCGTGGTCGAGCGCGTGCGGGAGCGTTCGGCAGCGATTCTGGAGAATCGTCTTCACTACCCGAAACCATCGGTGATCCAGTTCAGTGTTATGCTGTCGGAAGTGTGTCAGAACATCATCGAACACGCCGAAACCGATGGCTGGGTATGCGCGCAGACCTATAATTACCGCGAGCGGCTTGGACGCGAGGTCCTGATGCTTGCAGTGATGGACGTGGGTATCGGGTTCGAAGGCTCTCTCGCATCCGAGCACGCCCGGAGATTCGGCGAGTCGTGGTCCGCCGCGACTGCGCTCGAGGCGGCACTTCTGTTCGGAGAGTCCCGATTCCGGGATCCGGGTCGTGGCCAGGGGCTGCAGGCGATCCGCAGGCAGGTCGAGAAATGGGGTGGAATGCTCGCTATCCGTAGCGGCAATGCTCAGATCGCGCTCGTTCCCGACTGGGCCGACTACCCGTCGATGCAGCGTTCGCTGCCGGCGTTTCCGGGGGCGCAGATCCTAATCGTAATGCCTGCTCGCACGACCGAGAAGCCGTGAGCGGTTCGGCCGGCCAGCCGGCGAGACGCACGGGCGCGCCAGTGATAGCCGTGGCGAGCCTGTACCAGGAAAATCTCGTGACGCGGCAGACGGGCCGTGCGGTGCGCGACGGAATCGAACGCCTGTTCTCCAACCGCTGCGGCGAGGCTCTCGCGGTCATCGACTTCCGGGACGTGGTGGTAATCGACTTCAGCTGTGCCGACGAGGTCGTGGCGAAGCTCGTCATGGCTTCCGGTGAGGATTCC
>JBDGUZ010000186.1:0-3828 GCA_039585915.1 Gemmatimonadota bacterium
CAGATAGTTCACGGGAAGGCTGGCGGCCATGTCGTCCGGGACCGAATCCGGAGTCCGGACCACGAGATCCGGCGCGAGGCACCCGAGCTCGGAGTAGCCCCCGAACCGGGTCACAGCCGTCACCCGTTCACCATTCCACGACGGATCGACTCCGTCTCCCAGTGCATCCACCGTTCCCGAGACTTCGTACCCCGGCACGAATGGCAGCGGCGGCGCGTCCGGGTAGAGCCCGAGCCTGGCCATCACTTCTGCGAAGTTCACCCCGGCGTACGCGACCCGCACCCGAAGCTCACCAGCCGCAGGAATCGGATCGGGCTCTTCTCGCTGCTGCAACACGTCCGGTTCCCCACGTCCCGTGATCCATACGCGGTTCATGGCAGGACCGCCGGCTGCGCTGCGGCGGTCAGGTCTTCGACTGTGTAGCTGAACTCCTCGTCCACCACTCTCTCCTCGATGTCCACGCTGACGAACGACGGATAACCGAGCCCCAGGTCGTATTGCACCTCCAGCCGGAACGGATCCAGGCGAATCAGGTCGTCCAGCTCGATGAACAGCTCCTCGATCGTCGGGAATTCGGAGTTTCTCTCTGCGGGCAGTGTGGTGGACGACTCGACGTCGATGACGCGAATCACGAGGCCGCCATCCACGAGGATCGTCGCTGGCGAGACGTTCGGGCAGAAGCACATACGAAGGTAGTTGAATTCGTAGGTGGCGGGCGCATCGGCGATCCACAGTAAGCGCGCGGCCGCCAGATCATCGAGTCGCCCATCATCCTCTGAACCGCATGCCGCCACCAGCGAGACCGAGCAGACGACAGACATCATCGCGATCCCGGCGACTGCCTTCGGGCCGTGCCGGGCGCGGGAACGGCGGAAAAGGAATCCTGAGCGCCAGTTCATGGTATATCTCCATAGCGGTTAGGTCGGTCGGATTCTGCGCCGACTCAGTTTCACAGGTAACAAGATACTGATCATGTGCGGACGATTCACACTGACGACTCCCGCGGCCGTGTGGGCCGCCCTGTTCGAACTGGATTCGGTACCCCAGCTCGGGCCGCGCTACAACATCGCCCCCACACAGCCGGTGGCGGCGGTTCGATCCACGGCTCGCCCCCAGACAGAAACCGCGGAGCATGACGAAACAGAAGCGGAAGCCGGCTCGGGCCACGAGCTCGCGCTGCTCCGGTGGGGACTGATCCCTCACTGGGCCAGACAGCCCGATCTCAAGGGCCGCACGCTGATCAACGCCAGGTCCGAGACCGTGGCGGAGAAGCCCTCGTTTCGCGATTCGTTTCGATTCCGTCGCTGCCTGGTGGTCGCGGACGGATTCTACGAGTGGCAGCCCGCCGGTGCTCGCAAGCAACCGTTCTGGATCCGACTGGACACCGAGGCTCCGTTCGCGTTCGCTGGACTGTGGGATCGGTGGGTGGGCGAATCCGAGACGCTGGAGAGCTGCACGATCCTGACTACCGAGGCAAACGAGGGCCTGCGTCCGATTCACGACCGGATGCCCGTAATCCTGGACCCCCCTGACTACGAAGCGTGGATCGACCCCGACACGCCGCACTGGGAACTCGAATCCCTGCTCGTTCCGTATCCGTCGGAGTCCATGACCTTCCAACCCGTCTCCACACACGTTAACCATGTGGGACACGATGATCCCACGTGCATCGCGCCGCTTCGGTCTCAGACGGATCTGTTCCGTTGAGCCGATCGGGCGTTTCGCGCGCAGCGGACGACTGGAGAACGTGATGCCACACACCCCGGGAGCCGCCCGTACCGTGGACGTGATTCCCCTGAGCAGGAGAAATCCAGGCACCCCGCTGGACACCGATTGGGTGGCGGACGTCCGGGTGAATCGGAGCGCGGTGGAAAGACGCGCCGGCCAGATCGGCGCCCGGCGCTCGGTGAAGAAGACGTGGCAGGCCGCATGGTATCTGCGGGCAATCACCTGTATCGATCTCACGACGCTCGCGGGCGACGACACGCCGGGACGGGTCCGTCGGCTGTGCGCCAAGGCCCGTGTTCCGGTGCGACCGGACATCCTGGAGGCGCTTGGCGCCGAGGAACTCCGGATCCGGACCGCGAGTGTGTGCGTGTACCATCGGTTCGTGGACGTGGCTCTGCGGGCCCTGGAAGGATCGGACGTCCCGGTGTGCGCGGTCGCGGCGGGGTTCCCGCACGGTCTGAGCCCGGTCGAGCAACGGGTACAGGAAATCGAGGCCTCGGTTCGAGCGGGCGCTTCAGAGATCGACATCGTGATCACGCGGGCCCACGTGCTGACGGGAAACTGGCCGGCGTTGTACGACGAGGTCCGGACGTTCCGGGAGGCCTGCGGAGAAGCGCATCTCAAGACCATCCTGGCCACCGGCGAGCTCGGATCCCTGCGCAACGTCGGCAGAGCCAGCCTGGTGTGCATGATGGCGGGGGCCGACTTCATCAAGACCTCGACCGGCAAGGAGTCCGTCAACGCGACGCTTCCAGTCGGGCTGGTGATGGTCCGCTCGATTCGAGACTACCGGGAGCGCACGGGCTACGACGTCGGGCTCAAGCCGGCGGGCGGGATCAGGAGCGCGAAGGACACACTCGTATGGCTGTCGATGATGCGCGATGAGCTCGGACTGCCCTGGACACGTTCCGGGTTGTTCCGGTTCGGCGCCAGTTCCCTGCTCAGAGATCTCGAACGGCAGCTCGAGCACCTGGCGACCGGACGATACTCCGCCGGGTATCGGCATCCGCTCGCATGACGCCCCGGGCAGCGATTACGAGCACTGCACTGGCGGTAATCGCCGTCGCCGCGACATCGACCGGTCACGCCCAGGTAACCGAGCCGGCCGGCACCAGCCTGCCCCCGGAATACGTCACGACGGCGCTGTCCCTGTTCGAGCCTGCTCCGAGCGTGTTCGACGCTCGAGAAATCGTCTCCAGGTGGGAGACCGAGGGGGGCCTCGACTCCGCATTTGACTCGCTCCTGGTGTCACGGTTGTGGGGGCGAGTCTTGGAGACAGGCGAGGCGCTCGCGTGGCTGCCGATTCAGGCCACCGATGCTGACCCCGGAGACCGGGAAGCCGGACGGCTGGGTGCGCTCGTTCACCTCGAGAGAGCCCGGATTCTGCTGGTGAGTCGGCGCGCCGGTCGCGCCGGCACTGGCCCCGCGGACCGTCCCGATATCGAGGGCGCACTCGACTTCTGGACTGCTTGCGAGGAAGCTGATCCCGCGGTCGAGCGGGAACTGTGGCTCGACCTGCGGACCCTGTTCACGCCCGAGGAACAGGAAGCCTGGAGAGCCGGGGCACCAGGCGAGAAGTGCGGACTCGTGCGCCTGGCAATGGACGATCGAGCCGTTCGGTCCGCCCTGACACCCGATGAAAGGCTTTCGGTCCACTACCGGCGGCTGGCGGGGGCCCGGGCCCGGTACGGAATCACCCGGCCGCGCTATATGAAGACCGCCTCGGATTTCCGGGGCCGGCCGGACAGTCTCGAAGTCGACGACCGCGGATACATGTGGATCCGGCTCGGCGAGCCGGTGCAGGTGCTGTATGTCACTCGCCCGCCGGACAGCGATCTCCTCGGGATCGAGGAGGACTGGGTGTACGAGCGGACTGGCGGGGTCTGGCTGTTCCATTTCGTGCCCTGCGATACGAATCGCCGGGTGCCGTGCATGCCGCGGAGCGGTCACGCGCTCGTCGAGTCGTTCGGACCCCTGGCAATTCCGGGACAGGACTACTTCCAGCGCTACGTGACCCGGCTGGCGCTGGATCCCCTCCCGCTGAAACGAATGATATTCACCTACCAGGCGGCTGACCCCCTCGATGCGGCGCTCAATGCC
>JBDGUZ010000187.1:0-3762 GCA_039585915.1 Gemmatimonadota bacterium
CTTCATCTGGACGGCCCTGAGAATCGTTGCCGGAGTGACGATCTTCACGGGCGGCTCGGCGAAGCTGTTGGGCTGGTTCGGTGGCTTCGGGGACGCGGGTACTGCCGAGCTGATGTCTCGTTTCGGGATCGCGGGCGTGCTCGAGACGGTCTGCGGCGCGTTAATCGTGATCGGTCTGTTTACGAAGCCGGCTTCATTCCTGCTGTCCGGCATGCTCGCCGTGGCGTACTTCTGGATCCACGCGTGGGGCGACACCATCTGGTGGTGGGGGAACCGCGGAAGATCAGCAATGCTGTTCGCGTTCGTCTTCCTGTTCCTCGCCGCGTGGGGTGCCGGGCCCTACAGCATCGACGCACGTCGGTCCGGCACCGACCTAAAGGCGTAGACCTACTTCCCATCTATTGCCCGGGGACCACCATCCGTTCCCGGGCCGACTCGGCCCACGAGATGAGCCGCTCCCGGTCGGCCGTGGTGAGCTTCGCATTCCGGTGCACCAGCAGGTAGTCGCCGAGCGGCATTCCGCTCTTCTCGATCTCCTTGGCGATCTCCTCGAACGCCTCATCCAGCTCTTCGGCGTCGTAGCTGTCCCATTCGGTAAAGTTCACGTGCTCGCGGGCCATCCGGACGTGCTGCGATACACGCCACGATACCGGCGCGACATACGAATACCAGGGCCATTCCGTCTCGTTGGAGTGACAATCCCAGCAGGATCGCCGCAGCGTGGTCAGCACGTCTTCCGGGGCATCCACGAGGCCGGTCACCGGCGGATTGGACCGCTCCACCGAAAAGAACTGGATTGCGATGAACGCGACGCCCAGTCCGATCAGCACGTACTGAAGAACGCGTTTCATGTTTCTGCCTGTTCAGGGTTCGAGCCCACCGGCGAAATGCCTTCCAGACGTCCCCCCGGTGGACGAACGTTATGATGTCGGACGGGGTATCGTCCGGCAATCGGGTCAGGGTGAACGGGAACCAGGGAAGTGACATGAGGACCATCGGACTGCTCGGCGGGATGAGCTGGGAATCGACGATTCCCTACTACCGAGAGATCAACCGCTACGTGGCCGAACAGCTCGGCGGATTCCATTCGGCCCGGATCGCGATGTGGAGTGTCGACTTCCATCGGCTGGAGGCACTCGCCTCAGCCGGAGACTGGGCGGAGATCGGCAGGACACTCGCCGATCGCGCCCGCCGCCTGGAGCACGCGGGAGCGGACTTCATCGTCTTGTGCACCAACACGATGCACAAGGTCGCCCCGGAAATCGAATCGGCCGTCGACGTTCCTCTCCTGCATATCGCCGATGCCATCGGTGAGGCCGCCCGAGAGTCGGGAATCCGCACCGTCGGTCTGCTGGGTACCCGGTTCACGATGACGGAGTCGTTCTATCGCGAGCGCCTGGCGATGCGCCACGGACTCGAAGTGCTCGTCCCGACCGAGGAGCAGCGCGAGGTAGTGGACCGGGTGATCTTCGACGAGCTGGTCAGGGGAGAGCTGCTGGACGGCTCCCGCGAAGCCTACGTCGAGATCATCGACGACGTCGTGGCCCGGGGTGCGGAGGGAGTTATCCTCGGGTGCACGGAGGTCGGCCTTCTGGTCGGTCCCGACGACGCGACCGTTCCCCTGTTCGACAGCGCGACGATCCACGCCCGGCGCGCCGCCGAGCTGGCCCTCGCACCGCCACACGGGGGCTGAGCCCGCCCCACCGCCGTCTGTCGTCTCCGACAGGGCACCGGCGATATACTGTGTCGCAACACTCTGCGCACGGAGAACCACGGCATGAAACAGAATCTCAGGCAGTCCAGGTATCTTGAGGAGTCGCGGGTGGGCTGGTTCGGACTCCTGTTCATCTTCCTCATGGCAGGGTTCATCGTCCCGGAGCTGTTGCCGGACGAGGGGGGAGTCCGCTGGCAGATGCCGCTATTCTTCTCGCTGGTCATGCTGTCAGCTCTGAACGCTGCCAGCGAGCGACCGCGAGAGTTCTGGACCGCAGCGTTGCTTCTGGCCCTCGGAATCGTCCCGGAGTGGCTCCACGCGTTCGGGGTCGAGAACACGGAGATCTGGGGCAAAATTCTCATCGCGATCTTCCTCGGATACATCTGTGCGTTGATCCTCAGGGAAGTCCTCCGAACAACTGAAGTAGACCTCGAGGTCATTCTCGCGGCGCTGTGCGTCTATCTCATGCTGGCGCTCATCTGGGGCGTTGCGTACCAGGTGATCGAGACCGTGAACCCGGGATCGTTCGCGATTCCGGCCGCGATGATCGAAGGTGCCGCGAACCCTGAGCGGGAAGTCTCCGGAGCGCTGCAATACTTCAGCTACGTTACGCTCACGACGCTCGGATACGGCGATATTCAGCCGGTGGCTCCGCTCGCCCGCTCATTCGCCATCACCGAAGCCCTGATCGGGCAGATCTTTCTCGTGACCCTGATCGCCCGTCTGGTCGCCATGCAGACGGCAACACGGCGGCAGGAAGTGGGGGCGGACCGGAAACCCTGACCTTAACCCCGGATCGACCCCCGACGGAGAGTCAAATGGGCGGCTGCCCGCTGCGCACGAGTCGCGTGTACTCGCGGCCGATCCACACGGAGATCCCGAGCCAGATCAGCACGAGCAAGATGTTGAACTTCGCAAAGTCCGACGCGCCCATCGCCAGCCAGGTCGTTCCGAGCCATACGACCGCGGCCGACAGCACGTCCCCCGCCCGCCAGAAGAAAGCATCAGTCGCCTGCTTCGCCTTGTACTTCTGCTCCCGCGTCATCGGCAGGAACAGCGTCTGGCGGACGGTGCTCATCAACGAGTAGTCGGTCGCGTTCTCTGCGGTCTTGGCCCAACGCACGGCCCCGAGAACGGGGAAGAAGGCGAGCAGGCCGTAGGCGCCGAGCGAGATGATCGGGAGGATCATGATCGCGACCCGGATCCCCAGGTACTTCACGACCCGCGAAACGATAAACAGCTGAATCACCAGACCCGCCACGTTGACCACGGCGAAGAAATTCGAATAGAACTCGCCGATGTACTGGCCCACGCTCATGCCGGACGCGGCCCCGCTGGCAACGGCGTTCCGGGCCGCGTCCTCCACCACGCTCCCGAGGATATACTCGCCCGTCGTGTTCACCCAGTTCAGGAACAGAACGAGCAGCGCAATCAGCAGCAGATACCGGGTCTGGAACACGAGCGCGAAGGCGCCGCGACCGGTCGAGACTTCTGGCTCCGGCTCGAACACGCGGGTCGTGTGTTCCGGTGGGGCTGACTCTTCGAGCTCGACACCCTCGGGGGACGATTCCTCCGCTTCGAGGCGCTGCAGGGCCTGCCGCAACTCGGCGCGCAGATCCCGGAACTCACCGGTCTCCATGCGAAACTCGCCCGTCGCGGCAGGCGCCGAAGCAGTGCTCACCCCAGGCAGTCGATCACGCTCCGTCCGCTGGCGCTCCCTGCGATCGACGAGATTCGTGACCAGCAGGCTGGCAATGAGAATCCCGGCCGCGATCAGCATCGGAAACCAGATCCCGAGCGGCTCGATCAGCCGGCCCACCACTACGCTCCCGAATACCGCGCCGGCCGAGGCGCCGAACTGAACGAGTGGAAACAGGCGCTCGCCCTCCTCGTTTGTGTACAGGTCGTTGGCAAAGGACCAGAACTGGGCCACGACCATCAGGTTGAAGATCCCTACCCAGAGGAAGAACACGACCCCCAGATACAGGCCGAGCTGCCCGAGCGCGAAGAACGCGACCAGGCAGGCCGCGAAGAACAGCGTCACACCG
>JBDGUZ010000188.1:0-3622 GCA_039585915.1 Gemmatimonadota bacterium
GGGAGCAGTAACAAGGCCCCGACAGCGAGAGCGCCCGCCACCAGCATCACTTCGTGCCGGCGCCGTCTCTGAAACGACTCCGGATTCGGCCGGGAGGGACCGGGCAGCTTCTCTCCCTGAACTGTCTTCAAGCCCGGACCGGTCGGTCTTAGAAGCGTCATGAGCGCGGGCAGGAGAGTCAGCGTCATGGCGAGGCTGATCAACATGCCGGTGCCTGAAATCAGTCCGAGCTCCGCCACTCCCGTGAACCGGGTCGGCACGAACGCGTAGAACGCCGCGGCGCTCGTCATCGCGCTCAGGAAGATCGAGCTGCCGATTCGACCCGTGGCCCGGCGTAGGGCGGACACATGATCGCGCGAAATTTCCAGCGCCTCGCGGTAGCCGAGGCACAGGTGGATGCAGTAGTCGATTCCGAGCCCGACATACAGCACCGCGAAGGCGATCGAAATCAGGTTGAGCTGGCCCACGACGGCCGCTGCGAACGCGGCCGTGACCGCCAGCCCGCTGGCGAGAGTAATCAGGCTGGCGAGGATCAGGCGGCCCGACCGGAGACCGATAGTCAGAACGATCGTCACCAGAATGATCGACAGGGCGAGCGCCCGCGCAGCTCCGTCCATCGCCGCCGCGATCGACTCGTGCTTGATCGCGGCAGCCCCCGTGAGCCGCACCTGTACCGAACCGTAAGGCACCGGCAGCTGCTCCCGCAGCTCTCCGAGGCGCTTCATGGCCGGGCCGGCTGGAAGGGCGAGTGCATAGTCGTACCGGGGCGTCGCTACGATATGCCGGCGCCGCTCCGCCTGTGACGCGGGACGTCCCTGCAGGACCTCCTGCCACGAGATCCCGCCCCTCCACCCTCTCTCGTGCTGCGTGAACGTCAGGGCCATGAGGTTCATGAGCGGCGCGAGGACCGCGTCGTCTTCACCATCGATGATCGCGCTGTCGATCGCGGCCACGAGTCCCGGCAGATCCGGACTTTGCTCGAGTCGACGGATCCACGGACCGATGTCTTCGATGTGATTGGCCAGCGCCTCCAACTCGTCGATGTCCAGGTAGAGCAGGGCGTTCCGGTCGAAGAACGCCCCGGACCCGGGCGTCCACACCTGTTCGAACACCTCTGGCTCCGTACGCATACGCACGGCCAGCCAGCGTTGTGCCCGGTCGGCCAGGTCCGGGTTCCGCCCGCTGATCACGACATGGATTTCATCGCCGAATTGCGGGAAGGCGGCGTTGAACTCGAGAAACTCCTGGCGCCACGGGAGTTTCTCGTCGATCATCGCCCCGGTATCGGTGTTCAGACCGAGGTTGCGGAAGGCGTAGACGCCGCACAGAGCAGATAACGGCAGGACCGCGATTAGAACCCACGCGGCATGACGGCCCACCACCTCCGTCCAGCGGACGATGCGGCGGCCCACGGAATCAAACGCGGGCTCGGGCCGGTTCAGGTCGTCGGCGCCGAGACCCATGAATCCGGCAGATCCTGGCGACCGCGCCACCTGTCGAGTGCACTCACGTGGTGTACGCAGTTCAGGGTGCAGTACGGGGCGCACGCCTTGTCCGTCCGAAACGCTCGTCGGATATCGGCCGCACCGTAGGAATGCAGTGGAATGCCGGGCCGACCCCGGCGCTGGGAACACCAGTGCACACGCCCGAGTTCGCAGACGTAGAGGAAACGAGCACCCGCACGGCAGTTCCACCGGCACGGGCCTCCGTCGATCAGCCGGCGCTGGAACAGCAGGTGATTGAACCGGTGCAGAGCGGATCCGGACTCCCGACCGATGGCCCGGTAGGCCGAGCGCTCACCCGGACCGATCCGGCGCAGATCTCCGCCGGAGGCATGCGCGAGCCCCACGGAATGAGAAAAACCTTGCCCGCACACCCGGCGAGCGATCTCCACGGCATCGGAGGGCCGATGGCCGGCCCCGATCACCGTGTTGACGTTCACATCGAAGCGGGCATGACGCGCCAGCAGGAGCAGTCGATCCTCGATCAGGCTGAGGCTCTTCGCCGACACACCGTCGGGCTCTATGTTGTCGATGCTGAGCTGGATGACCTGCAGCCCGGCTGCGTTCAGCATTTCGATCCGGTCGCGTGTAAGCAGGCGGCCGTTCGTGGACAGCATTGCCGTCATGCCGTGGCGCCGGATCACTTGCACGACCTCTCCGAGCGCTGGATGGAGCAACGGCTCTCCGCCCGTGCAGGCGATCATCGCGGTCCGAAGCCGGGCCAGGGCATCGATCCGCTCCTCGAGGTCGGCGACGGGCACCGGGGGAGAGACGCGGTCGTACTCGTCGCAGTATCCGCAGGCCAGGTTACACCGGCGCGTGACGACCAGGTGTGCCAGCAGCGGATGGTCGGCCGACGCGAGGGCGTGACCCGCGAGCCGGAAGAGCCCACGGTACGCCCTCATGCGCGATTCCCCAGCAGCGTCCGCCGCATCCAGGCCTCGGAGACGGCGGCGAACGGACTCCGCAGGTATCGTTCGACCTCGAGATAGCACTCCAGATAGCATCTGTGCCCGCATTCGGGCTCCGTGCTCCAGACGGCCTCCTGCTGCATCAGTTCGCACAGGCTCGGGTAGTCCTGCAGGTACACATGTCGGTCGGCGATGCGCTGACACGGGAAGTAGACCCTCCCGTCGGGCTCCACCCTGGGTGACAGCAACGGGAAGCAGCCGTGGGCCGGGAAGTCGCGAATCGCTTCCAGGTAGGCGTCCGAGCAGAATACCGGACGCCCCTCTGCCTTCCACGCGAGAAGGCGGTCGACCATCGACCGGTACTGGGGGTTTCCGGGCAGTTCGGGGTGAGGGTCGAATCGGCCGTGCTCAGGGGAGAGGCTCAGGCGGGCGCCGACTTCTTCGCACAGGCGGAGGACACTCTCGATACCCGGAAGCGTCTCCGGCGCTACCACTGTGTGGAGGCTGAGCACGAATCCTTTCTCATGCGCGAGATCCCCTGCCCGGCGGATCGCCTCGAGGATCCGCGGCGTGGCTCCCGGAACGCCAAACATCGCATCACACACCGGCTCGCTGGTCGAGTCCAGGCTGATCACGACGTGGTCCACCAGATGGAGGTCGTTTTCCACCCTGTGCAGCAGCAACCCGTTGGTGCTCAGGAGCAGAGGCCGGAAGCGAAGCTCGTGAGCCCTGTGCAGGATCCGCGAGATGCCCGGATACATCAACGGCTCGCCCCCGGTGAGGTTGAGCGCCGGGTTGTGCGGTCGGATCCGGTCCAGCAGAGCCACCGCCTCGTCCACCGGGAGGCAGGGTTCGTCTCCCGGCGGATAGCAGTAGCGGCACCTCAGGTTGCATCCCTTGGTGAGGTAGA
This sequence comes from Gemmatimonadota bacterium, assembly GCA_039585915.1. Taxonomy (GTDB): domain Bacteria; phylum Gemmatimonadota; class Gemmatimonadetes; order Palauibacterales; family Palauibacteraceae; genus Carthagonibacter. Next base: position 3,324 of record JBDGUZ010000188.1, read on the forward strand.
AGTTGGTCATCAGGGGACGGAAGTGCCCCGAACCGGTGCGGACGCACCACAGGTCCCGGACGAAGTTCGAGGCCAGTTCGGCATACGGCGCGCTAGTTCTCATCCCGCCGCCCTTCCTCCGGGACATCCGGCTGCTCGAGGACGGCACGCAGAGTGCTGAGCTGACGGTCGCGCAGGCCCTGGTCCCGTGGACCCGGCATCTCGCCAGGTGCGCCCACAGTCTTCCCGCGAGCAAGCCCGCACAGGACCGTAAGCCGCTGCACGGCACTGACATTAGTGAGTACGGCCAGCAGCCACAC
>JBDGUZ010000189.1:0-3609 GCA_039585915.1 Gemmatimonadota bacterium
CAAGACGTTGCCATCAAGCACCACCCGCATCCGAATCGCTCAGGAACTCGAGATCCGGCGTCGCCGCCGCACTCGACTGACCTCCTCGGTGGCGACCCGCATCACCTCGTCCTCGTCGAGATCCGAGCCGGCTGCGGTCTCGTCGAGCACACGTCGCGCCTCGCGGGTGTAGTACGCGTGACAGGGAGCCGTGATGGGCCTTGGGCCACTTCCCGACCGGCGAGCTCGTTGAGCTGTTGGGAGAGGCGTTCCACCATCCCGCGGCTGTTGCGGAACACGATGGTCGACCGGTGCTTTTCGATGAGTTCAAGCAGCTTGGGATACATGAGCGGCCAGATGGACTTGGTCGGCGGCTCGTCGGGAGCGGCCGCCCTTGGGGGCGTCCGTTTCGTGTCCCATGAAGTCTCACCCCGTCGGCCCGCGGCCCTCGACGATCCTCATCAGCCACTCCTCGACGCTCTCGTAGTAGAACGAAGTCGGATCGCAGTACCCGCACGGCGGGCCCGGCCGGCCCGCCGAGCCTGATTCCTCGTCCTCGTCATCCTCGCACTCAGGATTGTCTTCGACATCGCGCACCTTGAGGTCGAAGCGGCCGTCTGCCTCGCCGGCGGTGACGACGAAGCTCGCTGTGCCCTGAAGCGATTCGGGGAGGCTGGTGCTCCAGCCTCCGCCTTCACCGGGGGAACCCGGCCGCCATGAGACGATCAGGTCGAGGTTGAACTCGTCCGGGTACTCCATGCAGGCGTACATCCCGGAGGGGACGGTGAGCTGAATACGCTCCAGGCCGAAGGCCCGCGGTTCAGCCTTGATGCGCAGGCCGGGACTCGCATCGAAGCGCTGGGCGCCGGGACCGAAGGGATGGGCACCGGCCTGGTCGATGATCACACCGTCGGTTAGCGCTTCCACGTAGTCGTGCCAGAGGTCGTCGATTCCGCTGACCGCGGCCGGGCCACCCTGGACCATCGCCTCGTACGCTTCGATGGCACCATCGAGGCCGCGTGCGCTGTCCACGTACTCGAAGAAGGGCATGTTGGTGAGCGACCGTTCGGTCAGCGTGGTGCGGAGTTCCTCACCACCGAGCGTCGCCGGGATCTTGAACACCACGGTCTCCATCGAGGCGTCGGGGTAGACCACGTCGCTGAGGTAGTGGGAGGCCGCCAACTCCCATTGCTGGTCGAAGCCGAAGTTGTGCTCGAGGTAGCAGCTCGCCATGGTCGATGCGACGCCCTGCTGTAGCAGCGCGGGGTCGACGTCGCGTAGCAGTTGAGCGCCCTTGTTCAACACGATCTGGCAGTACCCCTCGGCGAGCATTTCGGTCACACTCCCCGCATTGTGGGGGCCAAGAATGATGTCCATCCTGGGGGACTCACCGTCGCGCTGCTCGAGGAATCGCGCGGTCTTGCGGATCGCCTCACTGATCGGGGACGACGGTCCTCTAACCCAACCCTCCCATTCGTCGAGGTCGGGGTGGGCGAGGCGGTACTTGTCGCCAAACTCGGGGACGATCTCGTCGGCGAACTTGAAGCAGGGATCGCCGTGCTGCGGCCAGACCGAGACACATCCGTCCGGATCCTCCTGCGCGCTGGGGAACGCGATCTCCCGGATCACCGGTTGTTGAGACGCGGCAGTTGTCTCGATCGGCCGCAGGTCCGCGGGCAGCAGCAGACCGAGGAGGCGTTCCAGTTCGGCGACCTCGTCCGGATCGCTCGCGGTTTCGAGGTAGGACTGTGCCATCCGGACGATGCCGGTCGCGGACTGTTCGGCGATGGTGCGTGCAGGGATGACCTGGCTGCTCTGGGCCTCGCGCACGAAGAGGCGGAGCGTGGCAATCAACCCCTCGCCGCGGCTCCAGTCACCCTCGGCCTCGCGGGCAAGGAGGTTGGCGACGTACGTCTGATCAGCCTGATCGGACGGTTCATGCTCAATCGTGACGACGACTTCCTCGGGGGGTGGCGGTGGGGGTGCGTCGATCCCGGGGAAGCGGGGCAGGGCGGCCACGGCGAGCGCCTTCACGGTTTCGAGCTGTGCAGCCTCGTCGAGGTCGGCGCGAGCGATGGTGACCCGGAAGACGACGATGCCGAAGCGGCTCTGGGCGGCGACGCTGAGGGTTCCGGTCTCGCTGAACCAGATCGCGGCGTCGCCGACCTCGGACAGCGGCTGGCCAGAGGCGCCCTCGAGTGTGCCGTCGACCAGGTCCGTCGGGTGTCCGGGTTGGATACGGACGAAGGTCGCGTCGTCTTCGAGAAGTTGATGCTGACAGGTTTCGCCCCGGCTGATGGTGAGCCAGTCCATAGTCCCAAGCGCCGCGTCGACGTCGTCGAAGGTGAGGAGCGGTCCGCACTCGATCTGTTCGATATTCGGTCCAGGGAATCGGCCCGCATCAGCCGGTGCCGGAGGGGAGACCGTTGTGGTCGTTGTGGTCGTTGTGGGGAGATCAGAGGCCGCGATGTCCGGGTCAGAATCACCTCCGCCGGTCAGCAGGAGGACCAGCACGATCACCACAGCGAGTCCACCGAGGACCGCGGCGATCACGGGGTTCTGTCGAATGGTCTCCATCGGTTGACGATCCCATTGTGCTGGTCGCTGAACGCCGGCAAGTGTAATCGTAGCGGCGAGAGTGCGGCCGGTGAAGCTGTAGTGACCAATGGGCGACGCCACGGCTGCTGGCTGTGACCGAAGTTCGTTCAGCGCCCGGGGCGCATCCGACGCACCCGAGGCCACCCCCACACGAGTGGTGCCTTAAAGGACGGAATTCCCCGTTTCGATGGAGTATGCGGTGCTGGCCTCTTGGCTGGCCTCGGGAGAGCGCAAAACGGAACTAGTTCGGCGGACTTTCAGCGTGACCTGGCCACACGGCTGATTCACCCGATCTAGGACCGCCTTCTCTATAGGGTACTAGGCCGCTCTACGGGTGCCGATATTTCACGATTTCGCACCAGGGGACGAGCCTCACGAATCGCCATCTTCCATACGGTTCGGGCCCGTGTCTTCTCTGCGTCGAGGTCGTAGTACTTGATCCCGACCTGGTTCCCGCTGTTTGACTGTATCCAGCTCGTAGCTGATCCCTTCGCCCGGAGGGCCCTCCAGCCGGACCCGGTAGATCGGGCGATCCAATGGAATGTCCTCGAGCGTTGCGGCAAACCGGCAGAAGCCGCTGAATTCCTCGTCGTCGGTGTCAATGAACGTGCCCCCGCCAAGGGCGGCGTTGCCCAGCAACACGTCAGCTTTGGCAGGGTCTACAGCACGCCCGGAGAGACTCGAACTCCCAACCTTCTGATCCGTAGTCAGTGCGGAGAGGTTCTGTGACCTCGGGGATTACGTCGGAATCGTTCGTTGACCTGCGGTTTTGCCACCGGTTGGTTTGCATCATCACCGGTCAGTACCGATCGTCCCGCGGCCCCAGCCGCGGCCCAAGTGTCCTACCTCTCAGGACCTACTCAACCTTGTCTCGAACTCGGCCGGCGGGATCACCGGGGGATCCTGCTCATACCACTCGAGAAGGTCTGCATCGCCGCTCACGATGACCTCGGCGTCGTGAGCCCGGGCGAGGTGGATCACGTAGTCATCCTCGGGGTCTTGGGTCAACGCGGACCCGGAGCTGGGTCGGGC
>JBDGUZ010000190.1:0-3395 GCA_039585915.1 Gemmatimonadota bacterium
CGAACCGTGGTGTCACCAGTTTGCGGACCGGATCCACTCCCATCGTCTTGAGCGCGTCGATCTGTTCCGTCACGCGCATCGCACCGATCTCAGCGGCGATTCCCGATCCGGCGCGACCGGTGACCATGAGAGCCGTGAGAACGGGCCCGAGCTCCCGCACGGTGCTGGCCCCCACCAGGCGACCGATGTAGATCGTCGCACCGAACTGGCGCATTTCGACAGCGGATTGAAGCGCGAGCACCATGCCCGTGAACAGACCGGTCAGGATCACGATGCCGATCGAGCCGACGCCGATCGAATCGAGCTGAACTGCGAGGTCCCCCGAGTAGAATGGTCGGGTTAGGGAGGCTTGAATCGTCCGTCCCATGAGCGCGAAGTAGCGCTGGGTGTGCCAGGCGAGTTCCTTCAGCGTCGCACCCAGGTAACGCGCCGGTGCGAGGGCGGCTTTCCGAACGATCATGCGGCTGCGCTCGTAGTGCGCTCCGGCTTTGACTCTCCCCCGCGTGCCCGCTAACTTCGCGGCCGAAAGTCCGGTTGAAACCTCCCGAGCGCGTTGCCCGGCAAGGTGTTACGATCCTGCTGACGGGTGGGCGCAGATTACCGGAGATCCCGACCCTTCGCAAGGCGGACCGTGGCCGTGCACCAGGCCCTTCTCGACATGACGCAGGCGCGTGAATTGCTCGACGCGGCGCGGGACGGAAACGTCCTCGTGGTCGGCGATGCGATGCTCGATCGGTACGTTACGGGATCCGTTGAGCGGATCTCTCCGGAGGCCCCGGTGCCCGTGCTCCACGTCGAGGCTGAATCTACGGCTCTCGGTGGGGCGGCCAATGTCGCCGCGGGGGTCGTAGCACTCGGCGCCCGCTGCAGGCTCGTGGCCACGATCGGGGACGATCCCGCCGGTCGGTCGTTGCACGACCTTCTCGGCTCGCACGGCGTCGAGGCCGGAGACCTGGTGCTCGACCCGGAGCGGCCGACGACACAGAAGACGAGGATCATCGCCCGGCACCAGCAGGTGCTCAGGGTCGACCGGGAGACGGCCGCGCCGCCCGGGTCAGGTCCTTCATCGGCGCTGCGGGAGCGGGCGCTGAAGGCGCTCGAGTCTGCCGACGTGCTGGTCCTGGAGGACTACGACAAGGGCGTGCTGTCTCCGGACCTTCCAGCGGTGCTTCTGACCGAAGCGCGCCGGCGAGGCATTCCCTCAATCGTCGATCCGAAACTCCGCCATTTCTTCGACTTCAGCGGCGCCTACGTATTCAAGCCGAACGTGCGGGAGCTTGCAGCCGCGCTCGGACTCGAGCGGGCCCCGACGAACGAGGAGGAACTGCTTCCGCTGCTGGAGCGACTGGGGTGTGAGAATCTCCTGCTCACGCTGGGAGAGGAGGGGATGCTACTGCTCTCGCGCGACGGAGACGGGACATGCAGGATACCGTCGAGGGCGCGCGAGGTGTTCGATGTGACGGGAGCTGGTGACACAGTTATCGCGACGCTGGCCGCCGCGTTGATCGGAAGTCCGAAGCTCTCCGTTGCTGCCGCGCTCGCCAATGTCGCAGCAGGGATCGAAGTGAGCCGGCTGGGAGCCGTGCCGGTTACGCTAGACGAACTACTCGAGGAGTTGGCTCGCCGGACGTGATGTTCGGCCAAACCTGAAAGGAACGACGCATGCCTTCAGATATCGAGATCGCACAGGACGCAGTCTTGCGTCCGATCAAAGACGTAGCTGCCGAGATCGGTCTCGGCGAGTCCGACCTCCGGCCATACGGCCATTACGTCGCCAAGATCGACCCCAGGGCCCTCGAGGGAAGGGAGCAGAATGGGAAAGTCGTACTGGTTACGGGAATGACCCCGACGCCGGCTGGCGAAGGAAAGTCCACGGTCGGGGTTGGACTCGCGCAGGCGCTCCGCCGGCTGGACAAGAAGACGATGCTGTGCCTGCGCGAGCCTTCGCTCGGACCGGTGTTCGGAATCAAGGGTGGCGCGGCGGGCGGTGGATTCTCCCAGGTGCTGCCGATGGATGAAATCAATCTCCATTTCACGGGAGACTTCCACGCCATCACTTCAGCCCACTCGCTTCTCTCCGCGGTGATGGACAACAACCTGTTCCGCGGCAACTCTCTCGGTCTCGACATCCGGCGAATCAACTGGAGACGCGCGATCGACATGAACGACCGGGCGCTGCGAAGTGCGGTGATAGGCCTGGGTGGAGTGAATGGAGGGATCCCGCGCGAGGAAGGATGGTCGATCACGGCGGCATCGGAGATCATGGCGATCTTCTGTCTATCGCAGAACCTGGCAGATTTCGAGGAGCGGGTCGGGAACATCGTGCTCGGTGCCCGGCGTGACGGATCGCTGGTGCTCGCCGGTGAATTGAACGTGGCCGGGGCCATGGCTCTGCTGATGAAGGAAGCGCTGTGGCCGAACCTCGTGCAGACGATCGAAGGTGGTCCAGCACTCGTGCACGGGGGACCGTTCGCCAATATCGCCCACGGATGCAACTCGCTGATCGCGACGCAGGCCGGGATGGCGCTCGGTGACATCGTCGTCACGGAAGCCGGATTCGGATCCGACCTTGGGGCGGAGAAATTCTTCGACATCAAGTGTCGCATGGGGGGGATCGAACCACAGGCGACGGTCCTGGTGGCCACGATCCGAGCCATGAAGCATCATGCCCTGAAGGCCGGGGGAGGCGGGCCGGCGGGCCTCGGAGCCGGACTCGACAATCTCGGAGCGCACATCGACAACCTGCTCCAGTTCGGAGTCCCCCTCGTCGTGGCCGTCAACCGGTTCTCAGACGACACGCAGGAAGAAGTGCAGGCCGTGATCGATTTCTGCCGGGAGCGCGGCGTACGGGCAGCGGACTGCGATATCTGGGCCCGGGGCGGCGAAGGCGGAATCGCGCTGGCCGAACAGGTTCTGGGTGTGCTGGATGAAGGAAAAGCAGACTTCAAGCCGTTGTATGACACAGACTCTACACTGCGAGAGAAGCTCGAGGCGATAGTGACGCAGGTGTACGGGGCGGATGGCGTGAATATTGTTCCGTCGGCCGAGAAAGAGGCCCAGCGAATCGTGGATAACGGGCTGGGGAACCTGCCGATCTGCATCGCGAAGACTCAATATTCGTTGAGTGACGATGCGTCGCTGCAGGGACGTCCGAGCGGATTCGACATTACGGTTCGGGAATTCCGGATCTCCGCCGGCGCAGGATTCATCGTCGCGCTCACGGGTGACGTGATGGTAATGCCCGGCCTGTCGGCGAAGCCGGCCGCGGAGGCGATGTGCGTGCACCCGGATGGAACGATCGAAGGCCTGTTCTAGGAGAAGACATGCACCACCTGGAATCGATTCACACGGACGGCGCTCCTGCAGCCATCGGGCCATACTCCCAGGCGACCGTC
>JBDGUZ010000191.1:0-3388 GCA_039585915.1 Gemmatimonadota bacterium
AGATCCGAGAATCTCCGCTATTACCAGAGGCAAGTCCGGCCGGATGCTCACGCCCGCACGATCCTCGAGCGGACGTTCGAGTGAGCGGCGGACGGGTCCGAGATACGTCGTGATCATCATTGACACCGCGCTGGCCGCACGAGAAGCCAGCGATGACCCGATTCGCGTCGCTCTCGTGGGCGGCGGCTTCGTGGCGCGCTGCATCGCGTTGCAGTTCCTGACGCCGCTCAGCGGAATGCGACTCGTCGCCATTGCCAACCGCACGGTCGGCAAGGCGGAGTCCGCATTTCGTGATGCCGGGGCTGAGGACCTCGTCCGCATCGACACGGCCGAGTCGCTCGACGCCGCCGTTGCGGCCGGGCACTTCGCGGTGACCGACGATGTCGGCGTGGTATGCACGGCGGACACCGTGGACGTGGTGATCGAAGCCACAGGTCACGTTGAGTTCGGCACCCGCGTCTGCTTCGAGGCGATCCGAAACGGGAAGCACGTCATCCTGATGGGTGCCGAGATCGATGCTACGGTAGGACCGATCCTGAAGACGTACGCAGATCGGGCAGGCGTGGTCTACAGCTACACCGACGGTGACGAACCCGGGGTGGCGATGAACCTGTACCGTTTCGTCGACAGCATGGGATATCGGCCCGTGATGTTGGGTCAGTTGAAAGGCTTTCTCGACCGATATCGCAATCCCGACACTCAGCGAGAACTCGCTACGCGGCTCGGGCAGAATCCAGCAGTTCTCGCCTGCTTCGCCGACGGCTCGAAGCTCGCCTTGGAAGCGGCGATCATGGGCAATGCCACCGGATTCGTCCCCAGAGTGCGGGGTATGCAGGGCCATCCATGCGAGCACGTCAACGATTTGCTCGACGAATTCACCGCGGAGGACTTCGCTTCCGCGGGGTACGTGGACTACGCCCTGGGCGCGGCCCCTCATACAGGCGCGTTCGTGATCTGCCACAACGACAAACCCGCGAAGCGGGAGTTGATGGCATACCTCAAGATGGGCGATGGCCCGCTGTACATGTTCTACCAGCCGTATCACCTGCCTCCCTGGCAGGTCGCGCATTCGGTGGCCCGGGCCGCGCTGTTCAACGATCCGACCATCGCGCCACGTGGCGCTCCGGTATGCGACACGATCTCTTACGCGAAGCGCGACCTGGAGACTGGGGAAACTCTGGATGGTATGGGCGGATTCACCTGCTACGGACTGATCGAGCGGTACGAAGTCTGTCAGCGCGAGAACACTTTGCCGATTGCGGTCTCACTTGATTGCCGGCTGAAGCACGACATCGCCAGGGATCAGCCGATCACTTACGATGACGTCGAACTGCCTCCGGACCGGCTGGTCGACCGTCTGCGGGTCGAGCAGGCGGAGCGATTCGGATAGCAGGCCGGCGGGTATCACGAGACCGACAGTCATGGAGAAACCGATGAAAGTCGTTCTTTTCTGCGGGGGCCTTGGCACGAGGCTGCGGGAACACTCCGATACAATACCGAAGCCACTCGTGAACATCGGTTACCAGCCGATTCTCTGGCACATGATGCGCTACTACGCGCATTTCGGTCACAAGGACTTCATCCTGTGTCTCGGGTATAGAGGCGACATGATTCGCGAGTTCTTCCTGAATTACAACGAGTGTCTGACGAACAACTTCGTGCTGTCCGAGGGCGGGAAGAAGATCGAGCTCATGAACACCGACATCGAGGACTGGAGGATCACGTTCGTCGATACCGGCTTGCACTCGAACATCGGCCAGCGGCTGCTTCGCGTGCGCCATCTCCTGGAGGACGAGCCGATGTTCATGGCAAACTACGCAGATGCACTTACCGACCTGCCGCTGAACCTCCACATCGACGAGTTCAAAGCCAGTGGCGCCGTGGGTGGCCTGCTGGCCGTCCGCACGTCGCAGAGCTTTCACTCGGTCCAGTTCGACGATGACGGCTGGGTGTCGAGCTTCGGCAAGCTGGGCGAAACAGAATTCTGGCTCAATGCCGGCTATTTCAACTTCACGCCCGAGATTTTCGACTATATCGACGAAGGTGATGAGCTCGTCGAGAAACCGTTCGATCGCCTGATCGAACAGCGACGGCTGCAGGTGAATCGCTATACCGGATTCTGGCAGCAGATGGACACCTTCCGCGAGAAGATTATGTACGACCGCATGGAAGCCCAGGGTAACTGCCCCTGGATGCTGTGGCGGGATTGAGCCATGCTCGAACTGAGTTTCGACTTCCAGGCCGACCGACCGCCGCGGCTGCTGTTTATCGGCGCGCATTCCGACGATATCGAGATCGGCTGCGGGGGCACGGTCATCGAACTGTCGAATCGCTATCCCGATGCTCAGGTGAGCTGGATCGTGTTGAGCTCCGACGGTTCCCGCGGGCGGGAAGCGGAGGCTGCCGCGAGCGCGCTGCTGAACGGCGTGCACGAGCCGCTGATCACGATTAGAGACTTCCGCGGCGCCTACTTTCCCACCGAGGCAGCGGCGATCAAGGACTTCTTCGAACAACTGAAGGGCTTTGCGCCGGACGCGATCTTCACGCACTGCCGTGACGAGCTGCACCAGGACCACCGGATCGTCGGCGAGTTGACGTGGAACACGTTCCGTGACCACCTGATCCTGGAATACGAGATCCCCAAGTATGACGGTGGAATGGGCTCTCCCGGTGTGTTCGTGCCGCTGTCAGACGATGCGGTCCGCCGCAAGATCGACCTGCTGATGAGCGTATTCGAGAGCCAGCACGATAAGAAGTGGTTCACGCCGGAGACATTCCTCGGCCTGATGAGACTGCGAGGCATCGAGTGCAACGCACCCAGCGGCTACGCCGAGGCGTTCTACTCGCGCAAGCTGGTGCTGGGAACCGGGTGATGAAGTTCGACAGGTCCAATCAGCTGCGGCAGCGCTTCCACAGCCTGGTTCCGGGCGGTGCCCATACCTACGCGAAGGGCGACGATCAGTATCCCGAGGGCATGGCCCCGATCGTCGTTCGAGGCGAAGGCTGCCGGGTGTGGGACGTCGATGGCAACGAATTCATCGAGTTTGGAGCCGGACTGCGGGCTGTTGCGCTCGGGCATGCCTATCCAACGGTCGTCGAGGCTGCACGTCGGCAGCTCGACCTGGGCGCCAACTTCGTGCGCCCGGCGCTGATCGAACTGGAGTGCGCCGAGGCGTTTCTGGAGTTCGTGCCTGCCGCCGATATGGTGAAGTTCTGCAAGGACGGCTCCGACGCGGTATCGGGGGCGCTCAAGCTGGCGCGAGCATTCACCGGCCGCGACATGGTCGCCGTCTGTGGCAATCACCCGTTCTTCGCCGTCGATGACTGGTTTATCGGGTCGACCGCCATGCCGGCGGGCATTCCGGGCGTGGTGCGCGAGCTCACGGTC
>JBDGUZ010000192.1:0-3375 GCA_039585915.1 Gemmatimonadota bacterium
CATGGAGCACCTGGAAACGCTGGGTGTGTCTCCGAACGTGGCCTCGTTCGTCGGAGCGACCACGATTCGAGTTCACGAAATCGGCTACGAAGATCGCCCACCGACCGAGCCCGAGCTGGAGCGAATGAAGGAGCTGGTGCGCCAGTCGATGCGCGAGGGAGCGCTCGGAGTCGGTTCGTCGCTCATCTACGCCCCTGCGTTCTATGCCGACACCGAGGAGCTGGTCGCCCTCTCTTCGGCCGCCGGTGAATACGGCGGCATGTACGTCTCCCACATTCGCAGCGAGGGCACCCGCCTGCTCGAAGCGCTCGACGAACTGATCGAGATCGCGCAGCGCGCCCGCGTTCCGGCACAGGTCTACCACCTCAAGGCGGCGGGCCGGGACAACTGGTCGAAGCTGGATACGGCGATCGCCCGCATCGAGAGGGCCCGGGCCAGCGGGCTGTCGATCACGGCTGACATGTATACCTACCCGGCCGGCGCCACGGGCCTCGACGCCTCCATGCCGCCGTGGGTGCAGGAGGGCGGCTACGACGCGTGGGCGGGGCGACTACGCGATCCGGAGATCCGGGCCCGCGTCGCGGAGGAAATGCGTACGCCGACGGACGAGTGGGAAAACTTCTTCGTCGCCGCGGGATCGCCCGACCGGATCCTGCTGGTCGGATTCGGTGCTGACTCTCTCAAGCCGCTCACCGGCAAGACGCTGGCCGAGGTCGCGGAGTTGAGGGGGACTTCACCAGCGGAGACCGCGATGGACCTGGTGATCGAGAACGGGAACGACGTGGGCACGGTGTACTTTCTGATGTCCGAGGAAAACGTGCGCAAGAAGGTCGCGCTCCCGTGGGTCAGCTTCGACTCCGACGAAGCCGCGCTGGCCCCTGAGGGGGCGTTCCTCGAATCCAATCCGCACCCGCGCGCCTACGGGAGTTTCGCGAGACTGCTCGGCCGGTACGTCCGCGATGAGGGTGTGATTCCGCTCGAGGAGGCGATCCGGCGCCTTACGTCCTTCCCGGCCGGGGCGTTCGGCATTGCCGACCGTGGCGTGTTGGAGCCCGGAGCGTTCGCCGACGTGGTCGTGTTCGATCCGCAGGCGATCACCGACCGGGCGACGTTTGCCGAGCCGCACCAGTATTCGGAAGGGGTGGCTCACGTATTCGTGAATGGAGTCCACACGCTGCGCGACGGGGAGCATACCGGAGCCACCGCAGGCCGGTTCGTGCGTGGTCCCGGCTGGACCGGCGATTGATCCGGCAGACCGCCGACCGATACTTCGGCCCGGAGCTCAGCGAGCACGAATCGTTTGCCCGGTCCCTCGACCTGGCGGACCCGCTGGCCGGGTTCCGGGATCGGTTCGAAATCCCGCGCGGGCCGGCTGGAGAGCCCCTGGTCTACCTGGTCGGCAATTCGCTTGGCCCGTTGCCGCGTGCCGCACGGGAGAGCGTCGACTCGCAGCTCGAACGCTGGGGACGCTCGGGGGTCGGCGGGTGGTTCGAGCAGCCCGAGCCCTGGTACGGCCTCGACGAGCAGTTCCTCGCTCCTCTGTCGCGGCTGGTGGGCTCCGGGCGACACGAGGTCGCAGTCATGAACGGCCTCACGGTAAACCTGCACCTGCTGCTCGCGAGCTTCTTCCGGCCGCGCGACGGCCGCCAGAAGATCCTGATCGAGTCGCCCTGCTTTCCCAGTGATCGATTTGCGGTGGAGACCCAGCTCCGCTGGCATGGCCTCGATCCTCGCGAGTACCTGATCGAAGTCGGGGCGGCTGACGGTTCGGCGCTGATCGATGAACAGCGGTTTGAGCGGGCCCTGGCTGAGCACGGAGACGAGATCGCCGTATTCCTGATCGGAGGAGTCAACTTTCTCACCGGCCAGCGATTCGATCTCGAACGGCTGTCGAAGGCCACTCACGCGGTGGGTGCCGTATTCGGCGTGGACCTGGCGCATGCCGTGGCGAACGTGCCCCTCAGTCTGCACGAGTGGGGTGTCGACTTCGCCGTGTGGTGCCACTACAAGTACGTAAACGGAGGCCCGGGAGCACCGGGAGGAGCATTCGTTCACGACCACCACCTGGCGGACGGACGGCTCCCGCGCCTCGGCGGCTGGTGGGGCAACGATCCGGACACTCGCTTCCGCATGCAGCTGGAGCCGGACTTCGCCCCCCGGGACGACGCGGCCGGCTGGCAGCTGAGCTGCCCCCCGGTGCTGGCGATGGCTCCGCTCGGACCGGCACTGGAGCTGATCGATCTGGCGGGCCCGACTCGTATGCGGGAGAAGTCGATTCGGCTGACGACGTACCTGGAGTGGCTTTTCGGTCGGGCACCGGAGGGTGCATGGGAGATCCTCACTCCTGCCGATCCGGACCGCAGGGGCGCTCAGCTTTCACTGCGGATCCAGCGGAACCCGGCGGCGTTCCAGGCACGCCTGCAGGAAGCCGGCATCATAGGCGACTTTCGTGAGCCCGACGTCCTTCGCCTCGCTCCCGCACCGCTGTTCAATTCATACCACGACGTGTGGCGGACCGCAGAAGGGGTACGGAATGCCTGAACCGGTCCCGGAACTGATCGACATATCGCCGCGACTGGCTCCAGATCTCGCGGTGTTTCCCGGCGACACACCACTGTCACGAGAACTGCTGCTGGAGCTGGAGCGGGGCGACCCCGTTACGCTGTCCTCTGTTCGATCCACGGTCCACCTGGGCGCCCACGTGGACGCGCCGTCGCACTACGGTGCCGGGGCGGCTTCGATCGACGAGCTGCCACTCGACCGCTTCGTGGGGCCGTGTCGCGTGATCCGGGTCCCGGCCGAGGCGGGTGCGCTCGTGTCGTGGAGTGCGGTGCGCGAGGCGCTCGGGGGGAGGGAGACCACACCACGTCTGCTGCTCGCCACCGGCACGTATCCCGACCCGACGATGTTCGACCGGAAGTTCGCGGGGATCGAGCCCGACGTAGTGCAGGAGCTGCGCCGGAACGGCGTTGAGTTGCTGGGTGTCGACACGCCGAGCGTGGATCCCGCCGACTCGAAGGAGCTCCCGGCGCACGCGGCCTGTCTCGTGGCCGGGATCACGATACTCGAGGGACTGGTGCTGGAGGGTGTCGCAGCGGGAGCCTACGAACTCATCGCGCTCCCGCTGCGACTCATCGGGTTCGAGGCGAGCCCGGTACGAGCCATCCTACGTCGGAGCTGAAGCGCGGCAAGCGAGTGATCAGCCACCGAATGGAAGGGCCAGCGAATACGTCCCCTCCATGATTCCACCCATGCAGTCGTCGGCGATCTCTATAGTACCTGAGGTTCTGATACCGTCGGATTGGATCGCGCCTGTCCCGATCAGCGTTCCGTAGCACCCGCCGTCGCGTGAATAGTCCGACTCGAACTGAAACG
>JBDGUZ010000193.1:0-3328 GCA_039585915.1 Gemmatimonadota bacterium
GGCGTGGCGCAGTCCGGTAGCGCGCCTGAATGGGGTTCAGGAGGTCCGGGGTTCAAATCCCCGCGCCCCGATTGTGTAAGAAGCGGCTCTGTCGGTAGTTATGGCAGGGCCGCAATTTCGTCCGTCCCCCGGTGTAACCCATACTGTCACAGGATTCCCAACCTCCATTGACCGCGCCTCCCGTTCTTCCGCCGCCCACGGGCGCGATTCAAGCCCAAGCAGTAGATTCACTTCACCCCCCGCCACTCCTTCACGGAGTCGCCACATGCCGGACCTGCTCGAACGCCTGCGCGCGGCGCTCGCTGACCGGTATGCCATCGAGTCGGAGATCGGTCGTGGTGGTATGGCGGTCGTCTTCCTGGCCGAGGACCTGAAGCACCACCGCCAGGTCGCGCTCAAGGTCCTGCACCCGGAGCTGACGGCCACGCTCGGTGCTGACCGGTTCCTGCAGGAAATCGAGATCGTCGCCGGGCTCCAGCACCCACACATCCTGCCGCTGTACGACTCCGGCGAAGCTGACGGGTTGCTGTACTACGTGATGCCCTACGCCGAAGGCGAATCACTCCGGCAACGCCTCGACCGGGAGAAGCAGTTGGCGGTGGACGAGTCTGTGCGGATCGCGGTCGAGGTGGCCGACGGCCTCGACTACGCACACCGAAAAGGTGTGGTCCACCGGGACATCAAGCCGGGCAACATCCTGCTGTCCGAAAAGCACGCGGTGATCGCGGACTTCGGGATCGCGAGGGCGATCGAAGCGGCCAGGGCAGAGCGTGTCACAAGGACGGGTCTCGGCGTGGGGACGCCGCTGTACGCGAGCCCGGAGCAGGCGACGGCAGAGGAGACGCTGGACGGCCGCACGGACATTTACTCGCTCGGCTGCATGCTGTACGAGATGCTGGCGGGCGAGCCTCCGCTCACGGGTGCGACGCCGCAGATGACCCACGCGCGGCGGATATCGGAGACGCCGACCCAGCTCCATACGCTCCGGGACACGGTGCCACCGGCGCTGGACCACGTGATCGGCCGGGCGCTGGCAAAGATCCCGGCGGACCGGTACGCGACGGCTTCGCAGTTCGGGCAGGCGCTGCAGGCTGCGCTGTTCGCTGCGACGCCTGCGGCACACGCGGATCTCTCCATGACGCCGGGTCCCATGGCGACGACGCCGACGGCCCCGATCACGCCGGCACCGGAGCCGAAGAGACGGATGCCTCGCTGGCTGTTTCTTGCCGTGCCCACCGTAGCGGCGGCAGTAGTTGCAGCCCTGATATTCTGGCAACGCTTGGGAAGCGGGGCGTCCGACTCAACTGCTCTGGACGCAGCCAACGAGGCGACTGCGGTGCAGCTTACTCGTGACGGTCGAGTGAGGTGGGCGGTCATCTCGCCCGACGGCTCTCACCTGGTTGTCGCGACGGCGGAGCGTGGAGGAGGATTTCGCATCGCGGTCAGCGAGATCGGGGCCGCGCAGCCGGAGCGAACACTCGCTGTAATCGATGAGCTGTGGCGGGGCCTGAGCTGGCTGCCTGACGGTTCGGGAGTAATCTTCAGCGGATACTACATGGGTGAGCTAGGCCTGTACTCAGTGGCGTCGACTGGCGGCACGGTCGAGCTAATGGGATGGGGTGCCCCGAAGGTGTCTCCAGACGGCAGCGAGTGCCTCTCGCTGTCCTCCCATTGGAAGCACATAGATATCGACACCCTGTGTGGCAACCGGGGTGAGACCCAGTGGCCAGAGGGTGTCGACTCGATCCCTGTCGCCGGTACCTACGAGCGGATCGAGGATGCCGCGTACTCGCCTCGCGGTGACTACTTGTCGGTATCTACGTACGGCTCGGGTACCGGCAGCATACGCTCCGTAAGCCGGAGTGGGGACGATCAGCGACTCATGGTGGAGGGTGGCGAGCGGATCACCTCCCTCCACTGGAGGGACGACGGACGGGTCCTGTACTACGTCCGTGACCTTCCATCGGGATCAGAGCTGATGCGGCTTGCCACGTCGCCTACCGGCGAACCGACGGGCGTACCGGAGCCCCTGTTGCAGCTCGGTGACTCGCTGGTCGTTGGCTCTATCTCCTCAGACAGCCGAAGGCTCACGCTCGTCAAGACTCTGGCGGAGAGCAGAATCGTACGACTCTGGTCCGACGAGAGCGGGGGCCTGACGGTAGAGCCTGTAGCCGGCACCGAAGGTGGACAAGTGTTCTGGGTGTCCCCGGACGGCGAGTGGCTGGCGTTCCTTGTCGGCGGAACCTTCGGCGCCGACCTCTACAAGGTCCCCATAGAGGGCGGCACACCCGAGCGTCTCACGAGCAGTGGCAACGTTCGCGACTTCTCCTGGTCTCCCGACAGCAAGATGCTGGCGTTCACGGCTCCGTGGCGTGATACCCTGAAGGTATGGCTTATCTCCGCAGCCAGTGGCGCGGCGATGCGACTGCAGGGGAGCGTCACGAATTTCGACGTGGAGTGGGCTTCAGGCCCGCTGATGTATGAGATGCCGGGCGGCCAGAACTACTGGGTGGTAGACAGCTTGCGCATCCGATCCGGCGATGGCTCCGTGCCCCTGACTCCAGCGAATCTGGACGTGGACTACTATGACGAGGACGGGGAAAACGATGGGATCGTCGAGGGGGTTAGTCGACCCCTCGTAACGAACGCTTCTGTAGGCGTCTATATGAACCTGCCGAGGACGTCTCCCGATGGGCGTTGGGTGGCGGTGCTTTGGTGGCGGGACGACTTCTTTGAGTACTCTGGACTATGGAGACTCTCACTCACCGATTCGACGCAAGTCCTCGTACGTGCGAACACGAGGACGACGAGGTATGAGCCCG
This sequence comes from Gemmatimonadota bacterium, assembly GCA_039585915.1. Classification (GTDB taxonomy): domain Bacteria; phylum Gemmatimonadota; class Gemmatimonadetes; order Palauibacterales; family Palauibacteraceae; genus Carthagonibacter. Next base: position 2,823 of record JBDGUZ010000193.1, read on the forward strand.
ACGGATGGACGGCAGATGGAAGTAGCATCTACACGAAGGTCGGGAACGACATCTTGTTCATCCCGATGGACGGCGGCGAGCCGGAGATTGCGCTGACCCTACCTGAGGAGCCCGACTACGCGTGCGATCCTCTGGTCGAAGGGTCGGAGACCTCTTGGATCTGCTGGGAGGGGTTGTCCGAGTCCGACGCCTGGCTCATCGAGAACTTCGACCCGCACGTGAACTGAGGTGTGCGCGGTCGTCCCGCCGAGGCTCGAATGCCTGCGGCTACACGCCGTGCTCTTCCGCTTTCCAGAACTGTAACCGTAGCTGTAACAAACTGAGGAGGAATGAGCGGAAGTGTACGGAGGTGAAAACCCCGTAATCAGCGTGTAATCAACTGTATCGAAGTGTACGCACGCACCGCCACGCGAATGGGGTTCAGGAGGTCCGGGGTTCAAATCCCCGCGCCCCGATTGGCAAAGGGCGGCTCTGTCGGCAGTTATGACAGAGCCGCTTATTGAATT
>JBDGUZ010000194.1:0-3326 GCA_039585915.1 Gemmatimonadota bacterium
GCACTCGGCGATCACCGCCCAGCAGATCGAACACGAGTCTCGACGCCAGGCCTGCAGGCGCCGTCCGCAATCCGAACACTTCCCGAGCAAGGTCCTCTGTCGCGATCGGCGCCCTCGCGATCGTATCGAGGGCCCGCTGGACCAGCGTCGATTGGTGCTCGAAGCCAATTCCCGGACCGCTCAACCCACCAGCTCGCGCTCAACCGGGAGGGTCATACAGCGTGGTCCGCCTCCACCGCGCACCAGTTCCGAACCCTCGAACGTGAGAACGAATCGCTCATCCTCTTCCGGCTCCTCGTCACCGGTGAGAAAGTCGACGCCGCTGATCACTCGAAACCCCGCCTCCCGGTTCAGCGCATCCAGTGTGTGCTCGTTCCTCGCATAGGCGAGTACCTGGCCCGGCCCGACCGCTACAAAGTTGCAGCCACTCGCCCACTGCTCGCGCTCCTGCATCGTGCGCCTCGAGCCGCCGCAGAACAGAGGCTGCAGGGGATTCGAGACATCCCGCAGCGCTGTAAACAGGTCTGGAGCTTCCACCACCCCGGCCCTGTTCTTCCGAACGTGCAGTACCGGAAGCCGGGTGGGTCCCAGGAAGTACGGTGGAAACACGCAGCATAGATCCCTATCGAGTACCGTAAAGATCATGTCGAGGTGAATCGACGACCGATGGGGCGGCATCAGCACGATCAGCAGGTCGGTCACTTCCCCATCCCGGAACAGCGTCTCGGCGAGCTGGTCGATTCCGGCCGCCGTGGTCCGTTCCGACATGCCCACCGCGAGAAGGTCCCGACGGAGAACGTGAACGTCCCCGCCTTCGAGCCGGACATTCAGACGACGTTCCTCCGACCCGTTGTACAACAGACCAGTGTTTCGGAGCGCCGGGTGATACGCGAACAGGGCGTGCGACAGTACCTCTTCGCTCCAGCGGACCTCGTGCCGCATCGAAGCGATCATCAGCCGCTTCCCGATCACGGCCGCAGAATCGCGCGTAAAGAACAGGTTCGGCAACGGCGGAAGCGCATAGCCCGACTCGTTCACGAGCTCCGCCAGTGCTCCGCCGCGACTTTCTTCGCCCTCGATGTAGAGCCGGGCCAGCTCCTCGGCCGACAGATCCGTCGCTCGTTCGCGGATCGCGTCCCCGGAGTTGTTCACCACGTAGGAGCGGGCCTCCGGGATCGCGAGGATCTCCGCCAGCAGATCCGCAACCTCCAGCACCTCTGAGAAGCGTGACAGGATCGCCACGAACCGCGAGTGCTCCCGTCGGGCGAGCTCGAGATCCAGAATGTCGTCGAACAGATAGTCGGCCCGGTTGCTCGGAGTCACGACCGTCAACTCGGGCCCCGGCGAATGGCAGATCACCCTTCTGAGCCGTCCGACTTCGCTCGTGATGTGCAGCTCCGTATCGACCGGGCTCATGCGCCCGATCCGCCCGCTCTGGCGCCAGTCACGATGGTGTAGCTGAGTCCTTCGAGTTCGGCCGCGATGTCCATTACGCGAACCGCCACGCCCGGCCCCGGACTAATCTTGGTCGAAGTAAACGTGAGGATTCCGGTCACTCCGGCGGCCGCCAGACGGCGCGCCAGCTGGCGCGCCGGAGCGTCCGGTACTGCCAAGATTGCCATCTCCACGCCCCGCGTGTCGATCTCCCGCTCCAGATCTGCCAGTGGCAGTACCGGAACGCCACGTACGTTGCGCCCTACTTTCGCGGGATCGAGATCGAACGCGGCCACGATCTCGAATCCCCGGCGGGCAAGATCCTCGTAGCCGAGTAACGCGGAACCGAGACGGCCCGCTCCCACGACACATACGCGCCACTGCCTGCGGACTCCAAGAATTCGCACCAGCGCATCGCGCAGATCGGTGACCTGGTATCCGCGGCCTCGCTGCCCGAACGAGCCGAACTGGCTGAGGTCTTTTCTCACCTGCGCCGCCGTCGTGCCGGTCTCGTCAGCCAGCTCCCGGCTCGAGACGACCGATCGTCCCTCGGCTGACAGCCAGCGGAGGTGCCGGAGGTATCCGGACAGACGCCGTACGGTTGAATCAGATATTCGCCGAGTATTCATAGCCCTTGTGACAGGAGTCACGAGTACAATATCCGTCCGCGTTCGCCGCCTCAACTCTCAGGGGCGTCGTCCACGGACCTGAGCTGTGCCGAAAGCCGCAGAAACAGTCCCGGATCGAAAGTCTCCGGACGAGCCGTCGGGTCGGCCCCCACCTCTGCCAGTACTTCGTCGGCGGCCGCCACTGACAGGCCGTATTCCGGGGCGTCCCGGAGAATCCTGCGGATCTGCTTTCGACGGCGAGAGAACGCCACGCGGGTGAGGTCGCGAAGCGCCTCGAGCTCGTGCTCTTCCGGGCCGTCGGCGACCGGCTCGATGACGACTGCGACCGAATCCACGGCCGGAACCGGTCGGAACGCACGCCTTCCGACGCGAAACGCGAGGCGGGCGTCCGCTCGGGCCCTGACTCCGACGCTCAGGGCACCATATTCGCGCGTTCCCGGGTCGGCGACGATACGACGTCCGACTTCTTCCTGTACCAGTACGACCAGGCGGCTCGGCAGTGGCCGAATCTCCAGGAGCCGGAACAGGAGCGGCGAGGTGATCGAGTACGGCACGTTGGAAATCACGCGAGGCGCAGCGCACCCCTCGACGAGCTCCGACAGGTCTATTTCCAGGGCGTCGGCGTGAACGATGCACACATCTTCACGGGTTCCCCAGCGCTCGTTCAGAAGCTCGACCAGGCGATCGTCCTTCTCGACCAGCACGAGTCGGGACACCTCTCCGACAATGCGTTCGCTCAGTTCTCCGTGGCCGGGTCCGATCTCGAGGACCATGTCATCCGGGCCGGCTCCGAGCGTCTCGACGAGCTTGCCCCTGAGATTGGGATCGACGAGGAAGTTCTGGCTCAGGGAACGTTTGGCGCGAACCAAACGCCCACCCCTCGCCGTCGTCATTTCACGACCACCGCGGTCCGATCATCGACAGCCTCCCCGTCCGGAACGCAGGCTAGCTCGAACAGCCGATCGAGAATCTCGCCGGCGCTGGCCGTCGAAGCCTGGAGCACCACGCGCGTGAGGACATCGTCCGACCACATCTGCCCGGTGCGCAGACATTCGCTCAAGCCGTCCGTGAACAGCAGAAGCGTGTCCGTCCCGGCCTCCCAGGGCAGCTCTCGACTCTCGTACTGATCGAATTCCGCGATTCCGAGGGGAGGGTTGAGCGCTTCGAGGCGCACCGTGTCTCCGTCGCGGATCCTCCAGGCGTGCGGGTGCCCGGCATTCGCGTAGCGGAGCGAGCCGCGGGCCGGGTCGAGCACTACATAGC
>JBDGUZ010000195.1:0-6198 GCA_039585915.1 Gemmatimonadota bacterium
TCTGGCGGGCGTCGGGACGGGCGAGTTGGAGGGATTGGGCATCGAGTACATGGTCGTCATCAACGCCAAGGCGTCCGCCGCGCCGCCCCACATCGTATGCGAGGGTGGGAGTCCGAGTCTGAGCAAGGGAAAGATCTTTCAGCTCGACTGAGATCATCGGCAAGCGCCCGGTTCCGGCCGGGCGCTTTGCTTTGGGGCTGTCACTCCTCCGGCCGCACCTTCACGAGGTGTGGGGGCTTTTTTTGTTGCGGCCCCAACCGGACACACGAATCTCGCCGACTATCCGTGTAATTAGGCAGACAGTGGAATCAAGTTCAGCCGGAGGTCAGCATGAGACGTGCTACCGTCGTTGCCGCGCTGGTCATCAGTTCAGCCGCCTTCACGGACTGTAGTGACGATAGACAATGCGCCTGCACCCGCCGGACGGAAGTGTTCATGACTCGAACGACGAGATCTGTCTATCCGGATTATGATACAGACAGGTGCGCCGAGGTGGACAAGGAGATCAATACCTCATGTTCCATGGAGGAGGTTGAAGGATCGGTCCAGCATCTATTCGCGCCGGTAGAGCCGGATCCACAGCCTGAGTTGGGACCGGCGGATCACCGATAGCCCGCGATGCATCCGGCCACACGTATTGCAGAAGAATTGTCCTGTTGGTCGGTCGCAGCTGCAGCTCACCGGGCTGCGTCCTGGTCGGAATCGGGGTGGCTCGTCTGGTGGCTCGGTGGGCGTGCCGTGGTCGAGGTCCAGCTGTCCCGTCTGCTGGCTTGTGGGCATGACGACCTCCCACACCCGGCAGGGATCCGGGTGCTCGTTCGGCGTGCTGTGGGATGAAAAAGCCCACGCCGGGCACCAAACGTGGGCACCAGCGTGGGCAAGGCACTTCTCAGGGGTGGCGTAAGTCCTTATGACCCCGACTGGACTCGAACCAGTGACCTTCGGATTAGGAATCCGACGCTCTATCCACCTGAGCTACGGGGCCAGGGGCGGACAGTGTACCCTCTCCACCCGGGGATCGTCTACCTCTGATACCTGAGCGGGCACGGTCCAGATCCCCACCTGCGCCCGACGCTGCATCTACCATTCATCTCCTGCCTAATCGGCACACGCCTGTCCGAACGACAGCCGTAACTCGTTGTTGTATGCAAACTTGGCAGAATCATCGCTTCTCCCCGCGGCACGCTCGTTGCGACACCAGCCGTCGCCGTCAAGAACCACGGGCCCCGCCACGTAGTGTGGGTCCCGACGACACCGCTACCGGACGCGCACGAGGCCGGCCGGAAATACAGGACAGTAAGACGGAGGAGAGAGACAATGATGCTTCCCACGCGACGGCGCCCGACGGCGGTGCTGAGGAATTTCCCGGAGACCAGATGGGACGTGGACCGGCTGTTCGACGAGTTCTTCGGTCGCCCGATGGCGACGATGAACCCGGCCGGTCCGGAGGCCGACTTCTACGAGACGGATGAGGAGTTCGTTCTGGAGATGAACCTGCCCGGGTTCACCGAGAACGATATCGACGTGAACCTCGAGCAGGGCGTGCTGTCGATCACCGGCGAGCACTCCGAGGAGGAAGAGCAAGAGAAGGGGACCTACCATCTGCGCGAGCGCAGCTGGAGCCGGTTTACCCGCAGTTTCTCGATCCCGCACACGATTGACGCCGAGTCCGTAGACGCGGACTTCGCAAAGGGCGTGCTGACAGTCCGGTTGCCGAAGGCGGCCGAGGCCAAGGCGCGCAAGATCGAGATCAAGGGAGGCTGATCACACACCCCCGGCTCAGTCCGGGCTCGATCCTTTCCCCGAGGGGGCCGGCAGGACGCCGGTCCCCTCTGTACATCGGCTGCGATTCTGATGCACCGGGGGCATTGGAACGCTATCTTTGCCAAGCACAGCTGGTGACCTGCAATGCAGGAACGACGGACCCGGTTCGCTCCCCTCTCCTCGCCGACGTCTCGTTGGCCGGCTTCACACCCACCAGGGGAGGTGCATCATGCGTCGATTCCTTACCGTCGCTGGCTGTCTCGCCTTGCTGCTGATGGTGCTGCCGGCGTCCGGCCTGGCCCAGGAGCAGGAGGAGAGGGGCGAGATCGGTTATGTCATGCGCGTCGAGGTCGCGCCGGCATACCGGGACGCCTACCGGGAGGCGGTCACCGATCTCGTCGAGGCCGCGCTTGCCGCCGAGGTTTCCTACGAGTGGCATTTCTGGGGTAACGAGAAGGGCTTCCTGCTCTACTATCCGGTCGAGAACATGGCCTATTTCGACGACCCGATGCAGTTCTGGAGTGCTTTCGAAGGTACTTCCGGGGAGGCGGGCCGTGACGCGTTCATTGCCGAGATGGGGCAGATTCCGGCGCGCGTGTCGACCGAGATCGTGGAGGCGATCCCGAACCTGCGGTACTGGCCGGAGGGCTATACGAACGAGGACTGGAACGTCGGTCACTTCCACTTCGAATGGCTGAATCCCGGCCAGGAGGAGGCGTGGGCGAAGTACGCCGGTGACTTCGTGGCCTTCCTCGAGACAATCGGCTATCCGTACGGTGTGCAGGCGTATCGCACCCTGATTGGCGACGAGCGCATGGGCTGGGTGTTCTTCGGACCCAACCTGTCGGAATTCTACTCTGACGCCAACTGGCAGGACCTGGTCGAGGCGGCCGGGGCGAGCTGGGACCCCATCGAGGAGCAGTTCAACGACGTCGCAGCAAGACTAACGCACGAGGATGCCCGGTACATAAAGGACATGTCGTACGTTCCGGACAACTGAGTCGTCGGACGGACCGCCAGGATCGTACCCCGAGGGGGCTGGCACACACCGGTCCCCTCGATTTTTTTGCTTCAGCGAGTTTGGCCTGGGGCCGGTAGATTCCGATCGCAGCACGGGGCGAGGACCGAGCCGCAATTCCAGGGCAGAGCGTACAGGAAGAGCCAGCACATGAATGATGTGCCTGCAGTCAGCCGGTTCAGGATTGCGACAACTTCGCCGCTGAAGCTCGGACTCGGCATCGGAGGCGTGCTCCTGATCGCGTTTCTCGCGTGGGAGACGGCGTTCGGGCAGTGGCCGGGGATCATGGACGCCGCGCGTGCCGGCGCCCTGTCCCGCCAGCCAACGGGGATCCTGCGCGACTTTCGCATCGCGGTGGTTCACGTGCTGCTGATGGGGTACCTGCCGGCTGCCCTGCTCGCGGTCGTCCAGGGAGGCAGGCGCACGGTGTTCGAGCTTCAGGGAGCGCTCGACTGCACGGACCAGGAATGTGCCGCGATCGCCTCCTCTGTCCGCCTCGGTTTGACAGGACTGCTCGTGGCGGGACTCATCGGCCTGCTGGCCGGATTTGCCACGCCCTACATCGTCCCGCCGGTTCCGGAAGCGCTCTGGCATCCGCAAACGTGGAGCCCGGAAGTGGTCTGGCACAGGGTCCTCGGGCCGATCGCGACCATGTGGGTCGGCTGGCTGTTCTATGCCGTCGTCTCCGTATCGAGCCGGATGTCCCGGCTTGCGGCAGGCCTGTCGACCGTGGACCTGCTAGAGCTTCGCCCCCTTCAGCCGTTCACCCAACAGGGGCTCACGAACGCACTGCTCGTACTGGGATTCGTCTCGATCGCGGGGCTCATGGTCGTGACGGAGGAGGGGTTCGGTTTGCTGGGTCTGCTCTGGGTGCTGCCCACCCTGCTTGCTTCCGGCGCCGCGTTCCTGCTACCGGTGCGTGGAGTTCATACGCGCATCCGACAGGCGAAGGCAGACGAGCTGATGTGGGTGGATGAGCGGATTCGGAGTGGGCGCACGTCCCTGAAGGCAGCCATCAGCGGAGAAACGCCCGGCACGCTGGCCGACCTGGCCGCGTACCGGGGACTGATACGGGAGATCCCGGACTGGCCGATCGGAACCTCGTCGTACGCCCGCTTCGCCCTGTACCTGCTGATTCCGCTCCTCTCGTGGGCAGCGGCGGCCCTGGTGGAGCGGATCGTCAACGCGGTCGTGTTCTAAGAGCTAAGGTCCGGGGTCGAATCACCCGCCGCCTCGAGCTTCACCGCACAGAATTTGAACTCGGGGATCTTCCCGTACGGGTCGAGTTCGTCGATCGTCAGCACGTTCGCCGCAGCTTCCCGGAAATGGAACGGAATGAACACGGTGCCGGGGATCATCCGGTCCGACCTTCGGGCCGTGAGCGTGATCTCGCCGCGCCGCGACGACACCGTCACCCGGTCCCCGTCGGCCAGTCCGAGCATCTCCAGGTCGCTCGAATGCATGTCGACCTCGGGCACCGGAGCGATCGCGTGCAGCGCCTTCGACCTCCGGGTCATCGTCCCCGTGTGCCAGTGCTCCAGCAGCCGGCCCGTGTTGAGCACGAACGGGAACTCCTCGTCCGGGGTGGGGAAGGTCTCAGTCATCAGCACCTGGACTCCGTCCCCGGTCTCGGGGTCGGGGCAGGGCCACAGCTTCCCGGTCAGCCCCAGGTTCTCGTAGGTGAGCCCGCTGTAGGACGGGGCCAGGGAAGTGAACTCCGCAAACACCTCGGCCGGCGAGTCGTAGTGCATCGGGTAGCCGATCACCGTCGACATTTCGGAGATGATACGCCAGTCCTCGCGCGCCTCTCCCGGCGCCTCCAGTGCCTTCCGGCCGACCTGCACCCGGCGGTCGGTGTTCGTGTACGTGCCTTCCTTCTCGTAGAACGTGGTCGCCGGCAGGATCACGTCGGCGAATTCGGCGGTCTCGGTGAGGAAGATGTCCTGCACCACCAGGAACTCGAGGTTCGCAAGTCCCTCGCGGACCTTGTTCGTGTTCGGGTCGGAGAGGAAGGGATTCTCCCCCATCATGTACATCCCCTTGATCTCGCCCTTCAGCGCCCCACCGATGATCTCGACCACCGTGAGTCCCGGATCCGGGTCGAGTTCCACATTCCACGCGGCCTCGAACTTCGCCCGCACCTCGGGATCACCGACCTTCTGGTAGTCCGGGTACGTGATCGGGATCAGGCCGGCGTCCGACGCTCCCTGCACATTGTTCTGTCCGCGCAGCGGGTGCAGCCCGGTTCCTATCTTCCCGACATTCCCGGTCATCAGCATCAACGACACGAGACATCTGGCGTTGTCGGTGCCAGTCGTATGCTGCGAGATCCCCATGCCCCAGAACACGATCGCAGTGCCGGCCGACCCGAACAGCCGCGCGGCCCGGCGGATCTTAGCGGCATCCACACCGCACACCTCGGCCGCGACTTCGGGTGAGTAGTGTGATACGAGCTCCTTCAGCGCCTCGAACCCCTCCGTGCGCTGGTCGATGAACTCCTGGTCCACCAGGTCCTCTTCGATCAGCACGTGCATCCAGGCGTTGTAGCACGCCACGTCGGTGCCCGGACGGATCTGCAGGAACACCTCCGCGTGGTCGGCCATCTCGATGTGCCGAGGCTCGACGACGATGAGCTTCGTGCGCCCCGACTTCACCGCCTGCTTCATGAACGTGGCGGCCACCGGATGATTGGCTGTCGTGTTCGAGCCGCTGATCAGTGCGACGTCTGCGTTCTCGACGTCGGCGAACACGTTCGTTACCGCTCCCGAGCCGATCGTCTCGAGCAGCGCCGCCACCGACGATGCGTGGCATAGCCGGGTGCAGTGATCGATGTTGTTGGTCCCGAACCCGGCCCGGATCAGCTTCTGGAACAGGTACGCCTCTTCGTTCGAGCACTTGGCGCTCCCGAACCCGGCCATCGCTCCGCTGCCGTGCTCGTCATGGATCTCCCGCAGTCTGCTGCCGGCGAATTCGAGCGCCTCCTCCCACGTCGCCTCGCGGAAGTGGGGCATCACCTCGTCGTAGTCTACCAGGCCCCCCGGCTTCCGCCGCTTCCCGTTCGACGACGTGGTCTCGGCGGATAGCGGACCCTTCGGGTATGCCGAGTGCTTGCGGATCAACGGCTTCGTCAGCCGCTGCGGATGTGCCGCATAGTCGAATCCGTACCGGCCCTTCACACACAACCGCCCGTGGTTCACCGGGCTGTCACGCCCGTCGGCGTACACGACGCGGTTCGCTTTCTCGTCCACGTGGTACGTGATTGCGCAGCCAACGCCGCAATACGGGCACACGGAGTCGACGGTCTTCAGGTCCGTCGCCGTCTCTTCTTCATGCTCCCACAGCGCAGCCACCGTGAGCGCGCCCGTCGGACAGGCCTTCTCGCACTCGCCGCATGCGACGCAGGTGGAAGCGCCCAT
>JBDGUZ010000196.1:0-3782 GCA_039585915.1 Gemmatimonadota bacterium
GGCATCGGCCACGGCACAGCGAGCTACGGGCACGCTGATCGTCCGGGTCGAGGAGGCCGGTGCTCCGGTTTCGGGCGTGGACGTGGCTGTCGTCCTTCGCCGCGCCATGCAGCCGATAGGCACGACGGGCGCATCGGGCATCGTCGGCATTGATGAACTCCCGCTAGATATTGTGCGCGGAACGCGAGTTTCGGTCGGCATTCTGCGTTGCGGCGAGGACACATCGACCCTGCTGATTCCGGAGTTCGAGAGCCCGGGCGAGATTCCCGACTACTGCGAACAGGTGTCGGCAGGTCACTTCTTCTGGGGACAGTCCGAGCGGATCGTGGTCAGGCTCGACGGCGACAGAGCCGTAATCGAGGACACCAGGACCGATGTCCTCAGGGCGAAGCTGACTGGCTGGAGATTCGAGGGATCGTTCCTGTTCACCGCTCTACAGGGTGAGGAATTCGACGCCTACAAGGATGGGATGGGGGCAGACGTCAAGCTCTTTTATACCTGGCCCGGAGGCCTCGGCGTCGGCGGCGGCGGAAGCTGGACGAAACACGACGTGAGAGGAGCGGACGAGGGACTCAACAAGTGGTCTGCATATCTCGAGCCACGTTACACCCTGTTCATCCCGACTTCGAAGCTCAGGCCGTACGCCCTGGGGCGGGTCAGCTACAACTGGTTCGCGTTTGACGGCGGCAGCGCGATCGATCTCGGAGCCTACCTCGGTTATCTCTCGGTGAGCGCGACGAATCCGGGGGGGGGCACATTTTCCGAGAGTGGAACGGAGATCCAGCTGACGGCAGGCCTTCGGTTCTTCTGAGGCCGGTCGGCGGGGGGGTCCGCCGTTTGAACTCCGGAATGGCCGGAGGGTAACCACCGGGCAGGGCCAGGACCCCCTGCCCGAGTGGAGATTACGATGGAATCGCTGCCCTGCCGGAAATGCGGTCACGAATTGTCGGACCGACCTCCCCGCTGCCCCCACTGCGGCACCGACAAGCCCGAAGTCACATTCAGCCCCGCACAGGCGTTCAAGGCGCAAGCGGTAGTGTCGCTGTTCGTACTGGCTGTGGGCGCCGGCACGGCGTTGCTCGTATTTCTTCTGTGGTCGATATTTCCTGGATAATGGGCCCGGCAGGACTCGAACCTGCGACCTACCGATTATGAGTCGGCTGCTCTGACCAACTGAGCTACGGGCCCGCGACCCCATCTTGCCTTCCCTCCCCCACCTTCGGCAACACTCTCCGGCAGCCGTTCTTGCCGTGCACCGGTAACGCGGGGACATTGGGCGGCATGCGTATCGTCATTGTAGGTGCCGGCGAGGTCGGATACCACGTCGCCGAGCGGCTGTCGAAAGAGCAGCACGACGTCGTCGTGGTGGACGTAGACCGCAATCGACTTGATTACGTCGAAACTCACATCGATGTCTCGGTCATCGAGGGGAGCGGAGTAAATCCCGTGGTGCTGGAGGAAGCCGGGATCGATTCGGCAGGCCTTCTCCTGGCGGTCACGAGCATCGACGAAGTGAACCTCGTGGTCTGTATGGCCGTTCCCGCACGCCCGGACCTGGTGAAGGTGGCACGGGTCTCCAACCCGGACTTCTATCGAGAAGGCGACGCCCTGCATCCGAGCCGGTTCGGCGTGGACGTCCTGATCAACCCCGAGCGGGAGCTGGCAGTCGAGACCTTCCGGCTCCTGCAGTCTACGGCTGCCACGGACGTCGCCGTATTTGCCGGCGGCGCCGTGCAGTTGATCGGTCTCACGGTGCTCGAGGGAGCCCCCGTGGATGGCCGGACGCTCGGCGAGCTGGCGGTCGCCAAAGAGAATCGATCCCTGCTGGCCGTTGCGGTCGAGCGGGACGGAAATACGATCATCCCGGATGGAAGCACCGAACTCCGGGCGCACGACCACGTGTATGCGGTTGCCACCGAGGAGGAAATCCCGACCGCGCTCGAGTTGAGCGGGCACGCTCGCACGGAGCTCCGGCGAGTGCTCATCGCGGGGCCGAGCCGGGAAGCATTCTACCTTGCGCGGCTCCTGGATCAGCACGGTGTGCACGGTACCATTCTCGTTTCCGACCCGGAGATGGCCCGGGAATTCGCCGAGCGACTGGAGCACACTCTGATTCTGCAGGGTGACGCGACCGATGCGGAGTTGATGGAATTCGAGGGCGCTGCCGAGACCGACGCGTTCGTGGCGCTGACGGAAGAGGACGAGGCAAACATCATTTCGTCACTCGTCGCCCGGGACCTGGGCGTGCGGCAGATCATCACTCTCGTCAACCGGACCGATTACCTCCCGCTCGCCCGGCGTATCGGTCTCGAGACCGCCGTCAGCCCGCGGATCAGTGCGGCCAACGCGATCCTGCGCTACGTGCGTCGGGGAAGCGTGAACCGGGTGGCGGTGTTCAAGGACTCGGACGCCGAGGTGATCTCCTTCCAGGTCAGCCCGGATTCCCCGTTGACGAACCGTCCGCTCGAGGAGATTGATTTCCCCGACCATGCCATCCTCGCCGCAATCGTGCACGGAGAACAGGTAGTCATCCCGCGCGGGTCGGACAGCCTCCAGGCCGGTGACGAAGCGATCGTGTTCGCGCTCGCCGATGCGGTGGGCGACGTCACGGCGCTGTTCCCGAGCTGAGCGGCCGGATTCTTGAGCTTTCGTCACATTCTTCACCTGCTTGGCGGACTCCTGATCGCAGTAGCCCTGGCGATGCTTCCGGCCGCTGCGCTGGGCATTCGTGACGGCCTGACCGAAGCGTGGCTCCTCGCGATCGCGATTCCGGGTCTGCTCGGACTCTTCCTGTGGTTCGTGACGCCCAGGCACTCGGAGCTCAACGCTCGCGAAGCTCTCACCGTCGTAGGTCTCGCGTGGCTCACGATCGTCGCCGTCGGCGCGATCCCGTTCATGACCACCCGGATCGCACCGTCGATCGCCGGCGCCCTGTTCGAGTCAGTGTCGGGGTTCACTACGACGGGCGCCACGATATTCCCGATCATCGAAGATCTTCCCTCCAGCATTCTCTTGTGGCGCAGCCTGTCCCACTGGATCGGCGGAATGGGGATCATCGTGCTCGGAGTCGCGATTCTCCCGCTGCTCGGAGTCGGCGGCGCACAGCTGTTCTTCGCTGAGGCCCCCGGAATCACCACCGACAAGATCCGACCCAGGATCGCCACGACCGCGCGGCTGCTCTGGGGGGTCTATGTCGGTCTCACCGGTGCGCTGTTGGCAGCGTACCTGGTCCTGGGCATGTCGTTTTTCGACGCCCTGAACCACTCCATGAGCGCCCTCGCCACGGGCGGATTCTCGACGCGCACGGCATCGATGGGGTACTACTCGGCGGCGATCCAGTGGGTCACCGTGCTGTTCATGTTCTTCGCCGGTGTGAACTTCACCCTTCACTATCGGGCGCTGACCGGAAAACCGCTGGCGCTGATTCGAAACGCGGAATTTCGCTGGTATCTCACATCGGCAATTCTGTTCTCCATCGTCTGTTTCGTGGTACTCGGCTTATCCGGCAGTGCCTGGTCGACCGATCTCGCGCGAGACTCCATATTCAGCGTCGTCTCCGTTCACAGCACCACCGGATTCGGGACCGCGGACTTCGCCGCATGGCCAGTCCTGCTCCAGTCGCTCCTACTGGCGCTGATGTTCGTGGGCGGGATGGGTGGCTCGACCGGAGGCGGATTCAAGATGATCCGGGCCGCCGTAGTCGCCCAGCACGTACTGGGTGAGATCCGCAAGGTCCTCCATCCGAGGGCGGTGATCGTCACCCGGGTCGGAGGGCACCCGAT
>JBDGUZ010000197.1:0-4839 GCA_039585915.1 Gemmatimonadota bacterium
GACGGATGCCGTGGACGGCTTCCTGCTCGACCGCGGCTTCCAGGTCCTGCTCACCGCGTATCCGACGACGCGAAAGGTCCTCGACTACGACCGTCTCGATCTTCAACCTTTCGAACCGGGCGCCCTCGTGAGGGCAGGCGGCGGATTCATCAGTGTCTCCGACCCGTTCCGGCGTCCATCGGAGGCGGTGGCGACGCTTCTCGCTCCCATCGGATCGCTCGCGGACAAGAGTCGGATCGCACGGCTGTCGCTCGCTTTGAGGCGCCGCTCCGTAGAAGCGATCCTCGACGCCCGCGAGGATTCGACGCTCATGCGCCTCTCCGACCTCGGGTTCGGGACGGGAATGATCGAGGGGTTCTTCCGGCCATTTCTGGGAGGCGTGTTTCTCGACGCCACCCTGCAGACCTCGAGCCGGATGTTCGAGTTCGTATTCAAGATGTTTGGAGCCGGTCCCGTAGCGGTTCCGGCGGACGGGATGGGGGCCCTGACCGAGCAACTCTCGGAGGAACTGCGTCAGGAAAGCCTTCGGACTCGGGAGAGCGCCGAGTCCGTCACACCGCGCACGGTAGAGCTAGCGTCGGGGGAGTCTTTGTCCGCACGAGCTGTCGTGGTGGCGGCAGATCCTTCGACGACCCGGCGGCTCGCCGATCTCGAAGACGTGCCTCCGTACCGGCCGGCCCTCTGCTGGTACTTCGAGGCCGAGGAGCCACCGGTGGACCGCGGGATCCTGGTCCTGGACGGCGAGGGCTCCGGTCCGGTCACGAATCTCGCCGTGATGAGCCGGGTGTCGGACCGCTACGCGCCGCCCGGGCGACACCTGGTCTCTGCGACTGTGCTGGGCGAGCGCCGACCGACCCCGGAACTGCTGCGGCAGGTGCGCGCTCAGATGAGAGAGTGGTTCGGTCCGGCTGCCGAAGACTGGCGCGAGATCCGCGCCTACCGGATCGACGAGGCGTTGCCCGATCAATCGCTGTCGGCCGGGGGTGTGGCTCCTCGACCGATTCGGACCGGGAACGGGCTCTACGTGTGCGGAGACCACCGGGTACATGGTTCGATCGAGGGCGCGATCCAGTCGGGACTCGCCGTGGCCGACCAGTTGAAGTTGGAGCTTGAGCCCCCCGGAGTCCCCGCCTGACGGTGTGGCGGTCAGCCTCCGCCCAGTAGTCCGGCGATCGGCCCTCGCATACCCGATCTACCGCTCCATCAGACGGATCACCCCGCACGCATCCCGGGCGCCCCCGGCGCAGCCGGCCTCGAGCTCGTCTTCCTGGTCGCAGAAAGTATCCGTGCCCGAGTGAATGACCAGCGAGCTGCCGTCGGCGTCGAACAGGCTCATTCGACCGGGAGACAGGGTGAACCGGTTACTCGTCGTGCTCAAGCTGCCGACGCCGTCTATGACCTCGATATTCAGGAGGTCGCCGCCGTGGAACGGATGGTTGAAGTCAGGGGCGTCCGGCGCGGACTCTCCAAACGGTCCTGGATCGTGGTGCCCACCTGCCGCGCTGCATGGTTCGCATACCGCAGTCTCGTGCACGTGTACGGCGTGTCGACCGTCCGACAGTCCGCGAACCTCGAGCGAGACATCCACCAGCTTGATCCCCTCTGACGAGGGTCGTTCACGGAAGATCACCGAACCCGCGACTTCCGAATCTCCACAGCTGACGATCTCGGCACGGGCGACAAGAGCGTCTCCGATACCCGTGTCACCGGAGCCACACGCCGTGAGCCCAAGCCACACGACGGCTGCGAGAAGCACCCGCAGAATTGCAGCAGGTGAGAGACCCTGCTCGATGCCGCGAGCCTCGAGTGTCCGCATGGCGCATCCACCTTTTCGTCGTGAGCAGCGATTCGCGAGTCGGGACAATACGGCCTGCCGCCTGCCACGCAAACCCGCCGACTGCAACACGATAAGGAACACGATAAGGAACCGCCGTCTATGTGGTCTATGGTTTGTCTAGTGTTTACCGCCAGTAAATTCTAGACAAGCCCTTGACAGATAGTTCGTGCCTGCGTATTCTCTGTCAGCGTCCGGGGGGACACAAGTTCGAATCGATAACGAAAGAGGAGAAAGACCATGAAGACCCTGAGCCGTTCCCTGGCCCTCATCGCCGCGATCGCGATCAGCACCGCCGCCTGCAACGACGATACGCTTGGACCGGATTCGAATCCGGATTTCGTCAAGGGAGGAAATCCGCAGGGTGATCTGCCGACGATCGTCGACGTCGTCTTGACCGACGACGGAGAATTCGACGTCCTGGAGACCCTGGTCGTGCGCTCTGGCCTGGCGGGCGAGCTGTCAGGGGACCGTCCGTACACCGTATTCGCGCCGATCGACGCCGCATTCGGCGCTCTCTTCACGTTCCTCGAGGTTCCAGGCGCGACTCCGGAGGAGCAGGCCGACAACCTTTGTCCGGAGGCGACTGGATGTCCGGGCTTCGTAACCACGACTCTGCTCTACCACGTGGTGAACGGCCGCCGCTACTCGAACAGCGTGCTGAGCGCGAACCAGCTGCGCACCCAGATCGGAGACTTCCTGTATCCCGAGGGCGCCACTCTCAACACGAGCTGTGAGCAGATCGACAACAGTGCGACCATTATCACAATCGAGCAGGGCGCCACGTTCGACGTCCTCGCGAGCAACGGTGTGATCCACGCGATCGACGCGGTGATGCTTCCGGCAGAGGTGTGCGACGCGTTGCTTTGAACAAATGGACACAGGCGCGTCGCCCGGGAGCAGCGACGTGGTAGCGGCCGGTACCAATTCGGCTGACACGCCTGGCGGCCGGGGGCAACCTCGGCGCCAGGCGTCCTGCATCAAGTCTATCTGACCAGGAGCCGGTCCACGCGGCCGGCCAGCGAATTGATCATCCCCGGGGCCACGCCGCGGTCCACGATCGCGGTGACGCCGCTCTCCCTCGCCAGGGAATCCAGACCGATCGCCATGAGTCCGCAGACGAGTCCAGCTCCGAGTACCACAGGTTTCACCTGCTCCTTGGGCCGGTGTCCAAGCTTGCGGAACAACTCTGACGAGCTGCTTACGGGACAGTCAGGCCGCACGTATTGCCACGGCGTCCGAAACTCTGTAAGACTAGCAATCAGGGATCGTTCGATCTCCTTGCCAGCCGGCGGAATTCAGCGAAGGGGGAGCCATCATTCCTGTCTACAGGTTGCCCGGCACTCCACTCCACGAGCGGACCTCAGCCCTGTGCAGATCCAGTAACTGGCGGCGCTGGGCGGGATTCCTGGCCGCCGGTTCGTACGACCTGTATCACGACAGGGAGTACTGGGCCATCCGCAACGCCGCCGGTCTGATCGACGTGTCTCCCCTGTACAAGTACATGATCCGGGGGCCGGACGCCGTCCAATTCCTGGATCGCCTCGTCACCCGAAACGTCCGCAAGTGCAGGGTCGGCCGGGTCATGTACACGCCGTGGTGTGACGGCGACGGAAAGGTGATCGACGACGGCACGCTGGCAAGGCTGGACGAGAACGTCTTCCGTCTCACCTCCGCGGACCCCAGCCTCCTGTGGCTCCACGACAACGCGGCCGGCATGGACGTGTCGTTCGAGGACGTCTCCGGATCGACCGCTGCCCTGGCTCTTCAGGGTCCCACCTCCCGAAAGATCCTGTATTCGATCGCGGTGCCCGGGATCGAAGACCTCGGGTTCTTCGGGGTCACGAACGTGGAGCTGGCCGGCATCCCGGTCTCGGTGTCCCGGACCGGGTACACCGGTGACCTCGGATACGAGATCTGGGTGGACGCCGGGCAGGCCGTCCGCCTGTGGGATTCCCTGACGGAAGCCGGCCGACCGTACGGGATCGTGCCGACCGGGCTGATGGCCCTGGACATGGCGCGGATCGAGGCCGGCCTGGTCCTCGTCACAGTGGACTACGTGCCCACGCATCAGGCGCTCCTCGAAAGTCAGAAATCCACGCCCCTCGAGCTCGGGTTGGCGTGGACGGTCGACCTCGGCAAGGAGAACTTCGTGGGCCGGAACGCGCTGGTTCGCCAGGCCGCGACCGGGCCGGAGTGGCGGCTTCGGGGCCTCGAGATCGACTGGGTGTCACTGGAGCAGGCGTATGGCAGCGCCGGCCTTCCTCCGATGGTGCCGTCCTCCGCGTGGCGGACGAGCGTCCCGGTCTACGGCGGCAGCGGCCAGGTCGGCTATGCGACCAGTGGCTGCTGGTCTCCCCTGCTGAAGAAGTACATCGCGCTGGCTCACCTCGAAGGGGCCGCCGGTGCCCTGGGAACGAGACTCGAGATGGAGGTAACGGTCGAGCATCAACGCCTCCGGGCCGCGGCGACCGTCGTCGAGATGCCGTTCTTCGATCCGCCGCGAAAGAGGGGGTGAACGTGGGCCGCGAAGGCGCGTACGACGCGGTCGTGATAGGTGCGGGCCATAACGGTCTCACGACAGCCGCGTATCTGGCCAGGGCCGGCAGGAAGGTGCTCGTCCTGGAGCGGCGTTATCTGGTGGGTGGCTCGACGGTGACCGAGGAAATCTTCCCCGGATTCAAGTTCTCGGTCCTCTCCTACGTGGTCAGCCTGCTTCGCCCGGAGATCATCCGTGAACTGGATCTGACCAGGCATGGTCTTCAGATCCTTCCGCTCGAGAGCACGTTCACGCCGCTTCCCGACGATGACTACCTGGTCCGGTGGGCCGACCACGACCAGACCCGGGGCGAGATCTACCGGCACTCTCCGCTGGATGCCGACGCATACGTCCGGTTCGGTCAGCTGATGTATCGCATGGCGCTGGCAGTGAAGCCGATCCTGTCCATGGTACCGCCGGACCCCACGTCGCTCAGTCGGAAGGACCTTAGGGGAATGCTCCGTCT
>JBDGUZ010000198.1:0-3017 GCA_039585915.1 Gemmatimonadota bacterium
GACCCCGACTGACCAAGCGTCGTCAGGCGCGCTCGAGCACTGCCTGGAGGAGCCGGGCATGCACACCGGGGATTTCGTGGCGTACCCGGCCGGATCGAACGAAGCCACGACCGACGGGGAGACCTGACAGCCGAAGAGCCACATAGCCGTCCGATATCCCCTCGATCTGGACCGGCTCCCGTCGAAGCAGACCCAGCCACTCCAGCGATGACAGGTCCGCGCCGCGGCCGGCGAGCGATCTCCCGAGCCAGCGGAGCAGATCGTTGCTCGGGCGCGGCAGATCCCCGGTATCGAAGCCAAACCCGCGCAGCCCGACCGACACGGACTTCCAGCCCCGGTGCTCGGCCCAGGCCTCGAACGGCCACTCCCTGCACCCGTGCACCCAGGCGTGATCGCCCTTCAACAGCCAGTCGACCCCGTCCAGCGCCCGGGAGTCGACCTGCCACACATCGCTGAGAGCCGACCGCACGGCGTCGATTCGCCGCGTGTCCTGCCCGGAGTCGAGCCCGCCTGAACAGTCGTCAGCGAATGACAGGGGAATCGGAGACCACCCGGATTTCCGATCGTCATCGGAGTTGTCTCCGGCGGTCTCAGTCTTTCGCACCTTCGCGAGGAACAGTCCGCCCGAGTCCAGGTGGTGCGGGTAGATCCTCACGGCACGCTCGAGCCGCGGATCGAACCGCTGGTCGCCGAACGCCGTGAGGCCGGGCGCGAACGGGACACCGAGCGCAATCGGTTCGATTTTCGCCGGGGCGTCCCTCAGCACGGCGTCCACCACGGCTTCGTTCTCCTCCGGCGCGAAGGTGCAGGTCGAGTACAGCACCGTGCCCCCCGGACGGGTCAACTCGATTGCCCGGCGAAGCAGATCCTCCTGCAACCGGACGATGTACTCCCGGTACGCCTCCGGCCTCGAGCGGACCTTGCCTTTCCCCGCCCGCACCGTGCCTTCGGCCGAGCAGGGGGCGTCCACGAGCACCCGGTCGAACAACGCCCCGCCGGGAAAGAACCGCCCGTCGGCCGCCACGGTCAGCACGTTGACGTGGGCCGTGCGGTACACGTTCCCGGCCAGGGCTCGGATCCGCGCCTCGTTCGGCTCTACGGCGACGAGCGGTCCCCGGTCATTCATCAGGTCGGCGAGATGAGTGGTCTTGCCACCCGGAGCGGCACACAAGTCGAGCACCCGTTCGCCCGGCCGCGGCTCGAGAATCGGCGCGGCGAGCCCCGTCGAGGCGCGCTGTACGTAGAACAGCCCCAGCCAGTGCTCGAGCGTCAGGGCGATCGAGCGGGGCTCGGTCTCGACCCTGAAGAAGTTCGGCTGTCCGTTGAGGGCTAGCAGGTGGTACCCCTGCCGCTCGAGCCGGGGCAGCAGGATGTCGGGATCGATCCGACCCGTTCGAACGCGGATCGTAGTCGTCTCGGGCCGGGAGACGGCATCCGTGAACCGATTCCAGTCCGGGATGATCTCCCGATATCGTTCGAATGGCATGTCGGGCAAGAGGCCCGGAGTCGCGCCGCACCGCAACCCGGCTTGCGGAGTCGGGCTTCGATCCGGATCGTGCCGGTCATGGACGAGCACGACCCACTGACCCCGCGATCGCCTGCCGAGGCCTACCCCCTGCTCAAGGGGGCCGTGGGTCCGATTCTCGACAGGAATGAAGAGGCACGAGCGGCATTCGAAGCGATGCGTGAGCGCGGCCTGTCCGAGGAAGCCGCGCGGGAGGAGATCGCCAGGGTACTGCTCGCAGTGATGTTCCACATCGGCGCCGGCTCCGATCGACTCACGGCGGCGGGAGGCGGGAACGGGCTTCGGAGTGAGGCATTCCGCAGACTGGGCGAAGGGGAGACTGCGCGCGAGATATTCGACGGCTGACTACCCACCTTCCCACCCGTTCCGACCCTGCTTACTCTGGGCAAACGTTTCCGAGCCCATTCTCCAGCGAAAGCGACACGATGAGATTATCCCCGTCCTCGCACGGGCCGTCCTGCCTGCTCCTGGCTTCGGTCGTGGCAGGCCTCGCGGTCGTGATCAGCGCCGGTCCGCTCCCGGCGCAGGACGCCACCCCGCCGCAGGTGGAGAGAATCGTGATGGAACCGGATTCGCTCGTGCTCACGGTCGGACAGCGGGTGCCGATTACCGTGACGGCATACGATGCGTCCGGGAACCCCGTGGCAGACCCCGACATGATGGTGTGGACGCAGGGAGCCGAGGCGTCGGTCGACCAGGGAGCCGGTCTGGTGACCGGGATCCGGCCGGGCGAGACCGTAATCGAAACGCGCATCAGACGCTGGGCGCCGGGGCGGATCGGGTACGAGGACCTGAAGGCCTACACGCACGTGGTCGTGCGCCACCCGCCGGTCGAGCAGGTCGAGATCGATGCCGGATCCGGGGAGATCTACGTCGGGACCCGTGAACGACTCGCCGCTCGTGCGTCGTCATCCGGCGGCGTGCGGGAGGATGCGGCTATCCGCTGGTCATCCTCCGACCCGGACGTGCTCGAGGTCGGTCCCGCGGGGCTCGTGTATGCGAACCGGACCGGTACGGCCCGTCTCACCGCGGCGGCGGACGGAGCGTCCGGCACGACCGAGATCCGGGTAGTGGAGAACCCGATCCGCGAGCTCGTCGTCGAGCCCGCCTCGGCGTCCGTGCGGGTGGGAGACGTACTGCGCCTGGCTGCCGGAGCGCTCGATGAGGCCGGGCAGCCTGTCGCCGGGGGCAGCGTGCGCTGGAGCTGGGAGGCCCTTGAGGACCAGCCGTTCGACGCGCTCCAGGTCGACGCGGATGACGGACGCACAGGTGTGATCGTGCCGAATGAACCAGGCCTGTATCGCGTTTCGGCGCAGATCGGGGGCGTATGGCACGACGTGCTTGTCCGTGCCCTTCCGCGGCCGCCGAGACGTGAGATCAGTCTCGTGGCGCACGGCGTCGTCCCGACGGGCCAGGCCACAACCGATCTGTGGGCATTCGAAGGGCAGGACGGGCGGGACTACGTGTACACCGGGACCTACCACGGAAACCT
>JBDGUZ010000199.1:0-2929 GCA_039585915.1 Gemmatimonadota bacterium
AGCGAACGTTTTTCGCCTCGCGAACGCGAGCTCGCGGAAGGACCCTCCTCCTCTCCCTCCAACCTGCAGTCCCAGTCGGAGATCGCGAGGTCGATCGGCCGCACGTTTACTCCGTGACGTCTCGCGTCGTGGATGATCGTGGCCGGCGAGTAGAACCCCATCGGCTGGGCGTTGAGGAGCGCGCAGGTGAACTCGGGCGCATACCAGCGCTTCAGGTACGCCGAGGCGTACACCAGCAGCGCGAAGCTGGCCGAGTGGCTCTCCGGGAAACCGTAGTTGGCGAACGCGGTGAGATACTGGAGCACCCTGTCGGCGACGTCAGGAGCGACTCCGTTCGCCGCGAGACCGGCGACGAGGTCCCGCTCCACCTCCTGCATCTTCCGGTGCGAGCGCTTGAACCCCATCGCGCGTCGCATGTTGTCGGCCTGGGCCGGTGTGAAGCCGGCAAGAACGATCGCCACCTTCATCCCCTGCTCCTGGAACAGCGGCACGCCGAGCGTCCGCCCGAGCAGGGGCTCCAGGCGTGGATCCAGGTAGGTCACGGGCTCTTCACCCCTCCGCCGCCGCAGGTAGGGATGCACCATGTCTCCCTGGATCGGGCCCGGGCGGATCAACGCCACCTCGATGACGAGATCGTAGAAGCAGCGTGGGCGCACGCGGGGAAGAGTGTTCATCTGGGCCCGGGACTCGATCTGGAACACTCCCACCGTGTCCGCCGCACAGATCATGTCGTACACCTCGGGATCATCCGGCGGCAGGGATGCGAGATCCAGGACCACGCCCCGGCTTTCGCGCACCAGTCGGAGCCCGTCCGACAGCATGGTGAGCATGCCGAGCCCCAGCAGGTCGAACTTGATGAAGCCCGGCAGATCCAGATCGTCCTTGTCCCACTGGATGATCGTGCGATCGGGCATCGAAGCCCGTTCGACGGGGACGATCTCGCCGATCGGGCGATCGGAGATCACGAATCCTCCGACATGAATCGAACGATGGCGAGGCAGGTCCTCGAGCCCCTGCACGATCCTGAGCAGTGCCAGCGTGCGGGCATCGCGGAGATCGAGCCCAGCTGCCTCGATCCCCCCTTCTACCAGCCGTCGAACGGCATCACCTGCGCCTCCCCGCTCTACCTCGGCGGCCAGCCGGTCGCTCGACTCCTGCGACAGTCCGAGCACCCGGGCGGCATCCCGTACCGCCATCCTGCCCCGCCAGGTGATCGACTCGCACACCATCGCCGCGTGACCGTGACCATACCGCTCATATACGTACTGGAGAACCCGCTCCCGTTCGAGGTGCGCGATATCCAGGTCGATGTCCGGGGGCTCGTGACGGGACTCCGACAGGAAGCGCTCGAACAGCAGATCGAGCCCCACGGGGTCCACTGCCGTGATCCCGAGGCAATAGCAGACGGCGGAGTTCGCGGCGGATCCGCGGCCCTGCACGAGGATTCCCTCGCGCCGCGCGAACCGCACGATGTCCCACATGACGAGGAAATAATCGGCCAGCTCGAGACGCCGGATCACGGTCAGTTCGTGCTCGATCTGCCTGCGCTCCGGCTCGCCGGGGGGATCCCCGTAGCGCTCCCGCGCGCCCTGCTCCACCAGCCCGCGCAGGAACTCGTGCGATCCCCTTCCTCCCGGGACGGGAAAGGGGGGAAGCCGGGGCCGGACATCGGAGATCCGGAACCGGCACCGCCCGGCAATCTCCACGGTGCGCGCCAGGGCGCGGCACCCTTCGCAGGTGCACGGAGCGGGACGGGACGGGGGTTCCTCAGAGGTGGGAGAACCCCCACCCTCGAGCGAGCCCGGTGTACGAACGAAAGTCGGGAGAGGGGCCCCTTCCGCGAGCTCGCATTCGCTGCGCGAAACAGGCTCGCTCCAGGGGCCCCTCTCCCGGCTCCTGAAACACCACCGGGCCCGCATCTCCTCTGCACCCTTCAGGTACCACTCCCCGTTGGGCTTCAGCAGATCCCCGGCTTCGTCGAGTCCAACTCCGTGCCTCAGGCAGACGAGCACGTCCTGAACGATTCGCCCGGAGGGACGTGCATAGCGCGGCGCGTTCACGGGCACCCACGGGATGTTCTCCACCCGGGCGAAGGCGAGCCACTCTTCGCACGCGCGGCCATCCTCCGGTAGTCCGTGATGTTCGAGCGCGAGCCACAGGCGGTCGGGAAACAGCGATCGCGCACGATCGAGCGCGTCCAGGGTCGTCCGGACGGTCGGATCGAGACCGGTCGCGCGCAGCAGGCACAGCAGGCCTCCGGTCCGTCCCGCGAGTTGCCCCGGGGACAGCATCGGGGACCCTCGCGGGTGGTGGAGGCGGGCTTCGGTCACCAGGGAGGACAGGTGGTGGTACCCCTCACCGTCTTCGCACAGGAGCACGAGGGGAAGCACGTCCATCCGCACCTCCGCCCCGACGATCGGACGCACGCCGGACTCTTCGCAGGCGCGGGCGAACCGGACGATTCCGCCCAGGTCGAACTCGTCCGCCAGGGCAAGCGCGGGAAGGCCCAGCTCGGCGGCCCGCTCCACCAGGGTCTCGGGGGTCGATGCCCCGTCCAGGAGAGAGAATCCGGACCGGGCCGCGAGTTCGACGAACCGGAGGTCGTCCCGGGGACCGGCTGGTCCGGACGGCTCGCTCAGTCCCACCAGCCGTGCAGCCACCACCGCAGGTCTCCCGTGCGCCGGATCTCGCGATACAGCCACAGGAGCTCGCCATCCACGGTGCAGACCCTGAAATATTCCCGGCGATACGGATCCTTCCACCAGTCACCCGACACGCGCTCGGGGCCTTCCGCCGCGGCGACGTTCCGTGTCTTCACGGCATCCCGGAGCTCCACGGGCCGACCATTCTCGGTCTTTACCCCCACGGGCGTCGGCTCGGGCAGCAGGCGCAGGACGCCGGGAATTCCGGCAAGGTCGCCATTGCGGTC
>JBDGUZ010000200.1:0-2836 GCA_039585915.1 Gemmatimonadota bacterium
GGCATGCGGTCACGGACGTGGCGCTGACGCATTTCCACGCCGATCATACGGGAGCGATACCGGGGCTTCTGTTTGCGCTCACCTACGGCCTGCTGCCGGACCGGCGGAGCGAGCCACTCGACGTGTGGGGCCCTCCCGGGACCGCCGTGTTCTTCGATCGTCTGTCTGATGCGTATGGCGAGTACGTACTCGACCCGGGGTTCGATGTAAGGGTACACGAGACCGAAGCCGGCTGTTCGGACGAAGTGGGAGCCGAATTCGTGCTGCGAACGCACTCGACTCCACATACCGATGAGAGCCGTGCGCTTCGCATCGATCTGCCGGAAGTCGCGATCGTGTACACCGGTGACACGGGCCCTTCGGATTCGCTACCCGGATTCTGCTCCGGTGCGGATTTGCTCGTGTGCGAGTGCTCGCTCCCGGACTCTCACGCGATCGACACACACCTCTCTCCCGGGTCCGTAGCCCGTCTCGCCGCCGCAGCCGATCCGGCATCCCTCCTCCTCACGCACGTGTATCCACAGTTTCGACGAGTAGCCGATGTGCCCAGGCTCGTCAGCGAGGCGGGCTGGCCGGGACAGGTCGAGCTCGCCCACGAGGGCTGGATCAGGCGCTTTTCGGACTGAATCGGGCACGGTCGCCCTCTACAGCTGTTCGGTTGACAGTCCGTTGTTCCCCCCGGGGCACCAGTAGCGTCGGACGACTCGTGAAACTGGATTCAGTGACCCGGATGAACGATACGGGACGGGCCGGTGAGGAACTCGCCGCGCGCTGGATGGAGGAGAACGGCATGCGCGTGCTGGATCGCAACTGGAGACAGGGCCGGAACGAAATCGACCTCATAGTCCGGGACGGGCGAACGATCGCTTTCGTGGAAGTAAAAACGAGACGGCTGGGACCAGGGGGTAACCCGGCAGCAGCCGTGAATGCTTCCAAACGACGAAAGCTGGCGTATGCCGCGGCCGCGTGGATTGCAGCTCGTCCACGTGAGGGACAGGAGTTCCGATTCGACATAGTAGGAGTGACGATCGCACCGGGTGGTGCACCGCTGGTCGAACACTGGCCTGACGCGTTCCGGACGGGTGAATCGTGACCCTTCGAGCGACCGTAGTCGAGGATTTGACCGTTCCATTGGACGAGCATAACTTGACGGTTCCCGGGCCCGCGGGGCCGGCGCGCGTGAATCCCGTCAGGACCGTGAAGGTAGCAGCGGTAAGCGTGTAAAGGTCGCCGCGGTCAGCCCGGGTCTTCAGAAACCCCCGAATTCCGCTCGATTGGCTTTCATCGATCTGGCCCGAGACGTAGCTTGGCCCGCATGTATCGAACCGCGCTCGCACGCAGCCATCGACCCCGCCAGTTCTCCGAACTGGTCGGGCAGGATCACGTCGCTTCGACTCTCCGCGCAGCGGTGGAGAACGGGAGACCCGGTCACGCATATCTGTTTTGCGGCCCCCGAGGAATCGGGAAGACGACGGCTGCTCGTGTGCTGGCCATGGCCCTCAACTGTCCGGAGCGCTCCGGCGGAGAGCCGTGCGGAGTGTGTGAGTCGTGTGAGTCGATCTGGTCCGGTCGAACCTCGCTCGACGTTGTCGAGATTGATGCGGCGAGCAATCGAGGGGTGGACGATGCACGCGACCTGAGGGAACGGGCGATGTACGCCCCATCGGATGACGATCGCCATAAGATCTACATTATCGACGAAGCCCACATGCTCACCCGGGACGCGTGGAACGCGCTGCTCAAAATCCTCGAGGAGCCGCCGCCTCGAGTGATCTTCGTGTTCGCGACGACCGAGCCGAATAAGATCAAACAGTCCGCATCGCCGGTCCTGTCACGAGTTCAGCGATTCGACTTCCGTCGTGTCACAGTGCCTGACCTGCTCGGTCGTCTGCGCGAGGTGCTGCAGCGCGAGGGAGTGGAGGCGCAAGACGCGGCGCTGCTGGCGATTGCCCGTCGAGCGGACGGCGGAGTTCGTGACGCGTTGTCGCTGCTCGACCAGGTACTCTCGTTCTCGGGCGATTCCGTGCGACTCGAAGATGTGCGGCGCATGCTGGGCCTGGTCGAGGAGGAGAGGTTCCTGGAGTTCTTCTCGTTCGCCATCGTCGGAGATCGGGCGGCAGTGTTCCCGTTCGTCCAGGCGTTGCTCGACGATGGATACGACCTGGCGGAATTTGCACGGGGACTCGGTGAGACTCTGCGACTGCTGCTGGCGATCCGTCTCGATCCCGGCGGCGCCCCGCCGGAGTTGCCGGAGGAGACGCGCCAGGCGTTCGTTGAGGCGGCGGAGCAATTCCGGGTCGAGGAGTTACTCCGAATGCTCGCGGCCACTGCGGACTTCGAGGCATCCGGCAGATTCCGCCGGAGTTCGCAGCCTCGCATTCAGCTCGAGGTGCTGCTCCTTCGACTGGCCAGCCTGGAAGCATCGATCGGTATCGATGAGCTGCTGGGGCTGCTGGAAGATTCGACCGGCGACATTCCGGACAGAGTGAAAGGGACCCGGCAGCCGCAGCGTACGCGGCATTCGATGCCCGAGCCGAAGCCGAAGTCGAAGCCGAGTACCGACGGTCCGAAACCGAAGCCGATACCCGACACCGACAGTCCAACGCCAAGTGCCGAGAAGCCCGATGACGATTCGCCGTCGCCGGCAGATGCGTCGGCATTGAGGGCTGTGTGGCTGGACGTAATAGAGGCGGCAAAGGGGAAAGGTCTGGGAGGAGAGGCCATCGGTCTGCGGGGCTCTACGGTCCGGAAGCTGAATGATAAGGTCGTGCACCTGCAGGTTCCGCCAGGACTGGCCCATGACCTGGCAGCGTTTCTGGACGATCGAGCGCGCTCG
>JBDGUZ010000201.1:0-4333 GCA_039585915.1 Gemmatimonadota bacterium
AGAGGGCACATACTACAGTCACGTGGAGAAGGACAAGGGACGTGCGATCACGGCCTACCAGAATCTGCTCGATCTCAATCCGGACGACGCCTGGGCGCTGAACAACCTCGGAGTCCTGGTTTCAGCACAAGGAGATGCGACACGGGCTTTGGAGCTGTACGAGAGGTCCTTCGCGGCCGATCCCACCAACATCATTGCCCTGGGCAACCAGTCCGTCCAGCTGAAAGGGCTCGGCCGAACGGACGAAGCGCGCGCGGTCCTCGACGAGGCCCTGCGGGTCGCGCCGGGAGCGCCGGACATGGTGAACCGGCTCGCGGACCTGGAACTGGGAGCGGGGAACTACGAGACGGCTGCCGCGCTGTACGATTCGATGACCGTGCTCGGATCCGGAAGCGGGTACTGGGAGTGGGCCGCCGAGGAAGGCAGGGTGCTGCTCGAAGCCACGCAGGGGCACATCATGGAAGCCGAGGCGCGGCGCGACAGATCGTCTCGCTTCCTGGCGGACGAGGGCTGGGGAGGGACCGATGTGTGGCGCTCGACCTGGTCGGCCTGGACGCGGCTGCTCGCGGCCAGAGATCCGGAAGGGGCCGCGGCGATCCTCGATGAGGCCCTGGACCGCTACCCGGTCGAGACGATTCCGGACGGTGAGGCGCCCATGTTGAATCTCGCGATGATCAGTGCCGCACTGGGACGGACGCAGGACGCAGAGGCATTCCTCGAGAGACACCGGACCGCCGAGGCCTCGTTCGCCGGAAGTGGATGGGACGTAGCTCTGCAGACGGTCGCGCAGGCGCAGCTCGCCCAGCAGACAGGCGATGTGACGGCCGCGGTCGATCTGTACGATTCCCTCGAGCGGAGCGTCTGCCCGGAGTGCGGTCCGTTCTGGAAGGGGTTCCTCCTCGAGGCCGAGGGAGACCGCCCCGGAGCGATCGCCGCCTGGGAAGCGTACCTGTCGCGGGGCTGGCACATCAGGCATCTCCTCGACGCCTTCGGGCTCGGTTCCGTGCTCGAGTCGCTCGGCCGGATGCATGAGGAGGAAGGAGATCTGGAGCGGGCCGCCATCTACTACGCAGAATTCGTCGAACTCTGGCAGGACGCGGATCCGGAACTGCAGCCGCGCGTTGCGGCAGCCCAGGCGAGACTCGAAGAAATCGTGAGGGAGAGAGGCTGATGGGCGGTCGCACGCTGCTGCAAATTCTCGGTTTCTACGCGGCCGGTTCCTGGCTCGTCCTGCAGGTAGTGGACGTGTTGATCGAAAACATGGGGCTGCCGGGCTGGGTGTTTCCATTCGCCCTCGTGCTGTTGCTGATCGGGCTCCCGATCATCCTCACGACAGCCTTCGTGCAAAAGCGCATCGTCGCTCCTGCCGGTCCAACGGGCACGGACGCTTCGGCTGCCCAGCCGGCTGGAATCGCGTCCGCCACCAGTGCCGGTGGCCCGCAGCCGTCGCCCGAGATGCGGCGCATGTTCACCTGGAAGAACGCTCTCGTGGGTGGCGGGCTCGCCTTCGTCCTGCTGGCGATCGTAACTGGCGGGTTCATGTACATGCGCAACAGCGGCATCGGACCGGTCGGGTCTCTCGTCGCCAGCGGCCTCCTGGAGGAGAAGGCCTCGATCGTAATCGCCGAGTTCGAGTCGGAAGTTCGGCGGCCACCGAGGCGTTTCGCATCGATCTGGGCCAGTCGGAGGTAATCGATGTCGTCGATCCGGCGGTGCTGGTGGATGCGCTGGACCGCATGGAACGCGAACCGTCCGAGCCGTTGACCTTCGAGGTGGCGCGCCAGCTTGCCATCCGGGAGGGGTACCCGGCGATCATTGGCGGCGAGATCCAGTCGGTGGGGAACGGCTACGCGCTCTCGGCAAGGATCGTGGACGCCGGCAGCGGTCAGACTCTCGCGTCGCACCGGGAAACCGCTGCGAACGCCGACGCGATCATCCCGGCGATCGACGAACTGTCCGCCAGGATGCGGGAACGGATCGGGGAGTCATACTCGGACCTGAGGGCGGACGATCCGCTGGACCAGGTCACGACCGGATCGCTCGAGGCGCTGGAGAAGTACACCGAGGCGATCGCGATCTTCGATCGTGGCGGTGACATGGACATGATGCGTGCCCTGCTCGAGGAGGCAGTGGAGATCGATCCGAGATTCGCGATGGCCTGGAGGAATCTGGGCCTCCGCCGACAGACGAACAGCGGCCGGATCGAAGCGCTCGAGAACGCGTTCGAGGCTCGGGACCGGCTTACCGAGAGGGAACGCCTGCTCAGCGAAGCGGCGTACTACGAGTGGGTACGGCGGGACTATCAGTCAGCCATCATGGCGTACGAACGGCTGATCGAAATGGATCCGGGTGATACCTGGGCTCTGAACAATCTTGGCGTGATCTACAGCCAGGACATGGCTGAGTGGGACCTCGCGGCCGAGTACTTCGCGCGCGCCTACCAGCACGACACCACGGTGGCCGTTCACCTGAGAAACCTCGCCAGGGCCGAGATCAACCTCGGGCAGTACGAAGAAGCCGAAGCCCACCTCGCGACGGCGGCCGAGAGGTATCCGACCGACGACGTGGTAGTGCGTCTCGAAGTCCAGCTGGCAGCGAGTCGACAGGACTACGAGGCGGTCGCCGCGGCTGCGGAACGCTATGCCGAACTCCCTGCTGACCCGGCCACCGAAATGGAACGACTGAGCACGTTGGCCAATGTCGCAGCCTTGCAGGGACGCTTGGTAGAATCTGAACGACTGGCGGAGGAATCGGCACGGGCCCACGCGCGCTCAGGACTCCCGAATCCAAGGCGGTCCATGCTGACCCGGTACGTCTGGTACGATGCGATCGTTCGCGGAGACCCTGCCAGCGCCCGGGCTCGGTTGGACGCGTTGCTCGAGGAAGAACCGCTGGCGGCGGACGAGCCGATGAACAGGAACTACATCGGCACTGCGTTCACGCTGGCACGGCTGGGAGACAGAGCCGGAGTCGAGGAGCTGGTCGCCGAGTTTCAGTCGGTCGTCCCGGAAGAATACCGTGCCGATATGGACGACACGTACCTCAATCTCGAGGCCACGCTGCTGCTGGGCGAGGGCCGATACGCCGAAGCGCTCGAGGCAAACCAGGCCAGGGAGAATCGCGACTGCATCCTTTGCCGATATATGCCCGCCGCGATCCTGTTCGACTCTCTCGGGGTCCAGGATTCGGCGATCGCCTACTACGAGGCGTACGTCGAGACGGATGCGCACAATCGGCTCGGGTGGGATGCCAACGTGCTGGCGCTGTCCAACGAGCGGCTCGGATACCTGTACGACGAGGCGGGCGACCCTGAGAGGGCATCGATGTACCTGGCCCGATTCGTCGAGCTGTGGGACGAGGCGGATCCGGAGTTTCAGCCCCGCGTGGACGCAGCCCGCGCGCGACTCGCAGAGATCCTGAGGGAGCGCGGATGAAGAAGCTGATTCACGAGGCGCACCGCCGTTCCCTGTGGCAGGTGCTCGGCATCTACCTCGCCGGGTCCTGGATCGCGCTGCAGGTGGTGGCCCAGCTTGCGGACTCCGTGGGATTCCCGGACTGGGTGGAGCCGTTCGCGCTCGTGCTGTTGATCATCGGCCTGCCGATCGTGATGGCGACAGCGTTCGTACAGGAGGGGGTCGCGCCAGCAAGAGACGCTGTCGATGAAGCGAAGGCGGAAGCCAAGACATCCGTGACCGATTCGGGCACGGTGATCGAAGCGCCGGTCGCGGCTGCATCGACCGCGGCCGGCACTCGTCGACTGTTCAGCTGGCACAACGCGCTCGGCGGGGGCGCCCTGGCTTTTCTGTTCCTGATCGCGGTGACTATCGCCTGGATCGTCATGCGCCAGGCCGGGATCGGACCCGCGGGCAGCCTGGTGGCGCGCGGAGTCATCGATGACCGAGCCCCCGTGATCGTGGCTGACTTCTCAGCGCAGGACTCACTACTCGCTCGAGCCGCGACCGAGGCCTTCCGGGTGGACCTGTCGCAGTCGCCGAACGTGCAGGTGCTCGAGCCGGCGTTTCTCGTCGAGGCGCTGGGACGCATGGAGGTGTCGAGAGACGAGCCGTTGAGTGCCGAGCTGGCTCGTGAGCTGGCTGTCCGCGAGGGAATCCCGGCGGTCGTGGTCGGCGAAATCACTCCAGCCGGACGGGGATTCGTTCTGACCTCGAAGCTGGTGGATGCAGACGATGGTTCTGCCCTGACCTCGGTTCGCGAGACCGCGGCGGATACGGCGGAAGTGCTCGACGCTCTTGACCGGCTGTCGAAGAGCCTGCGCGAGCGGATCGGGGAATCTTATCTGTCGCTCCGAGCGGATCCGGCGCTGGCGGCCGTT
>JBDGUZ010000202.1:0-3362 GCA_039585915.1 Gemmatimonadota bacterium
GGTCAGACGGGCGACGCCTGCGGCCTGTTCGACACGGACGGGGACGGGAACGCGAACCTCGCCGTGTGCGCCCAGATCACCAACAACGCAGAGGGCACGGAAGTCATCCAGCTCCCGAGCGACGGAGCTGCGATCGCCTACGAGTGCAGCGACAAGAAGCAGGACCGCTGCTCCAAGCAGGTCACGCTGCTGTCGAACATCGGGAATACCACGTGCACCGTGAAGGTCGGCAACGAACTGGCCCCCTGGCCGGGTGACGATACCCCGTACGACGTACTCGCCGAGTGCGATCTCGACCTCGTGGCACTGCAGGCAGGCTCTTCGACGAATCTGCTTAATGTATGCTCCTTCCCATCGGGTTCGCCGAACAGCAACCCGTTCGATTGCGTGATCACGCCGGGCGCCGGCTACCTGGTGATTCAGAAGACGACGGCACCGGCCACCACGGAGAGCTTCAACTTCACGCTGTCGCCCGCGGCGCGTGATGGGAACACGGCCTACAGCGCGCCGGGCGACGACGGATCGGGCGGGCCCGGGTCTTCGGCCCTGATCGCCGTGGCTCCGGGGACCTACTCGGTAACGGAAACGGTTCCAGGCGCATGGCAGCTTAGCACGGCCTCGTGCACGGACGGCAGCAGCAGTTTCGCCGCGAACGCGGTCACCGGCATCGTGGTCTGGTCGAGACGGGCCAGACCATCACCTGCACGTTCAACAACACTCTGCCGCCGGGTATCTCGGTCACCAAGACGGCGACCCCGAATACCGTCCCCGAGACGGGCGGCAATGTGAGCTTCGCGCTCGTGGTGACGAATACCTCGGGTGCCGCCCTGACGCTGAATTCTCTCTCCGACGACGTGTTCGGCGATGTGACCGACGGCGACACCAACGCCGCGATCGCGAGCACGACCTGCTCGGTGCCGCAGTCCCTGGCCGCGGCGGGCCAGGAGGGGGACAGCTACTCGTGCGCCTTCGTCGCGGCCCTCGTGGGCGACGCAAGTAACGGAACGCATATCGACGAGGTGACGGCCGGCGCGAGCAACGCCGCCGGGAACGCGACCGCGACGGACACGGCGAAAGTGACTTTCGGCGAGGTCCTTCCCTCGATCTCCATCACCAAGACCCCGACTCCGACCTCGGTTCCCGAGACGGGCGGCAACGTGAACTACGTCGTTCTCGTGACCAACCTCTCGGCAGAGGCGGCTTCGCTCACGATATTGACGGACGATCGGTTCGGTGAGATCGCGAACCCGGGGAATCTGCTCCTCGTGAGTTCGACCTGCTCGCTCCCGCAGTCCCTTGCAGCGAGCGGGCAACCCGGCGACAGCTATTCGTGCAACTTCACGGCCTCCGTGTCCGGACCGCCGGGCGCGCCGCACGTCAACGAGGTGAAGGCGCAGGCCAGCGACGATGACGGCAATTCTGCACGCGACTCCACGAAGGCGAGCGTAGGGATCAACACGGTGGATCCGACCCTGAGCGTCACGAAGACGGCGAACCCGACGAGCGTTCCCGAGACGGGCGGGTCGGTGACCTACACAGTGCTCGTCGACAACACCTCAGCCGAGACGATCACCCTGAACAGCCTTACGGATAACGTGTTCGGTGACCTGCACGGAAAGGGTACCTGCTCGATGCCACAGACGCTGCAGCCCGACGGCACGCCGGGCGACAGCTATTCCTGCACGTTCACGGAGACCGTGTCCGGCGAGTCAGGTTCGCACATCAACGTGGCGACGGCGTCCGGCCAGGACGATGACGGCCAGCCGGTCGAAGGCTCCGACGACGCGACGGTGGCGCTCACGGACGTCCTGCCGGACATCACGGTCACCAAGACCGCGAATCCGACGAGCGTGCCCGAGACGGGCGGCAACGTCTCATTCAGCGTGAACGTGTCCAACAACTCGGCCGAGCCGGTGTCGCTAACCTCTCTGTCGGACGACAAGTTCGGGGACCTCAACGGAAAGGGAGACTGCGGGGTCCCGCAAAGCCTGGCCGCATCGGGCGAGGCGGGTGACAGCTACTCCTGCTCGTTCACGGAATCACTCTCGAGCCTGGATCTCGTCGATCACGTGAACACGGTCACGGCGGTCGGAACGGACAACGAGGGGAACACGGACACCGAGACGGACGACGCGACCGTGACGTTCACCGACGTGCTGCCGGACATTACGGTCACCAAAACCGCGAATCCGACGACCGTGCCCGAGACGGGCGGTAACGTTTCCTTCAGCGTGACCGTGGCCAATAACTCCGCCGAGCCGGTGTCGCTGACCTCTCTGTCGGACGACAAGTTCGGGGACCTCAACGGAAAGGGAGACTGCGGGGTCCCGCAGAGCCTGGCCGCATCGGGCGAGGCGGGTGACGACTATTCCTGCTCGTTCAGCCAATTCCTCTCCAACGGCTCGAGTGCTCCGCACGTGAACACGGTCACCGCGATCGGTACGGACAGCGAGGGGAACACGGACACCGAGACGGACGACGCGACGGTGACGTTCTCCGAGGTGCTGCCCGAGATCTCGGTCACCAAGACGGCGAGTCCGACAAGCGTGCTCGAGACCGGCGGCGCCGTGACGTTCAGTGTGGCTGTAGCCAACACGGGCGGCGAGGCGGTGACCTTGACCGGCCTGTCGGACGACGTGTTTGGAAACGTCGCCAACGCCGGGAACGCGGCAATCACGAGCACGACATGCTCGGTGCCGCAATCGCTGGCAGCCGCCGGGCAGGCCGGTGACAGCTACAATTGCTCGTTTGGCGCCACGATCTCGGGCCCCGCCGATACTGACCACGTGGACGAGGTCACGGGGAGCGCGGAGGACGACGACGGGAACTCGACGACGGCGAGTGATACCGCCGCTGTGGCGTTCACCGATGTGCTGCCTGACATCACGGTGTCCAAGACGGTGAGCCCGGAGACGCTGGGCGGAACGGCGGTCGCGAGTCCGCCTCCACCGGCCGCCCCGATACTACCGGCGGCGAATGGATACATCTTCATTCCGCCGGTATACGACGACGGTGGCCCGAACGACGTGCCGGAACAGTCGGACCTGAACTGGTTCACCCGGGCCGACAACCAGACCGGACGCCTCGGAGTCAGGTGGGCATGGGACGACATCGACCAGTGGACCGGCACGGGCCAGACCGGCGACGCCTGCGGCCTGTTCGACACGGACGCTGACGGGTTCGCGAACCTGGCGGTATGCGCCCAGATCACCAACAACGCCGACGGGACGCAGGTGATCCAGCTTCCAAGCGACGGAGCGGCGATCGCCTACGAGTGCAGCGACAAGAAGCAGGACCGCTGCTCCAAGCAGGTCACCCTGCTGTCGAACGTCGGGACAACCACGTGCACGGTCGACGTCGAG
>JBDGUZ010000203.1:0-2780 GCA_039585915.1 Gemmatimonadota bacterium
GGAAGCGTCGTGTCACCCAGAGACCTGGACCGGGCGATCTCCCGTCTGTACGACACCGGACTGTACAAGAACGTGTGGTACCGGCTGGAGCCTGCGCAGACCGGGCGGTCAGAGGATGTCGCGTCAGGCCTCGCTGCCGGAGACTCGCCCGCCGTGGTGATGGCCGTGGACGTGAGAGAGAAGAAACAGAATCAGCTCGGTGCGTCGTATCGGTATGACGGTCGCTACAAGGCATCCATCCTCGCGACCGCCGAGTTCCGCAACCTGTTGCTGGCGGGGTCGCTCCTGCGGACGGATCTAAGGTTGGGGGAACAGGGCAGGTTCGCGGTGGACTTCGGCAAGCGCTGGGGCTGGGCGGCAGCCCCGATGCTTGCGCTGCGGTTGGACAACAAGCGGATGCCGTTCGACATATTCGTCAACGGGGAGCGGGTGTCGGAGCCGCGCGTAAGATCGACCAGCATCAGGGGCTTGGCCGGACTCGGCTTCGGATATGATGCGTTCCTCGGCCTGGAGTTCGGTTACGAAGACGTGAACAGCGAGCCGGCCCCGCTGGCCGAAGACTGGACAGCTGGCGACCAGGACTTCGCGACGCTGGCGGGCCTGGCCGCGATCGATCGCTGGGATCGCGCGCGGTTTCCAAGGCGCGGCTGGCAGCTGCTGGCGAAGACCGTGTGGGCGGATGAGTCGATCGGCGGCAGCGACTTCTCCCAGCACCTGCTGGACGTGCAGGGAGTCATACCGATCGCCGACAGAATCGGAATCCTCGGTCGTGCGACGATCGGAACGAGCGATGGGGATGATCTGCCCTCTAACTACCTGTTCTTCGTTGGAGGGGCCCAGCAGTACGACCTGTACCGGGATCGGCACTTTCCGTTCTACGGCCTCCGGGTGAACGAACGCAGGGGGAGACACCTGCAGGCAGGAATGCTCGGGCTCCAATGGGAATTCATGCCCGATCTGTTCGCCCAGGTCCGCGGCAACGCGGCTGCGCTGCCTGAGCGATGGGAGTGGGACGACGACGCGTTCTTCGGCGGCTGGGGGCTCACGCTCGGAGCTTGGACCCGCTTCGGTTCCGGAGCTCTCAGCGTGGTTGGCGAGAACTTCTCCGAGTGGCCGAGGGTCGAAATCGACGTGGGATTTCCCTTCTGACGTCTGCTTTCCGATTGGCCGGTGTGCCCTTGATCCCCGCCAGCCGGTCCGGGGTCAGTCGAGGTAGCTGCGCAGCACCACCCGATACGCCGGTCGATATGTCTGCGAGTACTCCTCGGAGTGATGGATCGCCGGGTATCCGTCGCGCGCCCGATCATTGAAGAAGGACTGAATCACGGGTCCCGACAGACTGAGGTCGTCTGAAATCCGGTCGGTACACGCCGAGATCGCATCGAGTTCGGTTCGAATGTGCGCCGTATCCGGGGGAAGTGTCCCGGCCGTCCGCACGAAGGCGTTCAGCACTGTTTCTGGAGCGTGACCGGCAGCTCGCCAGGGCCTGAGATTCACCCGAACCAGCCGACCGTCGCTCGACAAGGGCTCGAACTTCTGCTCGGCCTCGGACGGATTCCCGAGGGCATTCCATTCGCGCTCCAGCCACAGCCGGGCCATCTCCGGATCCTCGATCGCGTGGGCAGGACCGGCTACCGACTGGTGCAGGAGCTTGTAGAGGTCTTCCACCTGCAGGTGCGGATAGCGCTCGGCGTGCCATCGAATCACAGGAATGAACCGGGCCGCGTCTTCCTCGGTGCAGCCGGCCTCGCTCTGTGGCGGAGGTCTCATGGCTCGATCTCCCGCCGCAGAGGTAGAGGCCAGAACCCCGCCGGAAGCCAGGACAGCCAGCGCGATCACAAATCCGGCCGGCGCTCGATCGGTGGTCATTTCCCGCCACGCCACATCGACATTCCTGTCCCGAACCTGTCCCGAACGGAGCCGCGCGCCTGAGGCACGCGCCTCCGTCACGATTCCTCAGTGAAACAAATATCGCACGCCCAGCTGAATCTGCCAGTGAGCAGAAGTGTTTGGATCGTCGAACCGCAGCTCAGCAAAGCACCATTCCTCCAAACAGAGCCGGGCCGACCGCAATTGCGGTCGGCCCGGGGAGAGGTCGGGCGCTTGTTCGGCAGCGCCCCGTGTCCGACAGATCAGTCCATGAAGTACCTGACGCCGAACTGGATTCGCCAGCGGGAGAACTGGCTCAGGTCGTCAGTGAACGTCTCCTGAACTCCGGTGAAGTTCACCACCGGGTAGCCATCCTCGTACTCGCAGGCGAACGGATCCGCGCATGACAGCGGGTTGATGGCTCCCGATCTCGCCACCTTGCGCACACCCCAGCTCGAGCTGAACAGGTTCAGCATGTTCTCGAAGTCTACGCTGAGCTGGATGACGTTTTCTCGTCCGTTCCCGAAGATGAAGTCCTGCAGAATCCGCAGGGACAGGTCGGTGTACCACGGGTTGATGAGTCCGAAGCGTTCCGCGATTTCTCCACGGTGACTGCTCAGGTAACTGTCCTGCTCGATGAACGCGTTGAGCGCTTCCCACTGGGAAGGATCTTCGAGACGAATCTCGCTCTCGTCCCGCGGAATGTAGATGAGATCGTTACCCGTGGCTCCGTCCCCGTTCACGTCGCCTGAATACACGAACGAGTAGCGGTTACCGCCGGCGCCGATGAAGGAATTGCCCTCGGAGACCTCCCAGAACAGGCCGAAGTTGGTGCGCAACAGGTCGCTCCATCTCTTGGCGTAGGTACCGGTGGCGACGATTCGGTGCCGCTGCCCGAACTCGGAGGGAGC
>JBDGUZ010000204.1:0-2725 GCA_039585915.1 Gemmatimonadota bacterium
CGGCAGATCCTGGGCGGGACACCCGTTCCCCGATACCTGGATCGACTCCGCATCGCCCCAGTTTCTCTCGATGAACGGCTGGAACGCCGAAGATCTCGCTCGCGAATGGGGAGCCGGCTACGAGCCCGGCGACTACAGGTTCGACACGCCCGGGTCGCCGCAAAGGGGTCTCGAGTGGAGTGAGTATGCGGCTAGTCTCGAGCATTTCGGGTGCGGCCTGGCGGATCTCGCAGAGGAGATCGGAGGCCGGCCGCTCTACACGACGAACGTGGTCGTCCTGACCGATCCGGGGACGTTCAGTGCGGCGTTTCACCTGGCGTACACTCTCTGGCGGCTCGGAGCCCTCCTCGTTGGCACTCCGTCCGCGCAGGCCGGCAACGCCTTCACGAACGTATTGCGGATCGAGCTGCCGAACTCGCGTCTGACCGGCTCCATCGCCCGGTCGGCACAGCTGTACTTTCCGGGGGACCGTGCCCGTGGAGAGGTGCTGATGCCTGATCAGCAGTTCGAGTGGCAGGACCTCGTGCGCCTGGGATTCGACCCGAATGCGGAATTGCTGTTCGCGCTGGAGCTGATCTCGGACGGCGAGGCGGACTCTCCGCTGCCGAGAGAGTGACTTCCGGCTGCAGCTTCGTGGGCCGGCTCCTACCCGTTCGGACGACTTCTATTCGCGGCTCCCCACATCGTCAGCGCGATCCCGGAACGGGCGGTCGAGGCAGTGCTGATAAGTCACGAGGCCCGACGCTACCTCGGAGCCGGCCTCGTCGGCCTCCGCCATATCTTTAATCCCGCCCGGGTAGTACTTGGCGGCGGCGTCATCGAGGGGCGCCCGGGTCTTGTAGACACCACCGACTCGGTGGTGCGGGCGAGTGCGATTCCCGCGTACACCGACGGACTCGAGATTCGACGCTCCGAGTTCGAGAGGAACGCGGCGGTCATCGGGAGCGCGTCACTGGCCCTGAATCGGGTAAGTGCGAACGGGTAGCCCCTCACTCCACCACGAACTCCTTCACCATACCCCGCGCGGCGAACTCCTCGGAGATCCACGCATAGGAGCCTGACTCGAGATTTACCGTGATGTACGCCGTGCTGCCGGCGAGCATCTGCTCTGCGCCACCGAGAAATTCGGCCGGGGCCGGGGCCATGAACGCGTCCATCCAGTCCATCCATGGAATCACGTCGTCCACGCTCACCCCGTCTGTCAGCCGGACCAGGTGCACATCGTGGCCCAGTATGCCCTCGCCTGTGTCCATGAACCGGACGCGGACCGTAAGCATACCGGGGGTGAACTCGCCCTCGGTCGTGATCTCGTAGTTGGTCAGCGCCATCTCGATATCCGCCTTCGGGGGAGATGCCCCTGACTGCTCTGCGGTCACGGTGAGCCCCTCCAGCATTCCGAGCATGCTGTGGTACTTCCCGTCAGGCGCCTTGACGTAGCATTCGATGACGTAGTAGCCGGGCTCGAGCTCGATCGTGGTCTGCGCGACACCGCCCCGCGACACGATTCCAGGTCCGCCCGCGCCGCTGACTCCCCCATACCACTCGGGCAGCAGGCCACCGATCGTCTGGATGGCCGTCTCACGGTCGATCGTTCCCGCTGCATACGCCTCAATGTCGAAGGCGGGTGCAATCTCGTTCTCGTAGTCCTCGACCGTCTTTCCCTCGGGCAGGCGCCACAGGATCATGAAGTGCTCCTGCGCGCCCTCGTTCCGCAGCCGGAAGGTCGTCCAGCCGGACGGGATCTCGGCCGGAGCTTCGAACGAGAAATCGCGGGCTATCACTTCGACCACGTGCGATGTCTTTGACGCGCTCTGGGCATCAGCCGCAGACTCCGTCGCTGGCTCGGCAGCTGCCTCATCAGTTCGACCGCCTTGATCCTGTTGGCAGGCCGCGACTGCGAGGAACGCGAGTGTGGGTATGACGGCGACGAACCGGCTGAATCTCATACATCCTCCCGAGAAAGAACTGTCACGAACAGTACGGCTCCCACCGTAAATCAAATGTCTGTGGATTGGAAGGGAGATTCTCGATCTCGGCGCAGCGTTGCAGCAGACGTCCCCGGTATGAACGTCACGGGTAACGTGCGATTCTCTCTGGGTCTTCGACGATCTTGCGACTGGTGCTCAAGCTGTTACAAAGAAAGCCCTTGACAGGTTTTGAAGCGCCGTTCCGGGCAGGTCCAGGACCGGTCTCTCTCGCGGGTCTCGATCCCTCCTCGTGCCCTCCTGCCGCCCGCTCTCCGGCGCCGGGTCCTCGCGTGCGATCCGGGCCGGCGTTGATACGTCAGGCGGCATCCTCGGGCGTTGAAAGACCGATGTTGTATTCGGTGTATGTTCGGTATGTGTTGAGCGAGTGCCCGGTGCGCCAATGAGATGCTGACGAAGGAGGTCCGATTCATGGTTCAGTCCGCTGCATTTGTTGCAAGCCCCGTGCTCTACGACCCGCCCGCGGTTTACGACCCACCCGCGCTTCGCTTGCTGCGGGTGTGCGAGAGGGCGGATGAGTATGCCGCGCCCGAGTCCTCTCCCGCGCCTGGCCAGGCGTCCGTTCCGGACCCGTTCGAGGACGCCGACGCCCTGGAAGAGCTGGAAGAGGAGATCGTGGTCCTCTCCGCGCACCTCCATGCGGGCGAACACCGGATGCTGGTCCTGGTGGCAGAGTTCGATCGTAGGCGAGGCTGGGAGCTCGGCGGGCACCGGACCTGCGCCCACTGGCTGGCGTTCCG
>JBDGUZ010000205.1:0-4103 GCA_039585915.1 Gemmatimonadota bacterium
TGGCGCTGGCAGCTCGGCTCGCAGCTCGCGGTGACCCCGGATCTCCAGCTCCTGATCAACCCGGCCAACAATCCGGAGGAGAGCTCGATCTGGGTGTTCGGCGTAAGGGGCCGGTTTAACCTGTAGCGGCCACGCGAGGTGTTCCTTGCGGGTGGGACTGTGCTCACCTGGCTGGCGCAGGTGGTCTCGTCGAGTACGGCGACACTGCTGGCTGCCATGTTCCTGCTGACGTTCCTGGCCTACATGGTGCTCCTCAAAGGGGCTCACCCGTTCATGGTCGCCTGGTGCCTGCTGTACTGGTTCATGCTCGCGCCCCTGTTCATGTCGGGCATCGGCCTTGGAGATGTGGTGTACGGCCACGTTGTCGGGGTCGGCGTGGTGATCGCACTCAACGTGCTGAAGCCGCTGTGGGCCGGACGGCGGCCGGCCGCGATCTCGGAACCAGATCCGGCGGCGTCCATCGAATCACCCGAACCGACTGCAGACCAGGCGTACTCGCGCGGGTATGTAACGCAGTACTCAGCCATTGTCGCGACCGCCGTCACGGCAGGCGTCGGCATGGGCACGCAGTGGATGAGCGCTGACCCCACCGTGATCGCCAACGCGACGCTGAACGTGATCAGCCCGACCTTCAAGCAGGTGTGGCACAGCGCCGTAGAGCGGGCGGTGCTCGGCTGCTCAGGGATCATCCTCGGTTTCTACCTCGGGTGGTTCCTTCCCGGCGCGATCGTCGGACAGGCGGTCACGGCCGTTTGCGCGTTCGCCACGCTGGCCACGGCCCGCATCAGCTTCGGCGTCGTGATCTTCTTCCTGTTCGTCTTGATCGCTTATCCGTGGGGCGTGATGCACTCCGACCTCGGGCACCATATAGCGAACGAGAAGCTGATCGGTGAGCTGGTCGGCGTAGCGATCGCCGTCGCGGCGATCGGGGCGCTGGCACGCCTCGACAGGAGCCCGTCTCCATGAGGTCAGGTCGCTCGGCTGCACCCGCTCTCGCCTGTGCTTGTGCCCTAATCGTGTCAGCGCCTGCAGCCGCGCAGCAGGCTGGCCCTGAATCGGGCAAGCTCTCAGGATTTACCGAGCAGACTACGCTGGGCGGCTCCGCCGACATGCCCGCCCGTCTGGTCGAGGACGACGACAAGAAGATCGCCCTGATCACGCCTGTTTTCGCCGAGCCCTGGTTCGCGTTCAAGGGCCGGCTTAACGAGTCCGTCGGCTTCAAGTTTGGCGTGAATTACAACACACTGTTCATGGGGGCGTCTTCGAGCCTGACCGGCAACGACTACGCCTCCGGCGGCGTGCTCGAGATCAACGGAAACTGGACGCTGCTGGGCCAAGGAGGCCCGAACACCGGCGTACTGGGTTTCCGGCTCGAATCACGGCACAAGTACACAGACATTGCTCCGAACCAGCTGGGCGGCGAGATCGGGTCCCTGTGGAAGCCCGACGTACTCTGGGGGACGTTTGACTTCGCCGTCTCGCAGCTCTGGTGGGAGCAGAGGTTCATGAGCGGCAAGGGTGCGGTCCGGTTTGGAAAGCTGATCACACCCGCCGTGATCTACGACAACTTCTTCCTTCGCGTCCCGCAGCTCGTGTTCGAAAACGAGACCATGGTCTTCTCGGCGACGGCGTTTCCCTCGAACGGACTTGGCGCCGTCGCAGTCGTCTTCCCGACCGACAACGTGTACGTCCAGGGCGGCATCCACGATGCCAACGGGAGTCCCACCGAAGCCGGCTTCGACTCCTTCTTCGACGAACGCGAGTACTTCGTCGTCGGCGAGATCGGCTGGGTCTCGAGCTTCGACAAGCGACGCCAGGACAACTATCACCTCACAGTCTGGCACACCGACGAGCGCTCGGCGAAGGGCACCCCCTCAGGCTGGGGTCTGACGGTAGCGCTGCAGCGCTACTTCAGCGACCGGATCCTGCCGTTCCTGCGCTACAGCTATTCGGACGGCGGCGCCACACCGATGGATCACCTGGTGACGGGCGGGATCGGGTACAGGGTACGGGGGCACAACGGATTCGGTATCGGCCTCAGCTGGGCCAGTCCGTCCGACCCCGCGCTCCGCAGTCAGTTCGGTGTGGAGTCGATGTATCGATTCTATTTCGCGCAGACGATCTCGGTGATCCCGGGACTTCAGCTCCTGTTCAATCCATCACTGAACCCGGAAAAAGACCTGGTCGGGGTGATCAGCCTCCGCGTTCGGCTGTCGATCTGAGTGTACGCCGCGTGAACTCAGAACCGGGAGCCGGAGCGGGGGACTCGCTTCGGCTCCCGGTGTGGGAGAAGCCCTACGCCTCCTCGTTCTCTTTCTTCCTCCGACGGGCAATTATCATGAGGAGAATTGCGGCCATCAACATGACGGCGAGAACTAGCATCAGGTTGCTCGACCCGTCCTCTACCGGCTCCTGGGCGACGGGCGTCTCATCGACGACCGGTGGCGGAGCTGGAGCGACTTCCAGAGCTTCCTCCGGCGCGACCTCATGAACGACTGCGCCAAACGTCACCGGGATCGTCTCCGCCTCGAGGTCCGCCATGGCCATCTCCCAGCGACCTTCGCGGATGTACACGTTCAGCATCTGGCCCTTCGGTATGTCCTTGACCTCTACATCCG
Source organism: Gemmatimonadota bacterium (assembly GCA_039585915.1). Classification (GTDB taxonomy): domain Bacteria; phylum Gemmatimonadota; class Gemmatimonadetes; order Palauibacterales; family Palauibacteraceae; genus Carthagonibacter. The sequence continues at coordinate 2,619 of JBDGUZ010000205.1, forward strand.
TACCGCTGAGCGAGGCTCTCCATTCCTCGGGTGGCGTGACCTCACGCGGAGATGACGAACCTCCAATTCGAGGCGCGCGAACCGCTCGCCACCCTTCTCGATGATCTCCAGGCAGCCATCCGCGATGTCCGGATAGTCCGCGACGAGATCCGCCGCGAATTCAATGTCGTCGCAGGTAACCTCCTGCGCAGATGCCGGAACGGCGACCAGACCGATGAGTGAAAGAGCGACCAGCGCGGAAAACAGTCGTCTCATGTTCTGCCTCCAGGATCAGGGACCGGTTCGAGGGGCGATAGAAGATATACGCTCCTCCCGGCAGAATCCACGGCGGCGCCGGCTGTCGCACGCTCCGGGTTCGGTCGGTCAGCCTGGAGTGTCTTTGCAATCTGCCCTGCTCGCCGATTCTGCAGTTCAGCTTTGGAATCGAGCTCAGGCGGGCGTATCGTGAGATCGAAAGCGGCGTGAGCGGGATGTTCGATCGGTCGCAGTTTGTCAGAAAGTACGACTTCAGCCTCTCGCTGATAACGAAGTCCGACGAGGCCTCAAGACCAGGTGAGCGGGAGGACGAGCATGAAGGGTCTGATTAACGCATTCAAGAACATCGCGGTCGGCGGAGTCCTGTTCCTCATACCTGTCACGGTCGCCGTCATGGTCATCGGCAAGGTCCTGGGCGTCCTCGATGCGGTCGCCGCGCCGATGGCCGACGTCCTTCCAACCGACACGATCCTGGGCCTCGGGCTGGCACAGGTGATCGCCGTGGTGCTCCTGTTGCTCGTGTGCTTCGTGGCTGGTCTCTTCGCGCGTTCCGCGCCCGGCCGGGGACTCGTAACGAGGATCGAAGCCGGAATCCTGACCAAGATACCCGGCTACGGTGTCATCAAGGCGCTCGCCGACCAGGTGCTACGGAGTCACGAGCAGACGGAACGTTTTCTTCCAGTGCTGGTTCGCACGGACAGCGGCCTGCGGCCTGCCCTGGAGGTAGAGCGACTCCCCACGGGAGAGGTCGCGGTCATGCTCCCGGGCTCGCCGAATCCGTGGTCCGGACACGTGGTCTACGCCGAATCCGATAACGTCGAACCGCTCGACATGAAAGCCGGCGAGCTGATTCATATCCTTGAGGAGCTGGGGATCGGCTCGAGCAAGTACAGGAAAGTTGCGTCAGACTGATCGACCGGTCATCCTCGCGCCGTCTGGACCGGACCTCCGAAATCCATCATGTTGTCGCAACACCGAACAGATGAGGAGACCGAGATGAGCACGGACACTACGACCAAGGCCGACCCCAAGATCGTAAGGAGCGCCGTAGAGGCGGCGATCCGCATCGGCCTGCTGTTCCTCCTGGCGGCGTTCTCGCTGAAAATCCTGGCCCCGTTCATCAACCTGGTGCTATGGGCAACGATCATTGCCGTGGCGATTTACCCGCTGTTCATCTGGCTGACGAACAAGCTGGGCGGACGGACGAAGCTGGCATCGGCTCTGTTCGTG
>JBDGUZ010000206.1:0-2631 GCA_039585915.1 Gemmatimonadota bacterium
GGCTCCGAGTTCCGAGCCCTTGAGCGCGAAGGACGAGGTCCGCGACTCCACATTCAGTCCGTCGAACGCAGTCAGGGCGTGCAACAGCTCCTCCGCGAGACCATCGCCCAGATACTCGTTCTCCGCATCGCCGGTCATGTTGACGAACGGAAGCACGGCGATCGAATCGTAGGTCCGGGCTTCCGCCGGCTCCGGCCTGCCGAGCACCCACCAGGCGCCGAATCCGAGCAGCGCGATCCCGCCCAGCGCCGCGAGTCCGAGCGGCCAGCGATTCTTCGCCGGTGCGGACGCAATCGCCTCGAGCTCACCCGTGACTGCCGGGCTCGTCTTCTGCACGCCTTCGGGGGTCCGCTCGTAAGCCCAGGCGAGGATCAGGGCCAACGGAAATCCGGCGAGGGCCAGGGCCGCGACCAGCGTCACGGTCCACTCGGGGAGCCCGATGCGTGGGAACAGGATGTCGGCGGCCTGCAAGATTCCGAAGCTGGCGGCACCGTACACCGCTGTAACGCGGAATACCTGGCGCCGCTTGAGTTCGGCAAAGAAATGTCTCGGGCCGCGTGTGTCGCTCATGGGGGCGAAGATCGCCGCGGGCGGCGGGAATGGGCAAGCCGAGAGTGGATTCCTGGCGGACCGGGACGGACCGGCCTGGCGGCGGCCCGCCCCGATCAGCTGCCTCCGAGCTCCTCCAACCCCGCCCTGGCACGCTGCTCGAGATTGGCTAGCGCGGCTGAATCAGATTCCGCATCGAGCGGAATTGCCTCGAGCACCTTCCGGTAGGCGGCGACCGCTCCCGCCTCATCACCTACAGCGCGAAGACCGTCGGCAAGACTGTCCCACGGATTGGCATGCGTCGGATGACGCTGGGCATTCCACCGGAACACGGCCACCGCCTGCTCCGGCCGGCCGGCGGTCAGCAGCGCGTAGCCCAGCAGATTGACCGGGGCTTCTGCCGCATCCTCGGATGAGAGCGCCTCCAGCGCCTCCTCCGTTCTTCCCGCCTCCAGGAGCTCGACGGGCAGGAGCCGATCATCTGAAAGGCGCTCGAGTTTCACATTGCCGGGGCGGTCCACGAGCGTCACCGCGACCACGTCCCCTTCAGCGTCGCTGACGAATCCGAGTTTCTCTCCCCGTTCCTCGAGCAGGAACACGTCTTTCCCGAGCGGGAACATCCGTGAACCAGTCGGCTGAAGCGTCACGCGTGACACGAGAGCCCCACCTTCGATCTTCAAGCTCACGATCTCTCCGGGTCCGAGCCTGTATCGGCCCTCGTACGCGGTCAGCTCCTCGGCGGTCATCTCGATCGCCTCGACCGGATCCTCCAGGATTCCCTCCCACCCGTACTCGAGCGCCACCGCGCGCATGATCTCCGTCGCGATCGCTCCACCGTTGTCCGAATTCGCCATCACGGCCACCCCGTAGCCTCCGTCACGACTCGCAATCAGCAGCGCCTGAAAGCCCTCGTCCGCCCCTCCGTGCTGGAAGTAGATCGCCCCTTCTTCATCGTCGATAAAGAACCCCAGTCCGGCCGACTCCATGACCGGCGTGACCATATCCCGGGCCGTCTCGGGTTTGAGAACGCCGCCCGGTGATTCCCGCAGCGAGTTCTGCATCGCGATGGCGAACCGGGCCAGGTCGGAAGGCGTAGTCCACAGGCCGGCGGCTTGCATCTCCGGATAGGTGTGACGCTTGCCGGGAACGGGCGAGCCGTTTTGCCTGTATCCGGCCGCGGCCTCAGCCAGCCGCCCCGCAGGCAGCGGGTTCTCGTAGGTGCTGCTCACCATCCCGGCCGGCTCCAGCACCAGCCTGTGCAACAGAGCTGGAAACGGTTCCGCGGAAACGTCTGTCATCGCGAGCTGGACGATTGTCGTTCCGCCGCCCGAATACCGGACCTGGGAGCCCGGCGGGATGTCCACGAGCACGGCGGCCGTGTTGGCGGGTGGCGCTCCATCGAGCACCTGCGGAACGGTCGGGACTGGCTCCCACGGAGCGTAGCCCGGGAATCCGTGCACCGTGGTCCCGGCGGTATGACTGAGCAGGTGCCGAATCGTCACCGGCGTCTGATCCGTGAAGCCGTTGTCGGGCAGTTGCCAGCTCGTGAGGAAGTCGTTGACGGGTCTATCCAGGCTGAGTAGTCCTTCCTCGACCATGCGAAGAGCCCCGGTCGCAGCGACCGGCTTGCTGATCGATCCAGCCTGGAACAGCGTCTCCGTCGTAACCGGCTTTCCCTCTTCGCGATCCGCGAGTCCCCATGCCTTAGCCCACGCGATCTCGAAGTCCGCGATCACGGCGACGCTCACGGCTTCGACGTTCCACCGGTCCATCCGCTCGCCGAGCGTCCAGCCCGACTCTCCGTCAACCCGGGTCCGCGGCAGGAGCCCGTTCTCTACCCGGGCGATCGCCGCCATCGTACTGGTATCGTACTCGCCGACAGCCTGAACCGGCTCGTCCCGAACCGCGTCACCCGGCCCGCAACCGACCAGGCCCAGGCCTGCGATCAGGCCGAGGCTCATGCACACGACTGCAGCATTGCCCGTGAGTGAACTAACTCGCTTTCCGACCAGCCCGATCATCCCTCTTCCCCTGGCTCGAGTGCCTCTGGATCGTGTCCCTTATTCTCGACGGCCGCGCTCA
>JBDGUZ010000207.1:0-2612 GCA_039585915.1 Gemmatimonadota bacterium
GGTTGTATACCTGCGGCCCCAGCGAACCGAGGAAGAACTCCAGCACCTGTTCGGCACGGAAGGCGCTCATATGTTCGTCGAAGCTGTCGAGGTAGAGCGCCTGCAACTCCGCTATCAGCTGCGCCCGCCTGTCATCATCCAGCTTGACGGTCATGGTTCCCCGGCGCGTGGTTCGAGTTCAGGTATCACCGTCGCCGCGCGAGCGCCGAATCGACTGGATCGCCTGGTCGAGCTGCTGAAGGAAGCGTGATCGATCACGCTTGTCCATCGGAGGCGGCCCGCCTGCGACCTCACCCGTAACCCGCAGCTCTGCAAGCAGCTCCCGCGTGGCGATTGCCGCGCCAATGTTCTCTTCCGTGAACGGCTTCCCCGTCGGGCCGATCACCCTCGCACCCTCCTGGAGGCAGCGGCCGGCGAGCAGGATGTCCGCCGTGATCACTATGTCGTCGGGTCCCGCTTGGTCCACGATCCAGTCGTCGGCCGCGTCGAAGTCGTCCTTCACGACTTCGAGCCCGATCCCAGGTTCCTCAGGCGTCCGCATCCACGAGTTGGCGACCAGGGTGACGTCGAGCCCGTACCGCTTCGCAACGCGGTACACCTCCTGCTTCACCGGACACGCATCAGCGTCAATGAAGATGTGCAGCAATCATCCCCCTGAGCGCCTGTCAGACCGACGTCGTCCACGACGCGCTCTCGTCGCGCACCATGGATTCGAGTGCGAATCTCGGGCAAATGTAGTTCTCGATGAACTCGAGCAGCGACCCGGCTATGCCTTGCAGTGCAGCTTCCGCTTCTTCATCCACGCAGTTCCCGTCCGCGTCGAATGCCTTCTGAACGCCGGCGATCGACACGGACCCGGGAAGCACCAGGGCCCCGACGTGGGAACACACGCCGCGCAGCTGCTCCAGCGACTTGATGGCGCCGATCCGTCCCGCCGCCACCCCCACGAGCGCCACGGGCTTTCCCGCCAGCGCCGAGGGAAATCCCAGGTTCTCGAGAATCAGCTTCGTCATCGAGCAGAACGAACCATGATACTCGGGCGTCGCGATCACGACGCCCGTAGCAGCCCGAATCGCCTGTTCCAGCCTCTCGGCATCCGCCGTGGGCGTCAGGCCCGGGAATGACATCGTCAACTCACGTGCGTCGAACACCTCCGGTGCACTGCCGCGCCGCGTCAACTCGTCGTTGACTACGGCCAGCGCCCTCGAGGTGAAGTTGCCTGGCCTGCTCGTTCCCGAGATGCTGACAATTCCTTGCATATCGAATCTTCCAGTCTAAGAGCCCTGCAATGACGCTTCAACTCGCCGCTTGAGCGCGCAGTTCATCTCTTCGAACCCGCGCCGCGTGTCGGGTTCCAGACCCCGCCAGAACAGCGGAACCAGTACACCGCTGAATGTCTCTGAATGCACCAGCCGGACCTGGCTCTCTCCGAGGGGCTCGATCTGGAACACGTGCTCTCCGTCAAACAGACCTGGAACGACGAATCGGCCCAGCCACCGGAGCTCTCGTCCCGGTTCGACTCTGAGAAGCTTCGGACGAAAGGTCATCGCGCGGCCCCCGGCAGGCTGGATGCGCACGTCGAGTCTGGAGCCGGTCTCGAGGGCTCCATTCACGCTTCGAATGAACGGATTCCATTCAGGGAAGCCGCTGAAGTCGGTCAACGTCGCCCACACCTGCGACGCGGCCGCGTCGATCCCGATCTCGGTGTTGATCTGTCTTGGCATCTGACTCTCAGTCACCCACGACCGGACTGCAGATCGGCGTTCCGCCACGGCGGCCGGGTTCGCCGGTGGACGATCGCTTCGCTCAGGCGTTTGGACCATTCGTCGCCAAACAGGACCCACCCGTCAACTCCGGGTGAGTACCGGGCTGGCTCTTCAGCCGTCGGGCTCGACTGCCCGACGGCCCGTTCAGAACGTCAAAGTCGCCGCGCCCTGCTTGATCTGATCATGGATCGCCTTTGAGCCCATGAGGATTACTCCATCCAGAAGATCGCCCTGCGCGTAGTTCCTGACCTTCGCACATGGCGGACACACGACGATCCCGCTTCCATTCTCCAGAATGCCCCGAACCATGTCCTTCATCGGAGGATCGAACGGGTTGAGTTGCGCTCCCTCTGCCGCGCCCTTCCGGGCCCAGTCCACTCCTGCACCTGCCAGGAAGACGGTGACCTCCAGTCCCGATGCCACCCCGCCGTTGGCAACGCTCCAGGCAACCGAAGCCTTTTCATCGTTCATCCCCGCCGTGATCACCACCACCAGCTTCTTTGATTCCACCATGCTTCACCTCCGTGCTCGACAGTTGTTTCTCAGCCCGGTCGAGGCGGTACGCCGAAACGACCGGTAGTCTGAACTCCTGTGATAAGGAATGCGCAGATGGGTCGTTGTTTGTGACATGGCGGTGGCTCGAGGTGACCCGGTCGGGTCGGCCGGCTCGCTTCGGCCGCTCAGAACGGCATGTCGTCGTCATCCGGAGGAGGTACCGAGAACTCCGGTGGTCCGCTCGGTGCATCCGGGCTCCCCTCGGGCGCGGCTTCCTTCTCGACTCGCCACGCCTTCACATCGGTATACCATCGGCCGTTGTATTCGCGGCTGCGGATATCGATGTGAGCC
>JBDGUZ010000208.1:0-2605 GCA_039585915.1 Gemmatimonadota bacterium
GTTGCCCGGGGCGCACATTCGGTTCGGCTCCGCATCATTCCAGAATCGTGACGACCCGGTTCGCGTTCGAGTGAAACCTCAAACGGGCAAGTCAGAATGCGTAGAGTGTGGCCAGTCCTGTTGCTGTCGTTCCTGTCGCTACCGGCGCCTCAACTCAGGGCACAGGCGATCGCCGGGTTCGCATCCGTTCCCTGGGGGGCGAGCCAGGCTGATATCGAAGAGGCCTGGGGAAGGCCGTCGCGGGTGGCGGGAGAGGGCTCCTTCACCACGCTCAGGTATTACGCGCAGGATTTCGCCGGCCCGAAACCGATCCGTGGCTGGAACATGATTTTCGGAGTCCGGAACAACCAGATGCTCAGCGGCACATACGTGGGCCTGTTCACTCGGGAACCGATTGCAGACGAGGCCCGGCGGCGGATGGTGGAGGAAGTCCACTCACGCTACAGCCTCAACCCGGCCAGACCATGCCCCAAGCCATACTCGGAAGCGCGGTCCTGCGAGCTGTACGTGAATTCGGCTGTCGGCGATCCGGTGATGGAACAGTTGAGCGGCTCGTGGAGGACTGTCATGATCTGGATCGACCAGCAGTCCGGAGAGTGGGCCCTGAGGACCCGGTACATGACGGCAGCCGAGAAAGCCGCGTCCTTCTCCGTCGAGGATCGACGGTACTGAACCGACGCGGCGAGGCATGACAGGTGCGCGGAGTCCGAGGGGTCTGCGCATAGATCGGTTCCAGTTCGGACGTTGGATCTCGAAGAAATCCCCCGGTTACGAACCTCCTTCGCACCCTTGCACTTCGCCGGTTATCGACTATTTTTAGCATAGGCTAAAAATTACCCTTGGCATTGCGCCGGACTGTTGAACACGGATGATCTGAGCAAATGAACCCGGCCGTTTCGCTATTGGTTTTCCTGGCATCAATCGCCGCACTGGTGGTGATATTCTGGCCGCGGGTCGGTCTCATCGCGCGTATGTCACGGTATCGGCGGCTCGAAGAGCGAGTCCTGATCGAGGACACGCTCAAGCACCTGTACAACTGCGAGTACGCCGGACGGCGCGCGACGGAGGAGAGCCTGGCAGGTTTCCTGGAGACGTCGATTGGCCACGCGGTCAGGATGCTGGCGCGTGGCGAGGAGCTCGGGTTTCTCCGATTCGAGGGACTCGAGCCCTTCCTGACGAAGGAGGGCCAGCGGTACGCCCTGCGTATCCTTCGGGCGCACCGGCTCCTGGAGCGCTACCTGGCTGACAGGACGGGAGTCGCCCCGGTCGAGTGGCACGCCGAGGCGGATCGGCTCGAGCACACACTGTCCCGAGACCAGGCAGAGGGGCTGGCAGCTCGTCTCGGCCACCCCCTGTACGACCCACACGGCGACCCGATTCCTACGGCGGCCGGCGGGATCCCGCCGATGGAAGGACAGCCGCTGGCTTCGCTGGACGAGGGCGAGATCGCCCGAATCGTGCACCTGGAAGACGAGCCTCCCGAACTGTTCAACGAGATCGTCGCTGCCGGGCTGGGTCCCGGCATGCGATTGAGATTGCTGGACACCTCGCTGGACGAGATCCAGTTCGAAGCGGAAGGGAGGGAGCACAGGCTGTCTCCCGTGGTGGCCAGTCGAATTACCGTCGTCCCGGTCAGGGAGGTGGTTCAGCTTCCGACGAACTCGCTCGCCGACCTCGAGCCCGGCGAGTCGGGCCTGGTGCTGGGAATCTCGCCGGTCTGCCAGGGCCCGCAGCGCCGACGGCTCCTCGATCTCGGAGTCGTCCCCGGAACGGAGATCCGGGCAGAGTTCGCGAGCGCTGCCGGTGATCCAGTAGCGTACGTGATCCGCGGCGCGCTCATCGCGCTGCGGCTGGACCAGGCCGCGCTGATCCAGCTCGTGTGTGAGCCGGAGGTCGAAGACGCCCCGGCGAGGCGCGCCGAAGGAGCCGGACCGTAATGGCCCTCTCGTCCGCCGCACCGTGTCACGGTTGCGCCGCGAACCGGGAAGAAGCACTGGTTCAGCTCGGAATCAGCCCCGGTCGGTTCGACTACCTCGTTGCCCTCGCCGGCAATCCCAACACTGGAAAGAGCACGGTATTCAACTCGCTCACCGGGCTTCGACAGCACACCGGAAACTGGCCCGGGAAAACCGTGGCCCGGGCCGAAGGCGGCTATCAGCACGGAGACCACCGGTTCGGGCTGGTCGATCTTCCGGGAACATACTCCCTCCAGGCTGGGAGTCCGGACGAGGAGGTGGCGCGCGACTTCGTCCTGTTCGGACAGCCCGATGTCACAGTGGTCGTCGTGGATGCCACGCGACTGGAGCGAAACCTTAACCTGGTTCTCCAGATCCTCGAGATCACGGATCGCGTTGTCATCGACCTGAACCTGGTCGACGAGGCGCGGCGGCATGGAATCGCGATCGACGAGCGGAAGCTGGAGGCGGAACTCGGTGTGCCCGTGGTGCCCACGGTGGCCCGAAGCGGCGAGGGCATCCCGGAGCTCCGCGAGTCGATCTTCCGGGTAGCGAACGGGCAAGCCGTCACGCGGCCGTACCGGATCACGGACTATCCTCCGGAACTGGAGGAAGCCGTCAGCGAGCTCGTTCCGATCATCGAGGAGACG
>JBDGUZ010000209.1:0-2560 GCA_039585915.1 Gemmatimonadota bacterium
ACGCCGTGAATCCACTCGAGGAAGTGCTGCGCGATCGTCCGGCCGGCCCTCGTGTCCCACAGAAAGGTCCCGGGGTCGATCGCGAGCCGAGCCACCGGCCCGTCGAGCAGCCGGGACAGCTCTGCGAACGCCTCTCCCGGATCGGGGGCGTGTACCACACGTCGGGAAAACTCACCACGGAACCCGAGCAGAATACAACGTCCTTGTTTCCAAGGAGTTGCTAGATCAATCCCCCAGTATTCAGCTTGCTCCAGGATCTCCTCTGCAGATGCGCCGGACAGCAGCGCGACCCGCTCACCGTCACGGAGTCCCCGGTCGAGCGCCTGCAGCAGAAATGTCAGTTTGCCGGAACCCGGCCCCCCGGCGATCAGGTACAGGCCTCCGTCCCGGAAGCCTCCGACCCGCTCGTCGAACGGTCCTATCCCGCTGAACACGTTCACGGTGTCCCCCGTTCCTGAGTGCCTGATCGTGCATGTGCACTGTTGCACGTGAGCAACAGTCATGCCGGGAATTCACTAAAAACGGGCCGACTCCCCGTCAGGAGCCGACCCGTTCTCGGAGGAGAAAAGCCGCGGGACCCGCGGATCAGCAGATCAGACGTGGCCGCCGATCAGCCGGCTGATCGGGCGGCTGAACACGAAGAAGAACAGGCCCGCCACGCTCACCGTAATCGCCACCCAGGCGAACAGGCCCGGCAGCGGCAGCGTGTCGAAGTAACCGGCGACGAGACCTGCAATCAGGTTGCCGAGCGCCGCGCCCATGAACCAGGTGCCCATCATCTGGCCCACGTACTTCGGTGGCGAGAGCTTCGTAATACCGCTCAAGCCGACCGGGCTCAGACACAACTCACCGCACGTGTGAAGGAAGTAAGTCGCGATCAGCCAGGCGGGTGAGACGCCCATCGAGGAGCTGTCGGCCATCTCGGGCGTCGTGTAGGTCGCCGCCCAGGCGATGACGAAAAATCCCATTCCAAGCAGCAGCAGACCGAGGCCGAATTTCACGGGGATCGAAGGATCCCGTGTTCCCAGCCACACCCACAACCAGGCGAAGACCGGAGCCATCGTGATGATGAACAGGGGATTGACTGCCTGGAGCCAGGTGGTAGGGGCCTCCCAGCCGAAGATCACACGATCCGTGCGCTGGTCGGCGAACAGATTCAGCGATGAGGCGGCCTGTTCGAATCCGGCCCAGAAAATCGCGGCCCCGATGAACAGGAAGAAGATCACCACGACCCGCTTCTTCTCGATGGTCTCGAGGTGACCGAACGCGAGCACCGAGCCGAAGAACAGCACGGCGACGCCGAAGATTACTACGCCGGTGATCTGCGCCGCGCCCTGGATCGTGATGTTGAGAATCCCGACGCTGCTGAGCCAGTACAGGAGCACGGCGATTGCCACCAGCGCCCCAATGCCGAGCCCGGCCATCCGCCAGGCCTGCCCGCGGGTGGACAGCGCCTCGTCCTTCAGCTTGCCGGCGTCCCGCAGGAACTTGAAGCCGTAGCGATACTGGATCAGTCCCAGAACCATTCCGATTCCGGCGGTGGCGAAGCCGAGATGCCAGTTGACCTTCTCTCCCAGGCCACCGACGATCAGCGGTGCGACGAAGGCGCCGATGTTGATTCCCATGTAGAAGATCGAGAACCCGGCATCGCGGCGGGCGCCTCCCTCCGGATACAGGTCCCCGACGATCACGCTGACATTGGGCTTGAGGAGACCCGTGCCGAGGACGATGAGTACGAGACCGAGGTAGAAGAACAACGTTCCGGGAGTCGCGAGCGAGAAGTTACCCGCCGCGATCAGCACTCCGCCCCAGAACACGGAATTCCGTTGCCCGATGAGCCTGTCGGCCACCCAGCCGCCCGGGAGCGCAAGCAGGTAGACGCAGGCCACGTAGATGCCGTAGATCGGCGCCGCGGTAGCTGCGTCCATCCCCAGGCCGCCCTCCGCGAGCGAGGCCGTCATGAACAGGATGAGGAGTGCCCGCCCGCCGTAGAAGCTGAAACGCTCCCACATCTCGGTGAAGAACAGTGTCGAGAGTCCGCGCGGATGTCCGAAGAAGGCAGTGTCGTGGGGGTCCAGGGCTCCCGGAGGTGGGGCCGTGGTCGAATGGTCGCTCATAGGCTGAATTGCCTCCTGGACGTTGGACAGCCCGGCGGTCCGGGGTGCTACGTTCCGCCGGGAATTCCGGCCAATATCGGACGCTCACCGCCGATGGAGCAACCCAGGCACCGGGTCGGGCGACTCAGTCGAGTGGTTTCCGGCAGGTCAGGGAGCGGTTCTGCCTCCCCCCGGGAAGCAGGCGGTGAGGAACCGGCGTGCCACGATCGGCCAGTCATACGATCGCCAGAGCCGGGTCCCGGCCTCCCCGAGCTTCCGACGAAGTCCGACGTCCGCCAGGAGGCGCTCGAGCGCTGTTGCGAGGGCCTCGTCATCGGCGGGGTCGACCAGCAGCGATACCTCACCGTGCGGCGCGACTTCCGGCGCTGCGCCGGCGCGCGCTGCCACGATCGGCAGGCCGGCGGCCATCGCCTCGAGAAACACAATGCCGAATCCCTCCTGCA
>JBDGUZ010000210.1:0-3803 GCA_039585915.1 Gemmatimonadota bacterium
GGCGGATTCGTTTACGAAATGGTCCGCGATCACGAGGCGCAACACCAGGAGACGATCCTGCAGGCCGTGATGTTGATGGAGAACGAGCGATACCAGCCCGCCCGACGAGAGGCGATGCCGCCTCCCGATCCTGACGCACCGGCGGCCGGCTTCGTCCGCGTGCCGGGCGGTCCGTTCCGGATGGGCGACGTTTCCCCACGGTTTGCGTACGACAACGAGAGACCCGGATGGGAAGCGACGACGGTCGAGTACGAAATCGGCCGCTACCCGGTCACGAATGGTGAGTATGTGGATTTTGTCGCCGCCGGCGGATACCTGGACCAGAGGTTCTGGAGCCCGGAAGGCTGGAACTGGAATCAGGAAGCCGGCCTCGCCGCACCCGGCGGCTGGATCCTGCACGGCGAGATCAGCCATCCCGACGCTGCGACGGCTAGAGAAGCGTCGCGCGGTGCGGGCCTGTCGGCATGGCGTCGTCGCTCGGCTATGGGGGAAGCGGAGCCGTTACCTCTCGAACCCGTGATGCATGTCTGCTACTGGGAGGCCGAGGCCTATGCTCGCTTCGCCGGGGCGAGGCTTCCGACCGAAATCGAGTGGGAGAAGGCGGCATCGTGGAATCCGGATACCGGTAGATCCCATTCATTTCCGTGGGGTGAGGAAGAACATACTCCCGCCCGGGCGAACCTGGATCAACTGCGGTTCGGACCCGCCCCGGTCAGTGCGTATGCCGGGGGGAGGAGCGCATTCGGGTGCTGGGGAATGCTCGGAGATACATGGGAGTGGACCCGGTCTTCGTTCCGGCCCTACGAGGGGTTCTCGGCGTTTCCCTATGCCGAATACTCAGACGTGTTCTTCGGAGACGAGTACCGGGTGCTCAGGGGAGGTTCGTGGGCGACCCGCCCGACGGTCGCGCGGTGCTCGTTCCGTAACTGGGACTACCCGATCCGGCGCCAGATCTTCGCGGGAATCAGGCTGAAACGAGATGTCTGAGGCCGACTCGACAGGATCCGGGGAGAAGAGAAACGTGACGGTCCCGGTCAGCCCGGAGGGCCGCATCGTGCTGCACAATCGGCTGGAAGAGCGGGAGAGCCCGTTCCGCCTCGCCGAGGACGCGCTGCACGGGCTCACGTCTGACCCGAAGACAATACCACCGAAGTACTTCTACGATGCGCGCGGGTCGCGGCTATTCGAGGCGATCACGCGCCTGCCCGAGTACTACCAGACTCGCACCGAGAAAACGATCCTCGATCGGTGGGCGCCCGAACTCGTGCGCGATCTTCGGCCGGAAGTCCTGATCGAATTCGGCTCCGGGAGCGCCGCCAAGACCAGAGTACTGCTCGACTCCATGCGGAGTGAAGACCTGCTCCATGGGTACGGTCCGTTCGACGTGAGCGCGGACGCCTCGCGACGGGCCTCCGACGGCCTCGCCCTGGAGTACCCGGAGCTCCAGGTGGAGGGAGTGATTGGTGATTTCGAGCGCCCGCATGACCTGCCGTTTCCCGGGCGCCGGCGGCTCCTGGCATTCCTCGGCTCGACGATCGGGAACTTCGACCCCGACCGTTCGGTCAGATTTCTGCGAAGCGTCGCCCGAGAGATGACTCCGGCTGACGGATTCATGATCGGATTCGACCTGGTGAAGGACCGGGAGACGCTGGAGCGGGCTTACAACGACTCGGCCGGTGTCACAGCGGAGTTCAACCTGAACCTGCTTCGGGTGATCAACCGCGAGCTTCGGGCTGACTTCGACCTCGGAGAGTACGAGCACCGTGCGTTCTACAATGAGAAGGATGCGCGAATCGAGATGCACCTTGTATCCAGACGATCGCAGACCGTGCGTCTGGATGCGATCGATCTCGTCACCGAATTTGAACGGGGAGAGTCGATCCGGACCGAGCTCAGCCACAAGTACACCCGGGAGTCGGTAGATGATCTGCTCGGCGCGGGCGGGCTGAGGCTCGCTGGGTGGGAGACCGACTCAGAAGCTCGATTCGCCCTTGCCCTGGCCCGCCGTCCGTGAACTCGATTTCTCCCGGGGAGCTGAGGGCGGCTATCGAACGGCTGTTTGCACCGGCGGTTCACGCCCACACCGGCCCCGGGGTCGTGGGGGCCGAGCTCGAGTTGATTCCGCAGCGCGGGAAGCCGGACGGAACGTTCGAGCCCCTGCCGCTGACGACACTCGTTGAGTTTCTCGAATCCCGAACTCCCGGGTCCGAGTTCAGACTGGTTCCCGGCGACCGTCCGGCATTCGAAGTCGACAGCGGTGGAACCCTGACGTTCGAGCCCGGGGGGCAGCTCGAGTATTCCGGACCGCCGAGGCCGACGGCCCGCGAGGCGGGAGCGGATCTTCGCAGAGTTCTGGGCCCGCTCAGGCGCGCCTTCGGCGTCGCAGGAATCGAGCTGGATGATGCGGGTATCTCGGGCCCGGGCGTTGTGGGGTCGATCGATCTCCAGCAGCCGAACCTCAGGTATGAAGCGATGGACTCGTGGCTGTCGCGCGTCGGTCCCTGGGGTCGGTGGATGATGCGTCGGACCGCGAGCATGCAGGTAAATATCGACCTGGGGACGCCGGAGCAGCTTCCCGAGCGCTGGCGCGCCGCGAACCTGCTGGTTCCTGTTCTCGGCGGAGCGTTCGCCAACTCGCCACTGCTACTGCCAGACGGAACCCGGGCCGCAAGTGGTCGCCTGTGGATCTGGCCGCGAATCGATCCGAGCAGGACCGGATTCGTGCTGCCGCCGGCTGGACGCGATCCGGTCGATGCCTATCTGGCGTTCGCGCTCGGAGCTGCGGTCATGTTGAGAGGATCTGGACCGGGTCTTCAGCCGGGAGACGGGAGGAGCTTCTCGGAGTGGATCGCCGAGCCGTTAGACCGGGAACCCGGAATCGAAGACTGGATTACCCACCTGACCACGCTGTTTCCGCACGTCCGCCCACGAACCTGGGTTGAGCTCAGGTTCATCGATACGCCGAGGGAAGAATGGTGGGACGTTCCCCTCGTGATCCTCTCTGCCGTGCTGTACGACGACGACGCGCGGACAGCGGTCACGGAGTTGTTATCACCGACAGAGCAGCGGCTCGGCGCGCTGACGGAGCTGGCAGCTCTTACGGGCGTATCCGATCCGGAGCTCGGTGAATTGGCGGAGTCCGTGTTCCGGATCGCGCTCGATGCGGCGAAGCGGATGCCCGCAGACTACTTCGGCGCGGCCCAGGTCTCTGCCGCAGACGGGTTTCTTTCCCGTTTCACGTCGAGGCGTCGGAGCCAGGCGGACGAGGCCGTACGGGCAGCAGGATAGAGCCCTGCCCTTCGAGCGGCGACGATCCTGTACAGATCGCGCGTTCCACGCCAGGCCTCAGTGGCCGGTCGGACGCGACGCTCCGCTCGTTACGCCCGCGCCCTCCGGACTGTCGGGTCTATCCGGCGCGTACACCACGAGCTGATCGAGCACTGTCAGCAGCGCCTCACGACGCCACGCCTTGAATCCACACTGGGTATCGGAGAACGGAAGACCCAGCAGAACTCGGCTCAGGAACATCTGTCCAAGGCTGAGGACATATCTCTGCGGCGGGGCGCCCGGCCTCGTCAGCCCGCGGCTGCCGATCGCCACATCCGCACCGGCCCTGGTCGCCTCGAGCAGGAGGGATCCATCCTCGATCGGGGTGGCAAGGTCCATGTCCGACAACAACACTATCTCGCCCTGTGCATCTCGAACTCCGGCGCACAGGGCGGCTGCCTTGCCTCCGTGTCGCAACTCGAGTACACGGTCGGCAGTGTGGAGAGCAAGCGGTATCGTATCGTCGGTACTTCCAT
>JBDGUZ010000211.1:0-2508 GCA_039585915.1 Gemmatimonadota bacterium
TCGTAGTAGCGGATCGCCTCCTCAGCGTGGCCGAGTTCCATGTGCGCCTCGCCGAGGCTGTCCCACGTGTTGAACGCCGCCGGGAACACGCGCGTGTTGAATTCGAACACTTCCACCGCCCGGCCCGGCATTTCGGCTTGCATCAGCACGTAACCGGCGCTGTTGACCGTGGCCTCGACCCGAGCCGGCGCCTCTGACCGCGTCAGCTCCCGTACCGTTTGCTCTGCGGACTGCACTTCGCCGCCGAGCAGGTCGATGACCGCTTGCGAGACCACGACATCCAGGCTTTCCTGGTCGTCGATCTCCGAGAGCAGGTCTTCCGCCCGGTCACCGCTACCAGCAGCCGCGGCGAGGATCGCGGCCTCGAGGATCGACTCCTCGGTCGCGAGTCCGGCGAACGAACCCGCGTCATCGTAAATCGAAAGAAACCGCAGGTAGCTGTCCTCGGAGTGCAGAGATCCGTCCGGCTGCAGGTAGAGTCGATAGGTGCCGCGCACTGGCGAGCGCGCCACCAGGTAGCCGTCTTCTCGCGTGACCTGAAACTCGTACCTGGAGGGAAGCCCGAGGGGCGGTGCGGGAAAGTCCCACTCGCCGACGAACTCCGTCAGATCCTCGTTCGAGACACTGGTAATCAGCGGGTCTGGCTGTTCCTCCAGCGGTACCAGCTCCGGGTTCGCTGCCACCGTTCCCGTGCGCGCCTCTATGACCTGCGCCATGAGATCCATCAGCTGTGGTGGCGGTGTACCCTCTCCCTGGTACGTGTTCGCGCGGTTCACGATCACCAGGTCCAGCTTCGGGAACACGGCGATCGCCTGGTTTCCCACTCCCAGAGCGGTGTATGCGCCGTACGGCTCGAACCGGGAATCCCGCAGAATCCACCAGTAGAATCCGTAGCCCATCATGGCCGTTTCCGGGTCGCCGTCGATCGAGTAGAGCGCCGTGCTCCGTCGGACCCAGTTCTCGGAGAGGATCCGCTCGTCGCCCCAACTTCCGTTGCGGGCGAAGAGCAGCCCGAATCGCGCGGCGTCACGCGCGGACATGCGGAACGGGTAGGCCGGG
This sequence comes from Gemmatimonadota bacterium, assembly GCA_039585915.1. Lineage (GTDB taxonomy): Bacteria > Gemmatimonadota > Gemmatimonadetes > Palauibacterales > Palauibacteraceae > Carthagonibacter. Next base: position 1,060 of record JBDGUZ010000211.1, read on the forward strand.
TACTTCGACTTGTCGAGCTCGTAGTGGTAGTAGCCGTCCGACAGTCGCCAGTCCTCCATCTGCAGCGGCTGCCCGAAATGCTCGTCGAACGATTCGAACACGTCGTCACCCGTCTCCTGCATGAGGATCGTGGCGACGGTATTGAAGTCCCAGTTATTGTAGGCGAAGTAGCGGCCCGGTCCCTCGCTGCCCCGCGGCCGCGAGTCGGTGCGCCCTGCGTAGGCTGCGGGGTGGAACACGCCGGAGCGCGCTTTGAGCAGGTCGAGGATCCGGGCCTGCTTTTCGATCTCGAGCAGCGGATCCGGCTCGTCGTCGATCCCGAGATCGGCGAGCGTCTTGTTGAGCTCGATCTCCCCCCGGTCCCAGTAGATCCCGTACAGGCCTGAAATGAAGCTCTTCCGAACCGAGTGGCACATGAACCGGCGCTCGAATTCGCCCCACGCCGCGACGACCGCACCGTCGGAGATCACCATGAAGGCGGAGGAGGGAATCGACTCCCAAGTCTCGCGGGCTGCCTCGAGCTTCTCCGCATCGAAGCCGGCCTGGCTCGGGTCCGCGAACTGCATCCACTGGTCGGTGGGCACGCGGTGGCTCGAGGTCTGACCGAGGGCGAGGGCGGGTGCGCAAAGGGCAAACAGGAGTGAGAGGTTGAGCAGGCGAGTGATTCTCGGCGGCAATACGTGGCGTAGCATCTGTCACTCCGGGGACGGAGGGTAAGTAGAGATGGGTCACTAATTAAGACAGTCGAAGACCGATCTTTGTTGATCTCTGGTACCCGGGTACGCTCCGCCCTGTACACTCGGGCCCATATTCGAGTATCTCTGGTCCTGACGTCTCGTGCCAGATCGAGCGGACGAAAGTGAACCAGCGCGTAAGAGGGAATCAGCGTCGATGCCACTTGCCCTAAGAAAGCAGGACATGAGTGCCGGGAAGATCGCTGGACTTCTGTTCCTCGAAGCGACGGTAATCTTCGCCGGAAAAACGAGCTCGTTCTGGATCGAGGAGTGGCGCCAGAACCGCGAGGACCTGGACACCTATCGGCACCTGCTCGAGGAGGTCTGCTACAACACGGTGATTGACGAGGCGGGTCTCCCGGTGGCAACCGCCACCAACAACCTGGCGCTAAAGTACGCGCTGGAGCTGGCGGTGCTGGATGCGCCGGTCCCCTCCGATCGTGAGCTGTACGAAGAGCTGTCCCATGTCTTCGGAATCATCAATTCCACGCTCAACACCGCTGGCTACGTGCGGTTGAGCAATACCCCGCTTTCGACCCCGTTCGACGAGACCATGGTTTCCCTTGACGGTGCGTATGCGAGTCTTTCGGGACTGCAGGAAGGAGTATCTTCGATCAACGCGCAGTTGAGCGAGTTGCGCGCCGAGCACTGGAACAGCGCCGGGATGGTCTCGTGCAGCGGACGCGCCACGAACGACGGTTCCGTGACCCTGATG
>JBDGUZ010000212.1:0-2489 GCA_039585915.1 Gemmatimonadota bacterium
CGCTTTCGACGAGGACGGGAAGCTGGCGGCGGCCGGAACGGTGATCCCGGAGGCCATCGAGCCCTGGCTCGCGGACCCGTTCTTCGCGGAGTCTCCACCGCGCAGTACGGGACGTGAGAGGTTCGGCGACGCAGCTCTCGAACCGTGGCTCGGGCGATGGCGCGATTCGCGGCCCGAGGATCTTCTGGCCACACTCACCGAGCTCACGGCCCGATCCGTCGGCCAGGCCTACCGATACCTGGGATTCCAGCCGGACGAGGTGCTTCTATGCGGAGGCGGTGCCCGAAATCCGGAGTTGCGTCGACGGATCGAGCAGCAGCTCGACGGGACGACGGTGCTGCTCCTGGACGTCAGGGGATGGGATGGTGATGCCCGCGAAGCGGCTGCATTTGCGCTCCTCGCCCGCCAGCACGTCCTCGGAATCCCGATGGACCTTGGCTGGGCAACGGGCGCTTCCGGCTCGCACATTCTCGGAAAGCTGACGCCAGCGTGAACCTCGCCGCGCGGCTGTTTCTCGAGGCGCTGCGTTTCGACCTCGAGCCTGAGGACGCGGTTCGCCGCAGGGCGGAACGGGCGCTCGAGCTCGGTGTCGGAGGCTTCGTCATATTCGGCGGAGATGCGGAGAGGGTGGCGACCCTGGTCTCGGAGTGGAGGGAGACGGTACGCCACAGGCTGTGGGTCGCGTCCGACCTCGAGCGCGGCCCGGGGCAGCAATTCGACGGCCTGCCGGAATTGCCGCCGCCCGCCGGGCTCGCGGCATGTCCGGACCCGGTCGCTGCCGCCAGCTCTGCCGGTCGGCTCACCGCGCGGGGAGCTCGCGCGGTCGGCATCGATCTGGTTCTCGCCCCGGTTCTCGACCTCGACGTCGACCCTCGCAATCCGATCGTGGGCACTCGAAGCTTCGGGTCCCAACCGGACGACGTTGGTCGAGTCGGACGTGCGTGGATCGAGGCATGTGAATCAGAAGGCGTCGGAGCGTGTGCCAAACACTTCCCCGGACACGGGCGCACCACGACCGACTCGCATGACGAACTGCCCGTGGTTGAGGCCGGCCGGTCCGAACTGGCGGAGGACCTGGCGCCATTCAAAGAAGTGTGCGACACGGTTTCTGCCTTCATGACGGCCCACGTAGCCTACCCGGGGCTCGGGTCTGTCCGGCCGGCGACGCTCGAGCCCCGCATCCTTGTGAACCTGTTGCGTGAGGAGCTGGGGTTCGAGGGAATCGTCGTCACCGATGCCCTGAACATGAGCGGATTCACCGCAGCAATCGATCTGCCCGGAGGGGCGGATGCCGCTGGGGCGGCCGCGGCTCTTCTCGCCGGCTGCGAAATGTTGCTGTATCCAGCTGACCTCGAGGCGTCTGCGACCGCCCTGGAACGCGCTTGCCTCGCCGATTCCCGCCTCGGGGACAGGCTGGAGGAATCGCTGCGCCGACTCGAGGAAACGGCGAGGCGGATCCGCGCACGTGGAACCGGAGACTCGGGAGTCACTGAATTCTCTGCCCGATCGGATTTCGACGAAGCGGAACAAATATCCGTTTTCTCCATCGACGTCGTCGGTGATCTGCCATGGCGTCTTCGTCCGGCGATCCCGGTTCGAATCGTGACGTTGTGGGACGATCGACCGGCCCCGGCGCGTGCACTCTTCGGATCCAGATTTGCGTATGCGCTGCGGGAGCAGGGCTGGACAGTGCTCGAAGACGATCCTCCGGATGCGGATGAGCCAGAGCGAATCCCGACGATCCTGCTGGTGGCATCGACTCCGCAGGCCTGGAAGGGGACAGCGTCTCTCACGGCTGAAGGGCGTTCCGCGCTCGAGTCGATTCTGGACCTGTTCCCCGAAGCGTGGCCGATCGTGTTCGGACACCGGCGACTGCTGAAGGAAATCCACCCGGCCGGCCGCGGCATGTGCGCTTGGGCGACCGAGGAGACGATGGAACGCGCCGCCGCTGCATGGCTCGACGCCGAGGTCCGACGGTCCAGCGATAGCGGACCGGGAACGAACTACGCGTGATCGCTCTCGACTGGTGGGTCGTTGGTCTGTACATGGCGGGAACGCTGGCGGTTGGTATCTGGCTCGCTCGACGGGCCAGCGGTGGACTCGAGGACTTCTTCGTCAGCGGTCGCTCGCTGCCCTGGTGGCTCGCCGGGACGTCGATGGCGGCGACCACGTTCAGCGTGGACACGCCACTGTACGTGACCGGACTCGTCGCCCGACGGGGAATCGCCGGCAACTGGGAGTGGTGGGCGTTCGCCCTGTCTCACCTGCTGCTCATATATCTGTTCGCCAGGTTGTGGCGTCGTGCCGAGGTCGTGACAGACGCCGAGCTCACCGAGATCCGCTATGGCGGAGACCCGGCCGCCGTCCTGCGGGGGACCCGGGCGTTCCTGTTCGCCGTGCCGATCAACTGCATCGCGATCGGCTACGTGATGCTGGCGATGCGCAAGGTGATCGAGGCGCTCGACGTGTTCGGATCGGTTCCGGCCTGG
>JBDGUZ010000213.1:0-2572 GCA_039585915.1 Gemmatimonadota bacterium
GGTCGGCTACTCCACTCAACTCATCATCGATTCCGAGCACGTGGGCTACCTGTTCGTGCTTCTGAACGGGCAGAGGCTCGTCGGGCTGACCACCGATACTGCGGGACTCGGCCATACCGGTGAGCTGATGGTCGTGACGCGGGATTCCGCGGGTGCCCGGACGCTTCACCCGGTGCGACACCCGATCGACGGCAGCGCCGACGGTGACGACGTCGGCGACCTGGCCGGCGCGATCCTTCTTGACGGGGAATACGATCCGGCGCTGCTCGCCCTCGCGGACGAAGAGGGCGTATACACGGAGGGGTATGGGCCGCCACCCGTTACCTGCCCGACACGGACTGGGGCCTCGTGGTCAAGTTCGACGCGGACGAGAAACGAGCGTCGATCGGCGAATTCCGGGAGGAGCTGATCTCTCTCGCGCTGGCGCTCGCGGGCATCGGTCTGCTGGTCGCGTTGGTTCTTGGATTCCGGCTTTCGAAGCCGATCCATGACCTGGCCAGGGTGGCGAATCGGATCCGGGAGGGGGACCTGGATGCGAGAGCGCACCGGACGAGGGAGGATGAGATCGGGCTGCTCGCCCATACGTTCAACGATATGGCCGAAGAGCTCCAGGTGCGCATGACCGAGCTGCACGAATACCAGAAGTTCTTCGACGTGTCGCTCGACCTGATGTGCATCGCGGGCACGGACGGTTACTTCAAGCGTACCAATACTGCGTTCACGGGGGCCCTGGGGTGGACGAAGGAGCAGCTCCTGAGCCAGCCGTTCTTAGATCTCGTGCACCCCGATGACGCAGCGGCGACACAGAACGAAATCGAGAAACTGGCCCGTGGGATATCCACGATCTCGTTCGTGAACCGGTTCCGCTGCGTGGACGGCTCGTGGACGTATCTGCGCTGGAACTCCTATCCGGATCCCGAGACCGGACTGCTGTACGCGATCGCCCGCCAGATCGAGCCGCCGCAGGAATCCTGATGGATCCAATCCTGTTCATCAAGCTCGCGGGAGGTCTGGTATACCTGCTGCTCGGCGGGGACGTGCTCGTGCGCGGCGCCGTCTCCCTGGCCCGCAAGTATCACGTCTCGCCGATGGTGATCGCTCTGACTGTCGTCGCGTTCGGCACCTCGCTCCCGGAACTGGTGGTCGTCGTGCAGGCGGCGCTCACCGGGTACCCGGGGCTCGTGTTCGGAAACGTGGTCGGGAGCAACATCGCCAACATCCTGCTCGTGGCCGGAGCGGCGGCCATCGTCTATCCAATCACGTACGGCGAGCATTCGGTGCGCCGCGACAGCCTCGTGATGATCGCGGCGACGATCCTCCTCATCCTGCTCAGCGCGAACGGAATCCTGGGCCGCGTGGAAGGCATGATCCTGCTCGCCGGCCTGGCAGCGGTCACCCTGGTCACGGTGCGGGAGGCGACGCGGGTCTATCGGGGCACCGAGGTCAAAGCACCGATGGAGTGGGCACTCGGTCTGCCGACCAACCCGTGGATGATCGCGCTGTTCATAGTAGTGGGAGCCGTCGGACTGCCGGTCGGGGCGAAGCTCGTGGTCGACGCGTCGGTAGAAATGGCCAGGAACCTCGGCGTGGATGAGACGATCGTCGGCCTGACGATCCTGGCGTTCGGCACTTCGCTTCCCGAACTCGCGACGACCGTCGTGGCGGCGGTCCAGAAGCGGACCGAGATCGTGATTGGAACAGTTGTTGGCAGCAACATCTTCAACGTGCTGGCGATCCTGGGCGTGGGTGCGGTGATCAGTCCGTCACCGTTCTCCGTTTCAAGGGACTTCTTCACGCTCAACTTCCCGGTGATGCTCGGCACGGCGATCGTGCTCAGCGTCTTCGTGTGGTTGCGAAAACCGATCGGGCGACCGGTGGGAATCGTATTCGTGGCATGGTACGTGACCTACATCGCCGCGCTCGTGCTTCGAAGCCGTGGACTGGTGTACTGAGACCTGATGCGCGGTAGCCGCCTGTTCGGAGCTCTTCAGGTGCGTGGAGCCTGTTGAAGACAGTTCCGAGGAGAACAGACATGTCTGTGCCGAGACTATTCACGGATTTCCCGCTTTCCCACCGCGTCCTCATCCTCCTCGCGGCCGCATGTCTGTCCACTCCCGTAGCGGGGATCGCGCAGTCGCCCGAGGTCGACTGGTGGGACTGGGCACTACCGAAAGTCCAGATCCAGATCGGAGACGCCGCTGCCGGGAACCGGCAAGGGCAGGACAAGGCGAAGGATTCCAAGTCGAACTCCGGCAAAGGCGGTGCGCCCAAGCAGAAGGGCGTCCCCGCGTTCTGCCGCAGCGGGGCAGGACACCCGGTGCACGGCTGGCAGTGGTGCGTCGAGAAGGGCTACAAGATGGGCTGGCGCTCGATCGACGTGTCCGGAGCCGAGTTCAAGGGCCGGGACAAGTACAGGCAGGGAGACCTGCTCGACGCGCTGGGCGTCGAGGACGTGCTCGGACGTGACGTGACGAACGTGATCCGTGGCACGGCGCGCGACCTGGGCATGGAGGGAGCGATCAACGGCCGCTGGACGGGCCGGGCGGACGGTGGAGCGCTCGTGCTGCAGCTG
>JBDGUZ010000214.1:0-2357 GCA_039585915.1 Gemmatimonadota bacterium
CACCGATACGAGAGTGAATCCGCCCGCGTGGTCGTGCAGATCGGCCCAGCGCTCGACCGTGTAATAGTTGCGGTTCGCGCCCGGCGCCTGGTCCGTCTCAGCCCGGAACGGGCCCCACGCACCGCCGATCATGCGTTCGGTCGAGACCTCGGAGATCGCCGCCGGAAAGCGCAGGAGCACGGCCTCGGGATCGAGCGAGCGCTTCTTGTCGAATCGGACCTCGATCTCCAGGCGATCGCTGCCCGCGACGAGGCGGATCGTGCTCGAGAGTCCGTCTCTTGTTCCCTGAGCCTCGCGTCGCACGACCGCCCGCCACACGAGAGGGCCGGCGTCCGTCACCTCGACGCTTCCACCGCCGGCCGGCTCGGCCGAACCGGGATCCCTACCGGGTACGTACAGCCACTCCGCAAGGGCCTGTCCCACGGGAACGAGGTTACGACTGGAGCCGCTACCGTCGACCCTGCGCAGCGATACGATCCGGCCGGTGAGGGGGTCGAGCCCGAGCTGGATCACTCCATTGTCGAGAACGATCCGACTGCCCGCGTCGGCTCGGATCCGCGCATGACCGCCGGATTCGTCGAGTTCGTTGGCCGTGTCGTCGTCGCCTGTCAGCCGCACCTGCCTCGTCGCAAAACCGGGCACGGGGGGCGAGCGGAACGCGATTCCCCCGTTGTCGAGTCGCTGGAACGGCAGGGAAACGCCGTCATCGTCCACGACCCCGGCTGCATCGCGCACGGCGGTCCGGTCGAGGATTACGACGTCGGAGCGTGACCACGCGAGCGGGTTGACGATCTCGATCATTCCGGAAGCTTCAACCATTTCTGACGCGTCAGCCCGGGCGGCCTCCGACTCGATGCGTTCGCCCAGCGTCGCTGAGACCAGCGCATTCGTCCGTTCGGCCGCTGCCCGCGCGAATTCCTGTTTCCGTGTCCACTGGTGGCGTACGAACTCCGCCTCAGGCTCGCTGATGCTGTTCCAGGCTCCCCATGTGTGCTCGTAGAACAACAGGACCTGGCGCCACGCCAGGTAGATTTCCTCCGGATCGAGGACCACGCCGCGCATCGCGGCGAGTGCCTCGGCTGCCACGAGCCACTCGGCCGTGTGCCGGATCGATTGCGTCTCTCGGGCGGAGGACGCGGCCCCGTCTTCCCAGTAGCCCGTCAGGTCACCCCGGACCACCGGTAGCTGCCCGCCGCAGCATTCCTCGAGATCGGCCAGGACGCTCTCCGAGTTCCCGATGGCCAGTCGCGGAGACTCATATCGCTCGTTCCAGATCTGGACGGTCTCAGACAGTGTCGGATCGGGCGGCCCGTTGTCTGAGCCGATGTTGTAGCGGAGAGCTGCGATCGGGTACGTCCAGCCGCGAGCCCGGAGAAAGTCCACGGCGGACAGAACGTGGGAAGAATCAAGACGCGTTTCGAGGTGTTCGTACCCGAGGCCGGTGTGGAACAGCGAGTACCCCTCGCCATGCACCCACACCAGGACGCGGTCTTCACCGTTCGGCGATTCCCACCAGAACGGACGGTCACCCCAGGTGGAGAGAAAGTCGCCGATCCGGTGCCAGCGGTTCGGACCGACGGACAGGTACCTTACCCCGGCCCCGGCCAGGACCTGAACGAGGCCCCATGCGAATCCCGGGATGTCGGTGAACATCGCCGACCGGATTGACACTCCGGCACGCTCCGCGAGTCGCCGTCCCGGCTCGAGTGCTCGAATCAGCCCCTCACCGGTCGCGATCCCGGTCAGGAGGTTCGTGTGCAGCGCGTCGAGGTGGATCCAGCCTCGTCGGATTCCTTCCAGCAGTCTCTCGTTTTCCTCCGGTCCATGATTCTCGAGGTATGTCTCGACGGCCCAGATCCCCTCCGGGTGCCATACGAAGCGCGCCTCGGGAGGTAGCGACTCGCTCGAGGCCCCAAGTCGCAGCGCTTCCTCGAGGTGGTCCCACTGGAGGCGTTCCACCTCCTCCTGGACGTGTGTGTACCCGATATCGAGATGCGTGTGGTGAATCAGCCAGATCGTGAGCGGTGCAACCGGATTCACGGCGACCTCTGCTTCGTACCTGGCGCCGGCCAGCTCGAACGCGACCGGGACCACGGTGTGCCGATCGACGGCGGGGACTTCCAACGACAGCCGCGTATGTCCGAACTCCGTCGGCACTTCGATCGTGCCTGCCGGACTTTCGAGCGAGACAGGCCCTCCCTCATCGAGCCGGACCAGGTCCACCCGAAGTTCCTGCAGCGGTCCGTCGGGCGATCGCACCACGGCCGGAACGGGGCGCACGGCGATTCCCGGCGCCAGCTCGTGCGCGAACACCATGTACCAGGTCCGCGTCCCGGCGCTCTCCCCGGTGACTTTCA
>JBDGUZ010000215.1:0-2292 GCA_039585915.1 Gemmatimonadota bacterium
CGGCTGGCACGCTGGATCGTGACTCCGTCCGCCATCGGATCGGAGAACGGGACACCGACTTCGACCACGTCGGCCTCGGCCGCGACGGACCTGAGCGTGTCCATGAACCGGTCCCGACGCGGGTAACCCGCCGTAAGGAATGTCGTTAGAGCCGGGCGTCCGTCCTGGTTCGCCGCGCGGATTGCCGACTCGACTCTCCCGCCAGGCGCTCGATCCGAAGTCATCTCCGGCCGGGTCGAGGCCCCGGTCCCGAGGATGCCGCTCACGACGATCCGTCCGAGGGCTGAACGTGCTCGGCGAGAATCGCCAGGTCCTTGTCTCCCCGGCCGGAAAGTCCGACCAGAATTACTGAGCCCGGGTGATCTTCCGCACGCCGCCGCGCCCCCGCCAGCGCGTGCGCGCTCTCCAGCGCCGGGAGGATCCCTTCGGCCCGGCTGCACTCATCCAGTGCATCCAGCGCCTGTTCGTCGTCGATCGACTCGTACTCCACACGACCTGTGTCATGAAGGAATGAATGCTCGGGGCCGACCCCGGGATAGTCGAGCCCGGCCGAGATCGAGTGCGTCTCCCGGACCTGGCCGTGCTCGTCCTGGAGGAGCAGCGACCGGCTCCCATGAAGCACGCCCGGCCGTCCGTGCATGACTGTCGCGGCGTTCTTTCCGATGTCCGCGCCGGTTCCGCCCGCTTCGATCCCGAGCAGCCGTACGGTCGGATCTGCGAGAAACGGGTGGAACAGACCTATCGCATTCGAGCCGCCGCCCACGCAGGCGACAGCCAGATCCGGCAGCGCTCCCGTCTGCTCCAGCATCTGGGCCCTCGCCTCCCGCCCGATCACCGACTGCAGCTCGCGCACGAGCCACGGATATGGGTGCGGACCGACGGCAGATCCGAGCAGATAAAAGGTGTCGCCGGGGTCGGATACCCAGTCCCGCAGCGCTTCGTCGATCGCCGCGCGCAGCGTGCGGTCTCCGCTTCGGACCTCGATCACCTCCGCACCGAGTCGCCGCATCCGTTGAACGTTCGGTGCCTGCCGTGCCACGTCGACTTCTCCCATATAGACGACGCAGGGCATTCCGAGCCGGGCACACGCCGCCGCCGCGGCGACTCCGTGCTGTCCGGCGCCGGTCTCCGCCACCACACGCTTCGCCCCGAGGTGCCGTGCCAGCAAGGCCTGGCCAAGAGCGTTGTTGATCTTGTGAGCACCGGTGTGCGTGAGGTCCTCTCGCTTCAGCCACACCTGCGCACCCCAGTTCTCTCCGAGCCGCGCTGCGTGTGTAAGCGGAGTGGGTCGGCCCACCCATGTTGCGAGTTCAGATTCCATCACGACCTGAAAAGCGGGGTCGTCGAGTGCCCGCTTCGCCTCGCGCTCGAGCCGCAGCACCGCCGGCATCAGTGTCTCGGGGACGAATCGGCCTCCGTAGGTCCCGAACCGCCCGCGGGAATCGGGCAGGTGACCAGCGAGCAGGTCACTGAGGCGCGCCGGGACCGCCCGGACATCTGTATCCGTAGTGTGCACGGTCGTTCTCCGATTCAAGTGCATGGCATGAAGACGTTCCGGCTCGAGGTCGGTCGGGGTGCGATCTCACGGTCGGCCTCGATCGCGAGCCGGACGAATTCCTGGATGAGCCGCGGATCTTTGTGGCCGAGGCGGGATTCCACGCCGCTGCTCACGTCCACCGCGGCCGGACGGACATGCTGAATCGCCTGCGTGACGTTTGTCGGACTCAGTCCCCCCGCCAGCACGAGGGGGACGCGTTCCGCCAATCGCTCGGCCCGGGACCAGTCCGGCCGGACACCCCGTCCTCCTCGCCCCGGAGCCTCCAGCAGGACTCCGCCTCGGTGCCCGGGTCCGAGCGAGGAGAGCTGCTCCATGAGTCCGGGACCGTCGTGCAGCACCGGAAGCAGCCGCACTCCCGACCCGGCGGCCGCCTGCGTTACTGGACCTGGCTCGACCTGGAAGAAATCTGCCGGGAATAACTCCAGTACGTCTGTGATCTCCTGCTCGGTCGGGTGCCGGAACACGGCTACCCTGGCGATGGAAGGTGAGAGGTGGGCCGCCAGTCGTATGGCTTCCTCGGGCGTCACCCGGCGAGGAGAGTCCGCGAACACGAAGCCGACTGCGCTCGCTCCGGATTGAGCCGCCGCCTGGGCCGCCTCCTGTGTCCTGACGCCGCAGATCTTCACTTGCATCCGGTCAGGCTCCTGGAGCATGAGTCCACGACAGTTCCCGGGCCGCCCGGCCCGCGGATACCATTGAGGAGACGGCGGCGGCCGGGTCCTTTTCCAGCATCA
>JBDGUZ010000216.1:0-2743 GCA_039585915.1 Gemmatimonadota bacterium
TTCGTGAAGGTACCTTCATGAACTGCACACGGCCGTGTCGGGCACCGGACTCCCGTGCGTCGACCGTTTGTGCCAGACTGACGGCCGGACTTACTGTCAGACCGACGGTATGAGTCCGGCGGCCGGTCTACGCAATCTTTCCCAGCTGCTCACCGGAGGCGTCGATGGTCTGGTGGATTGCTGTCCCGCTTCTCTTTCTGGCCGCGACGGTCGTCGCCCACAACAGACTCGTCCGCTCGAGAGAAAGAACCCGCGAAGCCTGGGCTGGCATCGACGTGCAACTCAGCCGCCGAGCGGACCTGGTCCCGGCTCTCGTCGAAGTCGTGCGAGGATACGCGGCGCACGAGCGCGAGACTCTCGAGGCCGTGATCAAAGCTCGATCGAAGCTCACGGCCTCGACTCGACCCCCGACCCTCGCTGGCGCGAATGCAGCTCTCAACTCGAGCCTGGGGTCTCTTTTCGGGCTGGTCGAAGCCTATCCGGAACTTAGGGCCGCGGACGGCTTCCTCCGACTCCAGACAGAGCTGTCGGACCTCGAGGAGAAGCTCGCGTACTCGCGGCAGTTCTTTCCAACCGTGATCCTCGCCCGCGTCCTGGGGCTCGAGCCGTTCGAATTCTTCAGAGCTGAAGAGGTCGTCGATCCCGAAGAGGCCGTCGATCCCGATGACGGGGACATCAAGATGCCTGGGCAGTCCGCGACGTCCGCCCCGCAGCGCGAAGAACAGCGCGAATGATCGAAGACGTCCGTCCTGTTCTGGTCTACGATCGAATCCAGACCAATCGTCGCGACACGCTCCTCCTCCTGGGCGCCTTCGCACTGATCATGGCGCCCGCGGCGTTCTACGTGAACGAATTCCTCACGGCGTACTATGCGTTCGGCCGGGTGCTGTCGGGCTCGGCCGGGGTCGACCCCGATCAGGCGGAGCTGAATCGGGTCATTCGGCAGGGAAGGCTGCTCGGAAGCGCCGTCATGCTGGGCGTGCTGATCGCGGCCGCGTGGCTCCAATACCGAACTGGAGACAGGCTGGCGCTGAAGCTGGCCGGGGCGAAGCGTCTGCCTGCGGGCGCGGAGCCCGAGCTGCGCCGGACCGTCGAGAGCCTGTCGATCGCCGCGGGTCTTCCAGAGCCTGCGCTGTGCTGGATCGATTCGCCCTCGGCCAACGCATTCTCCGTCGGTCGGGACCCGGACCACGCGTCGGTCGCGATCAGTCGAGGGGCCGTACGATTGCTCGACAGGCCGGAGCTCGAGGGCGTCCTGGCATACGAGTTCGCCCAGATCGGCAACTACGATACGAGGCTCAACACGGTGCTCGGGTCTATCGTATGGACACTGGCGCTGCCGCTGCGCCTGACGATCGGTGGGTTCAGAAGACTTTACGGGGTCCACCCCGTCGTGGGCGTCGGTTGCGCTTTGTGGCTTCTCGCTCCCCTCGTGATCATCCTCCCGATCGGGTTCGAGCTCGTGATCGAGATGGCGAGGGATGACCTGGGGACAGCTCTCGGCTTCGGACTTCTGCTGCTTCTTCCGTTCTATTCGTATGTGGTCACGCCTCTTGCAGGAGTGCTCATCCGGTCTTCCGTCGCCTCCGAGCGGATTCTGCAGGCCGACTCGGAGGCCGTGCTGCTGGCGGGGAATCCCGCTGCGCTGGCACGTGCGCTCGAGAAGATGAGAGCCGCCGAATCCGAGCCGTTGTTCAATCCGGCCTGGACCCAGCTCATGTTCCTCGATCCACGGGGTGAGGCTACTTCTGGCTGGAGCCAGTTCTTCCGAGCGCACCCGGAGATCGATGAGCGGGTGGCCGTGCTCGCGGGCATGGACACGAGCATCTCCGAGACCATGCTGAGACGGGCCCGGCAGGACGGCGACGAGTTCCGCCGTGCTCAGGCGGATCGTGTTGATTCGGAGTCGAGCGAAGCCGGGTAGTGGGTCGGCAGGACCGGGGACCGGCCAGCCTCGGGGCTGAGATCGAACGCCCCGTGTGCTGTTCAGGCCCCTACACGAAAAGTGGGAAAGTGGGAAAGTGGGAATTCGCGTGTAGGGTCCGGGAGTGGGGTGTATCCCGGCGTCGAATTCCAGGATCTAGAGAGTTGCGACTCGCCGCCAGCGATGCCATCCTGCGTGTCCCCGGCGCCTGTCCCGCCCGCCGCATCCCGTCGGGAGTGCATCGTGAATCATCCCTGGCTTCTTCTCGTGCTCGCGGGCTGCGTGTTCGTCTACACGGGCTGGCTCCCGAGCATCTTCTCGAGCCCGCCCGTCCTGCCGGCGCTGATCGCGGGGAGCCTCGTGTCCGGCTGGGCGCTGGTTCGCAGACGTCGCCGGCACGCACTCCTCGGGTTCCCGCTTCTCGCGATCCCGGCCGGGCTGATGTTGTTCGGGCCGGCGCACGTGAACGTCAGGCCGACCGCGGAGCTCGGAGTGCGGGTCATGCCGATCATGTATGGTTTGCCGACCGCAGAGGAGTTCGCCGCCGCGGAGAGAGGCGAGATCGTGCTCGGCGGCTGCATAATCGCGCCTGGCAACCAGCAGCACGTAGTCCAGATCGGGTATGGGCTGGGGGTCAACAGTGAGCGGTTCACGATCCAGTGAGGGGTGGGCCGCTCACCCCGAAGCTTCGATCCGGTCCCCCGCCAGGGCGGTTGCCGACGCCAGCTGTATCAGCTCCACGGCCTCGCCGAGGACGGTGACGATGCTACGCAACTCATTGCGGATCCGGAGTGAGGCACCGGCTTCGCCCATGCGCAA
>JBDGUZ010000217.1:0-2161 GCA_039585915.1 Gemmatimonadota bacterium
ACACCCGGATCCGCACACGGTTCAATCCCGCGGGCAACTTCATCTACGAATCGGATCTGGGCTTCGAGCCCGGAGACTGCGGCGATCTCTTCTTCTTCAACGTGTTCCAGGCCAAGGAGAACGGCACCTGGCCCGTCGTGCCCTGTCCGGGCCGGGTCGGCGAGGACGACGACGGGGACGGCCTGGTGGACGAGCCCGGCGTCATCACGTCGTACCCGATCGTCTACCAGTACATCTTCGGCCAGCCGCGCGCGACGATCGAGGACACGCAGGTCGCCCTCTTCGCCCAGGACCGCTGGCAGGTCAGCCCGCGGCTGCTGCTCGACTACGGGCTGCGCTACGACGTGAGCACCTACCAGCTTCCGACTTCCGCCGCGGTCCCGTCGACGATCCCGAACGGGGGTTCCGAACGCGACACCGATAACGTGGCCCCGCGGCTCGGCTTCACCTTCACGCCCCGGGTCGGCGGGAAGTGGCTGATCCGCGGCGGATGGGGCATTTTCTACGACAAGCTGGTGCTCGGCTTCCCGGCGGTGGCCGCGATCACCTCCGGCACGCGCATCGGGCTCACCTTTCCCCAGGGACTCACCTTCGAGATCACGGAGGGACGGATCGAGGAGGACGGGATCGACTCGGTGCTCGCGGATCTGGAATTCCCCGACCCGTTGATCCTCCGGTTTTCCACCGATACGGAACTGGAGACTCCCTACAACGTTCAGTACAACCTGGGCGTGGAGCGATTGATCGGACAGCGTAGCGTGGTCCGGGCCAACGTCACGCGCAGCCAGGGTCATCACCTGGCGCTGTTGAGAGATCTCAACCCCGTCGTCGAGATCAGTCCGATCGGATTTCCGATCCATCGCGACGACTCCACCGGATCGATCGCGGCGGTCGTGACCGGGGGACAGAGCTGGTACACGGGGGTCGACCTGGTCTGGCGCTGGCAGGGGGACACGAGCTGGGTCAATAGCTCCTACACCTGGTCCAAGGCCGAGGACATGGGCTTCGACCCGCTCAAGGGCGGCATCTCGATGCCGCCGAACCCGGACCTGCTCTCCGCCGAACGCGGGCGCGCGGACGGTGACCGGCGCCACCGCCTGGTCATCTCGGGCGACGCCACGCTCCCGTTCATGGGGCTGCGTCTGTCCGGCGCATTCCAGTACTCCACCGGGTTGCCGTTCAACGTCACCTCGGGCGTGGACGGGGACTGCATCGTGGTCACCGGTGATCCCGCCGATTGCCCCTTCACTCCCGGTCGGCTCGACGGCATCCTGACCGACCGGCCCCAAGGCGTCGGCCGCAACGAGGGCGAGGACTCGCCGCTGGCGCCGATCAACGAGCTCCGCGCCCGGGTCAACCAGCTCCAGACGAAGATCAACGAGCTGCACCCCGGCGTGAACGAGCCGATGCTTCCGATGATCGAATCGCTCAGCGAGCCCACCTTCACGCAGGTCGACGTGCGGCTCTACAGGCCGTTTCTGTTCTCGGGCGGCAAGGGACGGGGCCAGGTCTTCCTGCAGGTCTTCAACGTCTTCGACACCGAGAACCCCGGACTGATCGAAGGCCGTGCGATCTCGCGCAATTTCGGCCAGCCGATCACCCTGGCGGGACCGCCGCGAACCGTCGAGCTGGGAGTGAAGATCGGACGTTAGCAGCCGCGCCGCGGCGGCAGGGAACTGGTAAGAAGTTCGGGCTACGCTAGAATGAACGCTCCCTGATGGGGAGGGGAGAAAACCAAATGTCCGATCTGATCTGGGATCGCAGTGATCTCGTCCGCTTCGTACAGTCCGACGATCCGGAGGTGCGGTACTGGGCCGTCGATCGCCTCGTGCGCCATTTTCCCGCTCGCTGCTGTGACGAGATCGCGGAACTGCTGCTGGACGAGCACGACCTGACGCCCACGACCGTGGCCCGCCACCTCGGTGAGTTCGGCACGACCGAGCACCACGCCATTCTGCTCCGCGGCTTCCGCTTGCTGCGCGGTCTGACGCCGGGATTCTGCCTTCAGGCGCTCGTGAGACTCGGTCACCCGGGCGTGATCGAGATGGCCTCCGACGCGCTGAAACGCGGCGACCTGACCGAACCGGCGCTGGCCATCATCGTCGAGTCGCTTGCCGAACTTGGTACGCCGAAGTCCCGTCAGCTCGTGCGCGAGTACATT
>JBDGUZ010000218.1:0-2149 GCA_039585915.1 Gemmatimonadota bacterium
CGATTCGACGCGGCCATGGAACAGTACAACGTGCCGCCGGAGAACGTGGCCCGCTTCCGGTCCACCGTTCGGTTCGAGGAGCAGTACCCTGTGTTCCGGGCGTTCTACTGCGGACCGAACGGGACGTTCTGGGTGCAGCAGGTCAGACCCCTGACCGAGATGAACGATTCGGAGCTCGAAAGCGTCGGCACCGGCACGATGCCTCCGGGATCAGCGAATTGGGACGTGTTCGACAATGAAGGGCGATACCTGGGCGTGATCGACATTCCCGTCGAAGTGGACTTCTTCCTGCTCAGCAGTCCAGACAAGCTGATCGGAAGATGGACCGGGGAGCTGGACGTACAGCAACTGGTCGTATTTCAGATCCTCGGAATGTCGGCTGAGCCCTGAACAGCTACACGCTTCTACGCAGCCTGGCGGGAGGGTACCATGAAGTTCGCGAGTGAAACAGCCGAGCGCAGCATCAGGGAGATCCACGAAGCGGCCACCGTTGCGCTCGGCCGGGGCGACCTGAACGCCCTGATGGACAGCTATGCCGATGATGTGATATCCCTCCCGCCCGATCAGCCAGCCCTGTTCGGCAAAGATGCGGTTCGCTCGATGTGGGAGAATCTGCTGACCGACTTCGCCGTCGAGGTCTTAGTCTCGATTGACGAAGTGGCGGTAGCAGGCCCGTGGGCATACGAGAGGGGCACGTTCGAGATGAAGCTGAGTCCGAGGGGGGGAGGAGCGCCGATCGAAGACCGGGGCAAGTACCTCGACATCCTGCACTGGCAGGCGGACGGGAGCTGGAAGTACTCCCGGGTGTCGTGGAGCAGCAGCCTGCCAGGCCCTGGTTCCTGAGTCAGAGCGCGTTGCCTGCGACGTCTCGCCAAACGCAGGGTTCCAGGTCTGGAACAGTGCCCGCAGAGACGTTCCCGCTGGCCTGATTTGCAGAGAGCCCTCTAAGTCGCAGGCTCTCGTAGTGCTACTTACCCCTCGCGCCGGACACCTACTGACTCGTCTCCACCCGCGCGTCACCCAGGTCGACCATCCACATCGACTGCCCCGGGCACCTCTGCGGGTACGCGATGCAGCTCCCATCGGGCGAAAGCCGGTAGGCCCGGAACTCGGCGATCCGTGTATCCTGGACCTGCGGCGGAGACGCGAGTTCTCCTTCCTCCGTCAGGCTGGTCAGCAGGATCTTCAGGCCCCCGTCGTGCCCAGGGTATATCGGGGCCGCGATCCACCGGCCGGTACAAGCTGCTCTTTCAGGCCGGAGTGACTGTGAACACCCATGGTGTGCGTCCACAGGACCGACCCTCCGGCCACTTTCCGCTTGCGCGCGGACGTCCCCGCTCGCACGATCCGATCGCGGCACGGACAATCGACCCGGCCGACTGCCCGGGAAGATGCTCCAAACAGGAGATTCAGATGACCGCCACGTTCGACATGAAGCTCATCCAGCGCGGTGCTCGCCTGCGCAGATCGCCCTTCTTCGAGGCGACGCAGAAGTACGGGGCGCAGCGCTATACGGTGTACAACCACATGTACCTGCCGACGTGCTACGACGACCTCGAAGCCGAGTACTGGAAGCTGCTGAACGGCGTCGCGGTCTGGGACGTCAGCGTCGAGCGCCAGGTCGAGATCAGCGGTCCGGATGCCTTCACGCTCACCAACATGCTCACCCCGAGAGACCTGACGAAGTGCGCCGTGGGGCAGGGCAAGTACGTGATCATCACGGCCGAAGACGGCGGAATCATCAACGACCCCGTGCTGCTTCGCCTCGGTGAGAACCACTTCTGGCTCGCGCTGGCTGACAGCGATGTGCTGCTGTGGGCGAAAGGGGTCGCGTTCAACTCAGGGCTCGATGTGAAGATCTGCGAACCGGACGTCTCGCCGATGCAGGTCCAGGGCCCCAGGTCGCAGGAGGTGGTAGCCAGACTATTCGGCGATGATGTCCTGGATCTCAGGTACTACTGGTTCCTCGAGAAGGAGATCGATGGAATACCGGTGATCGTCACCCGGACGGGATGGACCGGGGAGGTCGGCTACGAGCTGTACCTGCGCGACGGGAGCCGCGGGGTCGATCTGTGGGAGAGGGTGATGGAGGCGGGCCGGGAGTTCGGCATCGGCCCGACCGGACCTTCGGACATCCGGCGAATCGAGG
>JBDGUZ010000219.1:0-2844 GCA_039585915.1 Gemmatimonadota bacterium
CACCTCACGGAGTCGCTCGGAGTCGAGGTGCGCGTCGTCCCCGCCCACGCCAGCAAGGGCGCAGTCCGACGCTACGACCCGGAGAACCGCCACCTCTTCCTCTCCGAGATGATTCCCCTGAGCAGTCGAACCTTCCAGCTGGCGCATCAGATCGGACTGGTCACCCATCGCGAGACCTTCGACGAACTGATGAGAGGTGCCACCCTCTCGACGCCCGATTCCGAGGCGCTCTGCCGTGTGGCCCTGGCCAACTACTTCGCCGGCGCAGTCATGATGCCCTACGAGCCCTTCCTGAGTGCGGCCACCTCGCTTCGCTACGACATCGAGCTTCTCCAGGAGCGGTTCGGCGCGAGCTTCGAGCAGGTCTGTCACCGCCTCACCAACCTGAACGCACCGACCTCCAGGGGCGTGCCGTTTCATCTGGTCCGGGTGGACATGGCGGGAAACATGTCGAAGCGCTTCAACGGCTCGGGGATCCGGCTCGCCCGGTACGGCGGAGCCTGTCCGCGCTGGAACGTCCACGAGGCGTTCACGACCCCCGGCCTCACCCGCATCCAGGTCTCTCGCCAGCCCGACGGTTGCACCTACTTCTGCGTCGCGCGGTCGCTGCGCAAGGGGGGCGGGGGCTATCACGTTCCGCAGAGCCGCTTTTCCGTCGGGCTCGGCTGCGAAATCGCTCACGCCCGGGAGCTGGTATACGCCGATGGCGTCGATCTCGAGAACCCCCGGACGATCGTTCCGATCGGACCCGGCTGCCGCCTGTGCGAGCGTCTGGACTGCCGCCAACGAGCTTTTCCGCCCATTCGCCACCACCCGGACGTGGACGAGAACGTGCGCGGCCTCTCGGCCTATGTCTCGGCCAAGCTCGAGAGCCAGCAGTCCTGATCAGCCGCTCGCCCGAAGCCGTTCCCGGTCCAGACGATCCGGGGCGGCGCGAGCCGATTCGACCGGACCTCTCCGTCCGGCTCTGATCGAAATCCCAAACGGTTTCTCGGTCGGGCGCGGCAGGCGCAGGTGGGATGGCGATCCTCGACGCTGGCTCGAGCGGTGGCGCCCGAGCGGGAAGCTTCAGCCACTCGAGGATCTTGCGGGCGATGTCGGGGTCTTCGATGGCGGTGATCAGGCGCAATCTCGATCCGCAGCGGGGGCAACGGAGGACATCGATCTCAAAGACGCGCTGGAGTAGCGCGGCCCAGCGCTGACGGCGGGGACCCCGCGGTTCGGTGGGATGGGGCGCGGATCGATGTCGGGAGCCGCTCGGGTGCCCGCAGCAGCGTGAGCCGAGATGCGTGGTTCGTCCCCAGCACTGGAAGTGTCGATTCCAGGGGCCGTTTCGCCCTCCCAGGGTTTCGTGTGGGCGCCGCGAGAGCTCGTGGAGGGGAGATGTCCAGACCCCGCCGGCGGCTCGGCACTGGGCTTACTTGTTCTTGTGGCCGCAGGTCGATTGGGCCGCGGTGGATACGATCGCTCCCCTCTCCCCTTCTGCGATCGATCCCATCGCCGAAAAGGCGTTTGCCGTGTGCGCTACGCACGACACGTACGCGCCATGATTCTTCCACTCGTCCTCGACGATTGGGTGCTCGCAGGGACATAGCTGCGAGATCGAGCAGCCGTCCGCTCTTACGACCTCTCCGACCGGTGTCGGAAAACAGGCGTCCTCGTTCGTGGGGACGCCATCACCATCGTCGTCATCATCGATTACGTCGGGGACGCCATCGCCATCGGTATCCAGGGCCTGGCCTGGATCGGGGCCTACTTCGGAGGCATTCGAAAGGCCGTCGCCATCCTCGTCCTCGGCACCGTCATCGAGTCCGTCTCCGTCACTGTCCTCCGAGAGCGGATTCGTGCCGAGCACGAACAACTCGATCGAATCGCTCAGGCCATCCCCATCGGAGTCCGGAAGCGTCGGGTCCGTCCAATAGAAATCGATCTCGTCCGAGCTGCTGATCCCGTCCGAGTCCGGGTCCTCGCTACCGTCGAGCGTCCCGTCGCCGTCGGTATCGGGGTCGTCGAGTCCACCGAGATGGAAGCGCCGTTCGTCCCGATCGCGGAGCCCGTCACCATCTCCATCGATCTCGAAGACGAAGACGTCTCTTTCCGTATCGCTTAAGTACGTGAGCGAGTCTTCGATCCGACCGTAGTGGTCGTATCGGCATGAAGATCATGTAATTGGATTTGTCCGCTTCTCCACCAGGCAGCGAACCGGCCGGCCGCATTGAAATCGTCGCGGTCGTAATAATGCAAGCCGGCCGCGATAGTCCGGATCGGGCCACCTTCCAGCGGGGCCGCGAGAACGTAACCACGCTCGACACCCCAAACGACCCACTCGTCTGCAAGCTCGATCCGTCGCGGTCTGTTGTACTCTGGAGGCGAGGTGATCTCGGTGACGGAATCGTTCGCGAGATCGTAGAGAACGACGAGGCCTTCGAACGGACATGTCCAAGCGACGAACGCTGGCGTCGCGTCCCAGTAGTCGAAGTTGCATTCGGGGACCAGCTCTTCGACGGTGTCCGTATCGGGGTCCCAGACCCTGATATAGTCGTTGAGCAGGTTCGAATAGACCAGCCGATCACCGATGAAATCGCGACGCCCGAACGTGTGCCCTCTCTCGGTATCGATCAAGGAAACCCTGCCGGTGGCTTTTTCCCAGACCTTCAGGAAGTAGACGGTTCCACCGTATGGCGTCTGCCATGCCACGTGTGTGTTCGAGGCATCCACCCCGATCTGGAATTCCCGCGCGATTTCGCTGGTGACCCTCGAATCCCGGTCGTAGACCTTGATGGAATCGGCATTGCCTTCGAATACGGCGAATCGGTCGGAAATCGCGGACGGTCGCTCGCGGAT
>JBDGUZ010000220.1:0-2124 GCA_039585915.1 Gemmatimonadota bacterium
GAGATCAGAGCTGGCAAGCCGGAATTCGAACCAGGGTTTCGGGACCGCGTGATGGCCAGAGTAAGGGAACTTCCAGCGGAAGATCGACATGCCGCACACGCCGATCGGCCAGGCGCGGACGCTCTGTACCTTCACCTGCAGCGGGCGTTTCCGCGTCTCGCTGCCGCCTGCCTGATCGGTGTCATCGCGTTGAGCGTCTACAGCCTGGTCGGAGATGGTGGCCTCGCGAGCTCGGCGGTCGAAACCCTGCTGGGTCTGCCCGGCGAGACGCTGGAAACGGCGTTCGCGCTCGGGGGCGTGTGACGAAATGAAAGAGGCTTTTCGATGACCGCGAGCACGAAATCGGTCCTGATGCTGTTCTCGACGCTGCTGATCGGCGTATTGCTCGGCAGCCTGACAACTGGCGCCGTGAACAACCGCCGGATGCACAATCTCGCAGAGATGAGGAGCGCGAGAGGGCTCGCCTACTACCTCGAAGACGTCGTTCAGCCTGTGAGCGAGGAGCAGCGAGAGGCGATCAGTGCCGTCCTGGAGGAGGCTGCGCCCAAGTTTGCCGAGACGATGATGGAGTCGCGGGAGCGAATGCGGGAGCTGACGGATTCCGTGCGGGCCGAGCTGGATCCGTTGCTTACGGAAGAACAGCGCCAGCGGCTCGAGGAGAGGATGCGTATCGGCCGTGGACGAATGCCGCACCGGCCTGCCGGGGAGCCAGGGCCGGACGACGAGCGACGACGGAGGCGTCCGCCTCCGGACGGAGACCAGAGTCCCGGGAATCCCCCGCCACCGGGTCATGAACCCGGCCACGGTGAACGACCTCCGCCGCCACCGACAGGATCTTGATTTCAGGGAGCCGCCGGCGGGGACGCTCCGCGCCGTTTGCACGCCGATAAACTACCTTCAACCGGGTCGTGATCGGGTATTCAGGGTAGCGGAACAGATCCTGCTAGCCGATCATTCGGGTTTCGAATCCACTGGTCGAGCTCGCGGCACGGGTCGAGGCGACGGGCCCGGTGCCGGATCATGCATTCGCGTCGGCCGATTGCACCCCGGGAGACGATAGTGAGCCGTTCCTCGTATCGCACGCTGCCAGTATTCCTGCTGACCGCCGGAATCGGCGTCGCCGTGTATGCGTGCAAGCCCGAGTCTCCGACCGAGCCCGATGACAATCAGCCTCCGAACGCCTCGATCATCTCGCCGAGCAACAGCTCTGAATTCGAGCTTGGTGAGTCAATCTCGTTCGAGGGCGGCGCTTCGGACCCCGAAGATGGGTTCCTCACCGGGACATCTCTTGTCTGGACCTCGTCTTTCGACGGGCAGATCGGTACGGGAATCGCATTCTCGCGCAGCGATCTGTCGGCAGGCACGCATACGATCCGGCTGATTGCCACCGATACGGACAGAGCCGCGGACACGGTTACGATTTCGATCAGTATCGGCGGGGTGCCGAACCGGGATCCGACGGCGTCCTTCTCGTTCAGTTGCTCGAATCTCACCTGCACGTTCACCGACGGCAGCACTGACTCGGACGGCAGCGTTGTGGCCTGGGCGTGGCAGTTCGGAGACGGTGCGACGTCTGAACAGCAGAGCCCGCAGCACACCTACGGAACCGCAGGCACGTTCGACGTTTTGCTTACGGTGACCGACGATCGTGGCGCCACGGACGACGTCATGCGCCAGGTCAGCGTGACACCGCAGAACCAGGGGCCCACGGCTTCGTTCACGGTCGAATGTGATCTTCTGGAGTGCACGTTCACGGATGCGAGCAGCGACTCCGACGGTACGGTCGAAGCGTGGAGCTGGAGCTTCGGTGACGGCGCGACGTCGGATCAACAGAACCCGCTGCACACGTACGCCTCCGGCAACACGTACACAGTCACGCTCACCGTGACAGATGACGTTGGCGCGACGGGCCAGGCCGTCCAGCAGGTGACGCCGAACGAAAAGCCGCTCGCCGATTTCAGCTTCCTGTGTACAGGGCGGGTTTGCCAGTTCGTGGACCTGAGTTCGGATCCGGATGGTTCGATCACCACCCGGAACTGGACTTTCGGCGATGGAGCGAGTTCAACGCAGACAAATCCGTCCCACACCTACGCAGCCGACGGCAACTACGACGTCCGGCTGATC
>JBDGUZ010000221.1:0-2116 GCA_039585915.1 Gemmatimonadota bacterium
CATACGCCACATCGCGTCCACG
Organism: Gemmatimonadota bacterium; assembly: GCA_039585915.1. Classification (GTDB taxonomy): domain Bacteria; phylum Gemmatimonadota; class Gemmatimonadetes; order Palauibacterales; family Palauibacteraceae; genus Carthagonibacter. The sequence goes on from JBDGUZ010000221.1 coordinate 23, forward strand.
TAGTCGCCCGCGTAGCCCCAGTCCCGCTGCGCATCGAGGTTGCCGAGGTGGAGGATCTGCTGCCGTCCCAGCTTGATACGGGCGACCGCGTCGGTGACCTTCCGTGTCACGAACTCGAGGCCACGGCGCGGGCTCTCGTGATTGAACAGGATCCCGCTCGCCGCGAACAGGTCGTAGCTCTCGCGGTAGTTCACAGTGATAAAATGGCCGTACACCTTGGCCACACCGTACGGGCTGCGCGGGTAGAACGGCGTCTTCTCGTTCTGCGGGCTGTGCCGCACCAATCCGAACATCTCCGAGGAAGAGGCCTGGTAGAACTTGATGTCCGGATTGACCGTGCGGAGGCCCTCGAGCATGCGCGTGACGCCGAGAGCGGTAAACTCACCTGTCAGGAGCGGCTGGTTCCACGACGTGGGGACGAAGGACTGCGCTGCGAGGTTGTACACCTCCCACGGCTCGACTTCCTCGAGCACCGTGATGATGGACAACTGGTCCAGGAGATCCATCTGGTGCAGAGTGACCCGGTCCCGGATGTGCGCGATGCGCTCGAACTTCTCCACGCTCGACCGGCGAACCGTGCCGTGAACGTCGTATCCCTTTTCGAGCAGGAACTCGGCGAGGTACGAGCCGTCCTGCCCGGTGATTCCTGTGATCAGGGCGGTCTTCATGGTTCGGCGCCTCAATTGGGGGGACGCGGCAGGTACGCCGCGGCCCAAGCTTTTTGGTGCGTTCTACGTCAGGCCCCCCGCATCAGCCTCTTCAGGCCCGTACGCTTCTCTTCCCCGTAGTACTTGCGGTAGTACGAATAGTACGGGCCATCCGGTTTTGCATCATTCACCACGACACCGAGGATCCGGGCTCCCACATGCCGAAGCTGCTGGATCGCCAGGTTGACCGAGTCTTTGTCCGTCTTCTCCGCCCGAACCACCAGGATCACACCGTCCGTCTTCTTCCCGAGAACGGACGCGTCCGTGACGGCCAGCATGGGCGGCGAATCGATCACGATCGAGTCATACCGTTGACGCAAGGTGGCCAGCAGTCGTTCCATGCGCGGACCGCCCACGAGTTCTGCGGGATTCGGGGGATGGACGCCCGCCGGAAGGACATCAAGGTTCTCGACTTCCGAAGGCTGGATGACCTCGTCGAGCCCCTCTTCTGAGACCAGGAGATCGGACAGCCCCGGCGACGGCTCCAGGTCGAACTGCCTATGCTGCACCGAACGGCGCATGTCCGCATCCATGAGGAGCGTCCTCATCCCCTGCTGCGCCAGGGCAATCGCCAGGTTCGCCGCAGTCAGCGACTTGCCTTCCTGGGGCGCCGGGCTCGTCACCACCATCTCCGTCGCGCCCTGCCCCGCTCTCACGAAACGTACGTTCGTGCGGAGGTTCCGGAAGGACTCTGCACCGACCGAGTGGGCCTTCGTGAGGGTTACCAGAGCGTTGCGGCGCCCCCCCTCGCCATTCCCAAGCGACATCTCCGGCACGCGGGCGATCGTCGGGAGACCGTACAGGTGCTCGACCTGGTCGGAGGAGTGGAGGCGGGTATCCATGTACTCGCGGCCGAAGGCCAGTCCAACCCCGAGTATCAACCCGAGGATTGCCGCGAGTGCCATGTTTCTCACGGGCCTGGGACTCATGGGTTCTATTGGGAGGATCGCCGTCTCTACAACCCTTACCGTCGGATCCTCGACGGCCTCGGCGACCTGGGCTTCCTTGAGTCGTGTCTGAAGCATCGTGTACAGCTCAGCCAACATTGTGGTCTGTCGCTCGAGCCGGGCGAACTGAACTTCTTTCTCCGGAATCTGCTCCAGTTCGGATCCGAACCGTGCCAGAACAGCGTCGAGGGAGGCGATCTGATCCTCCAGTGAACCCAGGTAGTTCCGGCCGATAGCGCCAAGTTGTTCTTCGAGCTGCCAGATGCGGCTGTCGACCGCAATCATATCCGGGTGGTTCGCTGTGACGCGTACCCGGAGTTCCGTCTTGGCCCTGTCAGCAGCGATCAGTTCCCGGACGATGTCAGCGATAGCTTCGTTCTAAAAAAAGGTCGGGAAGGCTGCCAAGCGACGGTAATCGGGTCTGCCGGTGTCGTCGATCT
>JBDGUZ010000222.1:0-2107 GCA_039585915.1 Gemmatimonadota bacterium
AAAGATCCCGGGTTTCGGTTCAGAAACTGACTTTCGTGTACATAGTGCCGAGCGGCGCGCGACACACTAGTCAGGCAGTCAGAGAAGGCTTTCGGGATCGCGATCGATTTCCAGTCGCAGCCCGGAGGGAATCGGAGCGTTCGTAGCCGCGAACCGGAGAACCGATCCGAGGGCCAGGGGATCGTCGCTCTTCAGCAGAAGGTGCCAGCGCCAGCGGCCTCGCAGCCGATCTATCGGGCATGGTGCCGGTCCGAGGACGTTGGTCGATGTGACACCCTTCCGATCGATGAGACCCTCGAGCCAGTCGCCCAGGGCATCGGCTGCATCCGCAACGGCTGTTTCGTGTGTCCCCGTGATGACGAGGTTGGCCAGGCGGATGTGTGGGGGATACCCGGGACCGGCACGGTCGTCCATCTCCCGTGTCGCGAACGTCTCGAAGTCGTGCTGCAGGGCCGTCTGTATCGCGAAGTGGGCTGGTTTCGCCGTCTGGACGTACACCTTACCCGGTATCGATCCCCGTCCGGCGCGACCGGCCACCTGGGATAGAAGCTGAAACGTGCGTTCGGACGCCCGGAAGTCCGGCAGGTTAAGCCCCACGTCGGCATCGATCACACCGACGAGGGTGACGCCAGGAAGATCGAGCCCCTTCGAGATCATCTGGGTCCCGAGCAGGATGTCGATTTCCCGGCGCCGAACCGACTCGAGAATATCACGGTGTGACCATTTGTCGGCGGTAGTATCTACGTCCATACGAGCAATCCGCGCTTCCGGGAACTGTTCTCCGAGGTGGCGTTCGACCTGCTCGGTTCCGATGCCAGTGAACGCCAGGGTCCGGCCTCCACACTGAGGGCACGTGTCGTTCGATGGTCGCTCGTAGGCGCAATGATGGCACACCAGTCGACCGCGTTTTCTGTGCCAGGTCAGCGAAACGTTGCAGCTGTCGCACGCGGCGACCCAGCCGCACTCGTGACACGAGACCCAGGTCGAGTGACCGCGACGGTTGAGGAGAAGGATCGACTGCTCGCTCCTTGAGAGCCTGTCGGAAAGCGCCTCCCTCAGTCGATCGGACAGAATCCTGGGCGGGGGGCTCTGCTCCTCGCGCAGATCCACGACCTGCACGTCTGGAAGAGGGTGTGATGTGGCGCGATCTGGAAGTACGAGCGACGCCCATTTCCCGCGCCGGGCGAGGTCCCAGCTCTCGAGTGATGGAGTGGCGGATCCAAGAACACAAAGTGCGCCTGCCATCCGGGCACGGACGACGGCTACCGAGCGGGCGTGATATCGCGGGGTTTCCCCCTGCTTGTAGCTCCCGTCGTGCTCCTCGTCCACGACGATGACTCCCAGATCCGGCATCGGCGCGTACACCGCTGACCGAGTACCCACGGCCACGCGCTTCCGTCCCTCGCGCAGCGCGGCCCAGGCATCCCTCCGCTCACCGTCGGCCAGGCCGGAGTGGAGAACGGCGACATCGTCGCTGAACTCCGAGCGCACGCGCTCAACCGTCTGAGGAGTGAGGGAGATCTCGGGAACGAGCAGGATGGCCGAGCGGCCCTGATCCAGAATCGTGCGCATCAGCCTGAGGTATACGACGGTCTTTCCCGATCCGGTGACTCCACGGAGTACGGCCACCCCGGGATCAAGCACCTCTGTCCGGTGAACGAGTTCCTTCAGCACACGCTCCTGGTCCGGGTTCAACTCGGGGAGCGGCGGTCCTGGCTGCAGGCCGGCGAACGGGTCGCGCTCGATCGCCTCACTCGTGATCTCGGCCAGTTCCCGCTGCACGAGGCCGGCGAGAACTGCACGCCCGAACCCGAGCTGCCGCTCCATGTGCGCCACTTCGGCCTGGCCGCCGATCGACTCCAGCGTTTCATACGCCTCGCGTTGTCGCCGGGCCCTTCCGAACACTCGCTCCCGCTCGGTCAGGGTGGGAAGTTCCCGAACGATGCGGATCACCTGTCGCCGAAGCTCTCCACGTTCCCTTCCGGCGCCGCCCAGCATTCCCGGGGGAAGGGCGGCGCGGTACACGAGCCCGGCTGGAGCTACGTAATAATCAGCCACCCAGCGGCACAACCGGAGGAGCTCGGGTGATAGAACCGGCTCGTCGTCG
>JBDGUZ010000223.1:0-2102 GCA_039585915.1 Gemmatimonadota bacterium
CAGGCCGTCCGTTCCCGGGACGGCCTGTTCGCTCACGAACGAGGAGCGGCGCTGCAACAGCTCGATCGCGCGTCGCACCGACGGCGTCTGGCCGAAGGGGGTCCGGCGAACGGATTGAATTCCCGGAGTCAGGCAGTGGGAGTCGAGGCCCGTCTCATCGCGTACGAAGCCGAGGGCATGGGCTCGCGTTGCCGGGCGGGCCTCGGGGAACGGATCGCCCGTGGCGGCCATGGCGCCGGGCTCGATCGCCACGGGCACGCTCAGGACGAGCAGCAGAGATGCTGCAACGCCGCCGAGTCGCCGATGTCCGGACACACCCATACGTCTACCTATGCCCCCACAGGACTCACCGCCATCAATATATGGGGGCTTTCGCACCGCGTCAAGCGAAACTATTCGCTCTAAACTACTTAGTGCGCTGATCTTCCGCCCCGGATGCGGCCACGACGATCACCGTGACGTTGTCGTCGCCACCGTGTTCGTTGGCCTTCTCGACCAGGTCGTGGCACGAGGCCTCGGGGTCGTTCCGGTGGGTCTCTAGCGTTTCCCGGATCTCCTCGTCGGTGAGCATCGAGTTGAGTCCGTCGGAGCAGAGCAGGAAGATGTCGCCCGGTTGAACGCGCTCCTCGCTGATCTCGACGTCGAGCTCGTTGCGATTGCCCATCGCGCGGGTGACGATGTTCCGCATCGGATGCCGTTGCGCCTCGTCGTCGGTGAGCAGCCCGAGTCGAACCTGCTCGCCGACCCAGGAGTGGTCGTCGGTCACGCGCTGGAGTTCGCCCTCGCGCAGCAGGTAGGCGCGACTGTCGCCGACGTGTCCGAGGACGGCGCGGTCACCCAGCGTGAGCAGCGCCACGATCGTCGTTCCCATGCCGCGCCATTCCCCGCGGGCCAGCACCGACTCGCAGATGCGGCGGTTTCCCTCGTGAACCGCGCGGACCAAGCGCGTGGTCGCGTCGTGCGGTTCGGTCGCTTCGGAATCTCCGTCGACCTGCCGCATCGACTCGGCCAGAGCTTCGATCGCGATGTGCGACGCGACCTCGCCGGCCGCGTGGCCGCCCATCCCGTCGGCGACGGCGTAGAAGCCGTGCTCCTCGTCGATGACGAACTGGTCCTGGTTGTTCTCCCGGCGCCGGCCGCGGTCGGTCATGCCGAAGACCCGTGTTTTCATCTCGTGCTTCCCCGGGAGACCCGTCTTCGCTTCTCCGGCACGCGGCCCGAGCGAAGCTCCTCGAGCTGGGCGGCGGCCGCCGGTTCTGTCGGGTCGAGTTGCAGGATCGCTTCCAGCTCCGCCTCCGCATCCTTGTACTGTTCCGCCCGGACCAGTGCGAAGGCCAGGTTCAGGCGGGGGACGAGATACTGAGGACTCAGCACCGCCGAGAGGCGAAACGCATCGATGGCCTCGTCTATCCGTTCCAGCGCACAGAGTACCACGCCCCTCAGGTTGTAGAGGTCGGGGTACTTGGGGCAGAGGGCGATGGCCCGATCCAGCTCCTCCAGAGATTTCGGATACTCCTCCAGCTTGAGCCACTCCAGGGCCTTCTTTTGATACTCGGCTCCGAGCCGGGGGGAGGAGAGGAATGTCTCGTGGAACTGATCCGCGGCGTCTCGATTGTCGCCGCGCTTCAGCGACTCGAGGCCGCGTCGAAACGGGTCGTCGAGTCGTTTCCGCTTCAGCTTCAGCGCCCGGCCGAGGACCTTTTCGGCCTCCTCGCGCTGCCCGGCCTTGACCAGGCAGATGCCGAGCGCGACGTGGGCGTCCAGGTAGTCCCGTTGGACCTCGATCGCGCTCCGATAGGCCTCGATCGCGTCGTTCGGACGCTCCAGCTCCTCGAGCAGACAGCCGAGCCGGAACGGAATGTCCGGATAGTCGGAATTGACCTCGATCGCCTTGCGCAGCTGCTCGACACCACTGTCCAGCTCGCCCCTCGACTGCAGTCTCTCGGCCCGGTCCATCAGCGAGAGCGTCAGATAGTGCAGCGCCGTACGCCGGTCCGCGTCGGCCAGATTCTCGTCGTTGAGGGCCTTGCGAAAGAAGTCCTCGGCCTGCTTGAACTCGCCGCGAAAATAGTGGTACATGCCCGACTTGACGTGGTAGTTGC
>JBDGUZ010000224.1:0-2067 GCA_039585915.1 Gemmatimonadota bacterium
GGGGATCACCGTGAATCGCGAGCGATGCCAACGCTTCGCCGAGTCCACCGCCGCCCTTGCCACGGCGCTGGCTCCGTCGATCGGCTACGACAAGGCGGCCGAGGTGGCCAAGAAATCCCTGAAGGAGGACAAGACGTTGCGCGAGGTGGTGCTGAAGGAGGGACTGCTTTCCGAGGAAGAGCTCGATCGGCTTCTCGATTTTCGAGCGATGACCGAGCCGGGGATCCGCTAGAAAGGACGCCCAAGCATGCGATTGATCGCCGGGACCAAGAAGGGAGTCCAGGTGCTGCGCTGGCTGAAGGGCGAGCGTGCGGCGAGCCTTTTGACACGAGCCCTCGAGGCCGAGCGAATCCGGGCCGCCGTCGTCCACGGGTCGGCGTTGTTCGTCGGCACCGGCAACGGGAAGGTCTTCGTCTCGAAGGACCGCGGTTCCTCGTGGAAGCCGATGCAGGACGGCCTGGAGTGCGATGCCGTTTGCAGCCTGGCCGCCGGCACGGGCGCCGGCTCACGACTGTACGCCGGAACGGAGCCGGCCGCGATGTTCGTCTTCGACGATGCGGCGGGTGCCTGGCGCGAGCTGGAGTCCTTTCGCGCGATGGAGCCGACCGAGGAGTGGCGCGGCTACGCAGATCGTCTCGCCCACGTCCAGACGATACAGGTAGATCCTCACGCCGACCGGCGGCTCTATGCGGGGGTGGAGGTGGGGGGCGCGTACGCGAGCGAGGACCGGGGGCGCAGCTGGCAGGTCATCGGCGACGGCCTGTACGAGGACATCCACGTGCTTGCCGTGGACCCCCGAGCCGGCTCCCGGATGTATGCGGCCACCGGCGGCGGCCTGTATTCGAGCGGGGACCGAGGCCTGTCCTGGCAGCAGCACCCGGACGAGGTCGGTTCGCTGTTCAGCACGGCGCTACTCGCCCGATCGGATCGGACCGGAAGGACGGTGCTCTATCTTGCGACCGCGGACGGAACCCCGGCTACCTGGACCCGGCACGGCGCAAAGGCACGGCTGCACGTGAGCCGTGACGCCGGAGGCTCCTGGAAGGAGGCGTCGGTCGGTGCCCTTCGCTATCGCAAGAACGCGTACTCGGTAGTTGCGGCCGATCCGGAGGATCCCGAGGGAGCCTTCGTGGCCACGGGAGGGGGCAGCGTGTACCACGGCTCGCGGTGCGGCGAGTACTGGGTGCGGATCCACCGCGGCGAGACGATTCGGACCCTGCTGGCGATCTGACCGGTTCGAGGAACGAGTTCGAGGAGGGTTTCGTGAGAGATCGGAAGCGATTCGAGGTGGCTCTGCTGCGGTGCGGGTTGGCGCTGGGTCTTCTCTTAGCGCCCGTCCAGCGGATCGTCGATTTCGGGGTCGCTCCGGCCCAGGAGAGCTCCCCGCCAACCGCCGATCGATCCGGATACGACCCGCCACCGGACGCGGTTCTACGCCTGACCGTCGAGTCCATCTTCGGGTCCTCCGATTTTGCTCCGGCGACCTACTCTGCCTCGTGGCGCGAAGACGGCTCGCGTTGGACCTCCTTGCGACCGGGCCCCGAGGGGCGAGCGGAGCTTTGGCTCGTCGACGCTGCCAGCGGCCGAGAAGAGCTACTGATCACCGCCGACGATTTGGCTCACTCCGGGAGGACGGAGCCGATCTCGATCGACGGCTATGAGTTCTCGGCCGACGGCTCCAAGATCCTCATCCTCTCCGACGCCGAGCCGATCTGGAGACGGAGCGAGCAAGGCTACTACTGGGTGTTCGACACCGAGACCCGTGAGCTCGGGCCCGTGAGCCGCCGAGAGGGCTTCCAGATGCTCGGAAAGTTTTCCCCGGACGGCCGCTATGTCTCGTTCGTGCGGGAACATGACCTCCACCTCGTACACCTGGAGAGCGGGGAAGAGCGGCCGCTCACGACCGACGGCAGCGTCGACATCATCAACGGCACGACTGACTGGGTCTACGAGGAGGAGCTCGGCTTTTTTGATGGCTACCGGTGGAGCCCGGACGGCCGCCGCATCGCCTACTGGAGGTTCGATCAGAGCCCGATCCGGCCGTTTTATCTGATCGATGATCTGGAA
>JBDGUZ010000225.1:0-2061 GCA_039585915.1 Gemmatimonadota bacterium
CATCGATCGTTCGATCTCCCGAGCGCGGGCCCGAACCGAGCGCGGAACCCAGTCGAGGGCTCGCAACTCATCGAGGATGGCTCCCTTGACCCGGCTGATGGCATACGTCTCGAATTTGATCCCTCGCTCGAGATCGAACTTGTCGATGGCGTCGATGAGACCAAAGATGCCGTACGAGATCAGATCGGATTGCTCCACGTTGCGGGGTAGCCCGACCCCCACCCGGCCCGCGACGAACTTGACGAGCGGCGAGTACTGGAGGATCAGCCCTTCGCGGGCTTGCTCATCTCCAGTTGCCTTGAACCTCTCCCACAGCTCGCGGACGTGTCGCTCCGCGGCGTCTTCAGGCTCGCGGGTGGCTTCGTTCATATGTTGACCTGAGGTGATCGCGAGTGACAGCAGTGTAAATCTGGGTGGTGGCTAGTTCAACGTGTCCGAGTAATTCTTGCACCGCCCGCAAATCTGCCCCACCCTCCAGCAAGTGCGTGGCGAACGAATGGCGTAAGGCGTGGGGGAAGGTGGCCGATCTGTTCCGGACCACTCGCCGGATACCGCGCGCCCCGAGCGGGCCACCCCGAACGCCCACCCAAAGCTGATCGGCCGCGGCCGGGCGGGCCATGGCGGGTCTCCCGGTCGCCAAGTATCGATCAACAGCTTCGCGAGCCGGTCTTCCCAGGGGAACGGTCCGTTCCCGGTTTCCCTTGCCGGCCACCCGCACAAATTCCCGGTCGCGAATCTCATCGATCCGCAATCTGGCAAGTTCTGAAACACGGACACCGGTGGCATAGAGAACCTCGAGGATCGCCCGATCTCGAAGTTCGACGGGTTGGGTCCCCTGCACAGACTCCAGCATGTCCCTTACTACCCGCTGGGGTAGCGCATGGGGCAGCGTCTTGGGGCGTCGAGGGCGGGAAACCTGGTCGGCCGGATTGAGGAGGATCTCGCCCCGACGGGCTTGGTCCGCAAAGAACACCCGCACCGCCGAGGTCTTCCGGGCAATCGAGCGCCTGGCATATCCGAGAGTATCGAGATAGGCCACAAACCTCCGGACCACCCGCCGATCGACATCCTGCACCTCGCCGATCCCCGCTCGATCACAGAACGCCATGAACTGGCTCAAGTCCCTCCGGTAGGCGGCCAGCGAGTGAGGGGAGAGATTTCGTTGTGAGCGCTGCCGAACGAGGAACTCCTCAACGGGTTGACGCGCCCAGTCGGGGAGTTCGGGAAGTGATCGCATCCTTTCATCCTTGCCGGAAGGCGTCTTCGGGTCAACGTTCGTCGGAAGCGCGACCCGACGATGCTCCGGCTCGCATCACCACTCCACCCGATCGGATGATCAATCCGCGGGTCTCCAACCGGGCGAGCCGTCCCAAGAGATCGGACACCGGAACGCTCAGCGTGGCCGTCAGCCAATCGACCGATCGACCGACCGGCCCGAGAAGATCGAGTAGTTCGTCGGGGGCAGGCGGCAATCCGCCGGCGGCCGCCGGAGGTCCGAGAACCAGCGAAACTGCCTCGACCAGATCAGCCGGGTCCAGGGTCGGAAACGCCCCGTCACGGATGAGTAGATTGCAGCCCTCGGAAGTGGCCCGATCGACATCACCGGGAACGGCCAGCACTTCCCGGCCCTGTTCGAGAGCCAGCCGGGCCGTGATGAGCGCTCCCCCGCGTCGGGCCGCCTCGACAACGACCACTGCGGCCGAGAGCCCCGAGATGATTCGATTGCGGGGAGGGAAACGCCAGCCGAGCGGCGGAGTACCGGGTGGGTATTCGCTCACCAAACATCCGTCCAAGTCGAGCAAAGCTTCTCCCAGGGCGCGATGCTCGGGGGGATACCACACATCCAGCCCACAGCCCATGACTGCTGTGCCGCGGCCTCCTCCATCGAGTGTCCCACGATGCGCGGCCCCGTCAACTCCTCGCGCCAGGCCACTAATCACCGGCCATCCGGCCGCGGCCAGCGCCGCCCCATAGGCCCGGGCCAACCCCATCCCGTACGATGTGGCTTTCCGGGATCCGACCACTGCCACTCCACGATCGGGCCCCATCGATCCCCGGACG
>JBDGUZ010000226.1:0-2042 GCA_039585915.1 Gemmatimonadota bacterium
CGAGCGGCGACGACCAGGTGACCAGCTTCGATACGGAGTCGTTCGGGCTGACGGATCCGGAGGGAATCGCCTGGGACGAGCTGTCCGGTCACCTGTATGTCGTAGGAAATCCCGTCAACACTGTGTTCCAGTTCACGACGGGCGGGGCGCTGGTACGTACGATCGACATATCGGCGGCCGGTGCGGACAAGCCCGCTGGTCTGGCCTACGCTCCCGGCAGTACGGATCCCGGCCAGCTGAGCATCTGGATCGTGGACCGGATGGTCGATAACAACACCAATTCCAACGAAAATGACGGACGGGCCTACGAGTTCTCGGTACCTGTCGTGGGCGGAAATCTGCCGCCGTCCGTCGAAATCTTCCCGCCGACCGGAAACGGAAACGCAAGCCTGATCTGGAACGAACGATTCGAATCACCGGGCAGCGACGAGATCTGGTCTCAGGGCCTGGACATTACCGGTTCATCGACGATCGATCTGGATTACCCGGCCGCCAGCATCGCGGGTGCCCCGGCAGAATGGGGATCGGAGACCATCGAGTTGAACATGGTCTCCGGCAACGGCGCCGAACTGGAGCATCGATTCGGGGCGGACCTGCCCAAGACGTACACCCGATTCGAGTTCGTTCTCAAACAGCAATCGTTCGGAAACAACCAGGACGGCGTGTTCGTCGAGATCATGGAGAGCACGGTCGGCAAGAACTTCGCGAAGTGGATGATCGACAATAGCTCAAAGGGCGGAGGGCTCAACCTCGAAGTCTGGATCGAATACGACGGCACGCCGCACGCTTTCTACTCCCCGCCTCTGTCGCTCGATACTCGGTACGTAGTCGAGTTGTATTGGGACACCACGGCGGATCTCTGGGAGTACCGGTTCGACGGCGTGACGCTAGGAGTGGGTGCGCTTACGGGCAACGCCGCGGACTGGGAACTCGACCGGATCCGACTGGGCGACAACGGCGAGGATACCGACAACGACTACATCGTCTATGTCGACAACGTGTCGATGAGCGAGGTTGACTGGGCCGGCGCAGGATTCCAGATCGGCGATCCGATTACGTTTTCGGGCACGGCAACCGATCCGGAGGACGGAGATCTAACGGCCTCGTTGGGTTGGGCATCCAGTCTGGACGGGTCGATCGGCTCAGGTGGGTCCTTTTCGACCAGTTCCCTGTCGTTGGGCACGCACACGATCACGGCCTCCGTGGCGGACACTGAGGGTCTTCCGGGCTCGGATGAGATCACTCTGACCGTCTCGCCTGAGACGCCGAACCAGGCGCCTGCATCGAGCTTCACATGGGCAGTAACAGACCTGGCCGTCGACTTCACAGACACGAGTACGGACACCGACGGCTCGGTGACTGCCTGGAGTTGGGACTTCGGTGACGGGAACACCTCGACTGCCCAGAACCCTCAGCACACGTACGCGTCGGCCGGCCCGTATCAGGTGAGCCTGACTGTGACCGATGACGACGGCTCCTCAAATAGCAGCACGAACACTGTCACCACGTACAACCCGGGAGAAGTCCCCGATATATTCGAGATTCGCGTAGCCGTGAGTTCCGACGACGCTGAAGAGGGATCCTCCGGGTCCGTGACATTGACGAGCAGCGACCTGGAACTCGTGTCCGACGGCTCCAACCAGACAGTAGGCATGCGCTTCAATGGCGTCTTGATTCCGCAGGGAGCGACGATCACCGGAGCGTACGTTCAGTTCACGGCGGATGAGACCGGTTCTTCGACCACGTCATTGCTCATCGGAGGAGAGGCGGCGGACAACCCGGTGACGTTTTCGACGGCCGCCCTGGGTATTTCCTCGAGAAGCAGGACCGCAAGCTCGGTCCTGTGGTCGCCGGCGCCCTGGACATTGGTCGGAGAGTCAGGACCGGACCAGCGAACTTCAGACATCAGCTCGATCGTGCAGGAGATCTTGGGTCGTTCTGGCTGGTCGAGTGGAAACTCCCTGGTGCTCATCGTCACCGGTTCGGGAGAGCGGACCGCAGAGTCGGTCAACGGAGATGCCGATGCGGCACCCCTTCTCCAC
>JBDGUZ010000227.1:0-2024 GCA_039585915.1 Gemmatimonadota bacterium
GAGGATTCCGGCCACGACGACGTCGAAGAGCGGTGTCAGTGCCGTCGCGAGATGAAGCAGGGTGAGTCCGGCGCCGGAAATCGTCATGAAGCGGCGGAGCTTTCTGTAGGAATCCCGATCGCGGGACAGCGCGGTGGAAGCCGCGAGCAGCATGATGATCGGCGCTTCGATGAGCAGCGAGATCGGGAAGACCACGCCACCGTATGCCGCGAGGCTCACCTCCGGCTCCGGCAGTCGGGCCATGGTGGCGCTCACCGCCGGGAGCTCGAACCCCATCATGAGCCAGCTCGCTGCAAGGGGCCACCAGGTCTCGAAGACGGTGCCGATCGTGACCCGCTCGTCCGGGCGCGAAGAGGGAGAACTCACCGGGCTTGGCTCGTCCATGGGATCATGCGGACCGGAAAGGAGTGCTGAGGTGCGCTCTTCGACTCACCGAACGCGGACACTCTTGGAGGTCCCGCGGTGCATGCCGTCGGATATCCGGTAGAAGTACACGCCGGCGGGCACGGGGATCCCCCGCGTGTCGGTCCCGTTCCAGGGGATCTCGCTCGTGCCGGCGGGGAGGCTTCCGCCATGAATGCGGCGCACGAGCCGTCCGGTAACATCGTGTACGGTGATCGAGAGCTCGACCTCGCGCTCGGCCGTCAGAACGAGAAGCTGCGTGGAGTGCGCGGGCTGCGGGCGCACGCTCGCGACTCGCCATCCTGCTTCGACCTCGGGCGCCCCGCCCGTTGACTCGAGGGCAATGACCCCCTCGGTGAGCCGGTAGATGCCCGGTGGGACGTTCTCGTACATCTCCACCGTTCCGAAAGGCCACTCGATGATCATCCATTCGGCGTAAGCCGCCGTTCCGATTCCGACGTGGACGCGCAAGGGATCGGCGAAACCTCGCCAGGAGTTTGCACTCACTCGTCGATAGAGCACTTTGCCGTCTGCGTAAACCGTAACCTTTGCTCCGAGCGCCGGAGCGCCTGACTGGCGTCCGACGAGATCGAGCTGAATCGACGCATTCGGCACATCGTTGTTGCGATAGAAGCGCGCCGGTCCGAAAGCAGAGAATACGGCCGGACCAGCACCCTCCAGGAGGTAGACGTCGAGATCGCCATCGCCATCCGCATCTCCCCACACGGCGCCGTCTCCCATTCCGGCGTCTCCCCCGGTGAGTCCCTGAGCAGTCGTCACGTCGCTGAAGTGTGAGCCGTCGTTGCGGAACAGCCCATCCGGTGCATTCGGGCTCGCGCTCGTGCCCATGTCGACAACGTGCAGATCGAGATCTCCGTCGTTGTCGAAATCGGCCCAGGAAATGTCGCGTGGGTTGAGTAGTGCCGACGGTAGGGCGAGCGTACTCGACACCTCCGTGAACGCAGCGCCGTCATTTCGCCACACGCGAGGCCCCCCCGGCGTGAAGCCCGGATCTTCGAGTTTGATCCCCACTACGCCCGAAATGACCGTTCCGTCCGAAATCCAGCCGTCGAACGTGTCGAAGTTGGTGTTCGGTGTCGAGCAACGGATCTCCCACCTGCCGCCCGGCGCCGTGCGCCAGACCCACACGCCGCGCTCCACGCCCGGATCGAAGCTGGGCGCGCCGACGAACTCGTCGGTGAGCGTGACGGACGCCCCGAAATTGGGATTGACCTCCGCCGGGCCCAGGAAGACCGCACTTGTGTCGAAGAACGCGCGGATCCTGAAGAGTCCAACGGCCGTGTCGGCTCCGGCAGGGACGGAGAGGCCGTCCAGGCCTTCGTCCGCGTAACGGGTATTGAAGAAGTAGCTTACCGTGGCGCCTTCCTCGAAGACGTCGAAGATGCCTATGTCCCCGTCACATACCGCCAGGTCGAGGTCCCCGTCGTTATCGTAATCGCCGAAGTCCGCCCCCGAGACGACGGGAAGCGCGGGGGTGAAAGTCGAGCTGTTGTCGGTGAACGTGATCCCGTCGTTGCGGAAGAGAGCAGATGGTCTTGAGAACTCTTCCCCACCGACGAAGAGATCGGGGTCTCCGTCGTTGTCCACATCCCCCCAGAGTC
>JBDGUZ010000228.1:0-2558 GCA_039585915.1 Gemmatimonadota bacterium
GGCTGCCGTGAGATCCGGCTCCGCGGCCGCCTCGGGAAGAACGCACTCGTCCGCGCCACGTATTCGGCATAGCCCGGCTTTCTATCCCGCAGGCCCTTTTCCAGCAGCGTTACTCCGGACACGCGCATCAGCAGGAAGGTCATGAGCAGGGGACTGAACAGCGTCCAGGCTCCACCGGGAACTGCCATCGCGATGAGGAAGTAGCCCCACCACACGACCGCGTCGCCGAAGTAATTCGGATGCCGCGTGTACCGCCACAGGCCGGATTGCAGGACCTGTCCCTGATTCGCAGGGGACGCCTTGAACCGGCGCAATTGCAGATCACCAATTGCCTCGAACAGGAATCCGATGGTCCAGACTGCCGCGCCAAGCAGGTCGAAGTACGTCAGGCGGGAGGGAACGGGTGAGTCCTGGGCGACCAGCAGCGGCATCGCGATCAGCCACATCAGAAAGCCCTGGAGTAGAAACACCTTGAAGTAGCTGTTCCACCAGAAGCTCTTGCCGTTGGCCGCCCGCCACGCCGCATAGCGGGGATCTTCAGGCTTCCCGAGGCTGCGCCGGAAGATATGAACCGAGAGCCTCGTCCCCCAGACGACGACCAGGGACACAAGCAGCACCTGCCGCGCGACGAGTCCGTCCGTCGTTACGCCGTAGTAGATCGCGAGAATCGCGAGTCCCGCGCCCCAGAAAACATCAACGATGCTGGCGTCGCGCAGGCGCAGGCTGATCAACCACAGCACGCTCATCGCGGCGACGGCCAGGAGCAGTCCCTGGCCGGCCGCGGCCAGTGTCGCCGGATCCGCGAACGGCCAGCTCGATTCCACTACATGCCCCGCGCGGCGAACAGGTAGCCGACCGTGGCCACCGTGGCCGTCAGCACTCCACCCCAGACCATGCCACGCTCCACGGCCGGTAGTACGGCAAACACGAGGACCGCGACCACGTAGAGCATGTAGAACAGGATCGCCGGAAGCCAGCGTACATCGGGCGCAAGCAGGTGCCCGAGCTGGTCCTTATAGAATCCTCGTGCGACCAGCCCCAGCCAGGTGAAGTCCAGCACCAGGAATGCCAGCAGAGACACGGCATACGTCTGTAACAAACGGGACGTCGTCATTCCATCCTCCGAAACTGGATTCGTTTGTCCGCTCGTCGAAAGCTAAACAGGGATCGGACAGGAATCACCCCACTCCCGTCTAAGCTTCGACATTGACTTGACAAGATTCTAACACACGGATATCTTCCTCGACAAGTCATAGACAGCCTCTGCGAATGCGGGGGCTCCGACACGGTCAATTTGGGAGGAATACAATGCTGATCCGATGGAAATCTCTTCGCGGCCTGGCAGCAGTCCTGGGCCTGACGGCAATCGTCGCCGCGTGCAACGACGATCCGCTCGTTGCGCCGCCGGACAACGGGATGGCCGAGCTTCGGGTGGTACACGGTTCTCCGGACGCGCCTGCGGTGGATATCTATGTCGAGGGCATCGCAACGCCTGTATTCGAGGATCTCGCCTACGGAGACGCCTCGGCGTACGCCACGGTCGACGCCGGCACGTACAACGTACAGATCCGTGCCGCCGGGGCGGACCCCGCGAGCGCACCCGTGTTCGAGACGGGCAACATCACGCTGCAGACCGGCGATGATCTCACGGCGCTGGCAGCAGGCCTGTTCGCCTCGAATGACCCGGCGGACCAGTTCCGCGTCCTCGCGCTGTTCGAGGACTTCGAGTCTCCGGCCGCTGGCAACGCCGTCGTGCGGGTAGTCCACGCTTCGCCTGACGCTCCGACCGTAGATATCGATGTTCTGAACGACGGATCATCGGAAATCGTAGACCTGGCTCGATTCGAAGACACCGGATCGATGGGAATTGCACTTCCGGCAGGGTCTCCGCTCCTGGTCGGCATCCTGGTGGACGAAGCGCTGTTTACGACGTTCACCACGCCGCCCCTCGCGGAAGGTACTGAGTATTACCTGATCGCCGACGGGCTCGTCGGCCAGGCCGATCCGATGGCGGCCGATGCTTTCAAGCTGCTGGCCGTGGACGAGAATGGCTCATCGAGCTTCATCGCGCAGAATGGCCCTGATGCAGGCAGCGTGAGGCTCCGCGCAGTTCATGCGTCGCCGGATGCCCCATCTGTCGACGTTTACGTCGAGGGACTCGCGACCCCGATTATTACGGCGCTCGCGTACGGTGATGCGTCTCTCTACTTCCCGGTCGACCCGGGCACATACAACGTCCAGCTTCGGGCTCACCCGTCCACGGACGCTGACCCGATCGCCTACCAGACCGGACCGGTCGAGCTGGCAGCGAACCAGACCGTTACGGCTGTCGCCTCGGGCTTCCTGACGTCCGACGATCCGGCTGACGAGTTCCGAATCCTGCCGCTGATCGAGGACTTCGGGGCTGGAACGGGAGCCCTCGTGCGCATCGTCCATGCCGGACCTGACGCTCCTAGCGTCGATATCGACGTGGGCGACGATGGTACGTCGGAGATCGAGGATCTCGAGCGGTTTGCTGACACCGGCATGACCGGTATCGGTCTTCCGGCCGGTGAATC
>JBDGUZ010000229.1:0-2508 GCA_039585915.1 Gemmatimonadota bacterium
CTCGACGAGTGCCACCGCCCCGCCCGGCACCACGAGCTTCGCCGTCCAGGTCGTTCCCATCGTCGAGCCCGACAGCTCCTGCACGATCGGTGGACGATCCGGATACAGGTACCGCGACACGACCGATCCGAGCACGAATAGCGCGATGATCCCCGCGATCGCTGCCGCGGTCCGCCAGCCGGTTGGTAGAGCGCCGGACCCGGACTTGTCGGATCTCACTCCTCGATTACCAGCGAAATCTCGTCGGCGGTTCGCTCGTAGGCGACGATCTGGTGACACAGCTCGCAGTCCGCCGAGATCTTCGAGCCGTCCTCGGCGGTGAACGCGACGTTGTGGCAGCGAAAACAGCCGCCCGCCATGCCCTTGTGTCCGAGATGGTCCGGATAGGTGCCCCACGTGACGGCCATCGCAGGGAACACGTTGGTCGCGTAAAGCTCCTGCAGCGTGGCGATTGCCTCGTCGACGGCGTGGGCGCGATCGACCGCCAGTCCGGGAAACTCGTCGGCATAGAACTCGCGAATCTGCAAGGCAATTCCCTCTCGGGCCTCATCGTGCGATGGGTACTCTACTTTCAGCTGGGTACTCTACTTTCAGCGCCGCCAGTCCCTCCCGGCGGATGAACGGGAGGTCGCGACTGATGACTCCCAGTCGCAGCGCACCATCGACCGACTCCTCGGGCGTGAGGTAGACATGCGTCGGTCGATTGTGGCAATCAATGCAATCCATGGTGCGCACAGACTCGGCCACCGGATCACTCTCGCCCGGCTCCCGGGTGAACACCTTCCGATTCCCATCGGCATACACGGTCTCGATCTCTGCTACGAACTCCCGCTTCTCGTCGGACCGGAAGTGGACCTCGAGCGCCGGATCCACGTGCCAGTGGACTCCCACCGAGATTCCGAGTTCCTGCCCGCCGCCGACGTTGTTGACGATGATCGTCTGGGTCTCGGTGTTGGCCGAGTCGCTCCGGAACCGGGTGATGACCCGTGTCCGGTCTCCGTGGAACCGGGTCGGCCAGTGGCATTGGTTGCAGGTCGCCCGGGCCGGCCTGAGATCGTGGACGGGAGTCGGAATCGGCCTGTCATAGCTGTCGAAAATCGTGCCGATCACCTGTCGAGCGCCCGAGAGCTTCGCCTGTCGCCCTCGCCGATGTGACAGTCGACGCAATGCACTCGCGCATGCGGTGACCGCTGGTACGCAGTCCACTCCGGCTCCATGACGTGGCAGGTCGTTCCGCAGAACTGGTTCGAATCGATGTACTCGACGCCCTTCATGGTTGTCGTGGCCAGCAGCACGGCAGCGGCCGCACCGAAGCCGCCCGCCGTCAGGAGCCAGGTCCTGGTTCGATCGTCGTTCAGGTCGATGATCGGGAACTCGGGAACGATCTCACCCGATGCTTCCCGCATCAGTCGCTTCTTCGTCTGGCGGCGGATTCCGATCAGTATGAAGACCAGCCCGATGAGGAAGAAGATCGGGAGAATGAGGTACGTGATGATCCCCAGATACGGATGTCCGGCCTCTCCGACCCACTCGTAGACCAGCAGCGTGACGATGAGAAAACCGGCCGTAGCGGCAAGAATCGTCCCGAACAGCCCCCACGGACTGCGCGTCAGTGATGCGAAAAATCTGCGTGCTCTATGTGGCATACCGGTTCCAGGAATCCAGTTGTCAGTCGCCGAGCGTCGCGACCATGATCGCCTTGATCGAATGCATTCGGTTCTCGGCCTGGTCGAACACGATCGAAGCCTCGGACTCGAACACCTCGTCCGTCACTTCCATTCCTTCGAGGCCGTGCTCGTGGAAGATGTCTTCTCCCACCTTCGTCTTCCGGTCGTGAAATGCCGGAAGGCAGTGCAGGAATTTCACTTCCGGATTTCCGGTCAATTCGAGAGCCTGCCTGTTCACCTGGTACGGCCGCAGCGTCTCGATCCGCTCGGCCCAGCGCTCCGGCGGTTCGCCCATCGACACCCAGACGTCGGTGTACAGGAAGTCCGCCCCGCTCACTCCCTGTTCGACGCTCTCCGTGAGCTCGAGGCTCGCGCCGCTCGCGCCGGCGATGACCCGGCAACGTTCCACCAGCGCTTCCTCGGGCCACAGGTCGCGCGGGGCGCACAGGCGAACGTCCATTCCGAGCAGCGTTCCTCCGACCATCAGCGAATTCCCGACGTTGTTTCTCGCATCCCCCAGGTAGCAGAACGAGTTCTGGTCCGGCGCGCGACCGGAGTGCTCCATCATGGTCATCACGTCGGCCACGACCTGGGTCGGGTGAAACTCGTCCGTCAGCCCGTTCCACACCGGC
This sequence comes from Gemmatimonadota bacterium, assembly GCA_039585915.1. Lineage (GTDB taxonomy): Bacteria > Gemmatimonadota > Gemmatimonadetes > Palauibacterales > Palauibacteraceae > Carthagonibacter. Next base: position 2,300 of record JBDGUZ010000229.1, read on the forward strand.
ACGCCCGAGTACTCGGCGAGGGTCTCGACCCGGTCCTGGCCGAATCCCCTGTATTCGATCCCGTCGTACATCCGGCCCAGTACCCGCGCGGTATCCGCCACCGATTCCTTGTGCCCGATCTGCGAGCCGGTTGGGCCCAGGTACGTGACGTGAGCACCCTGGTCATAGGCCGCGACTTCGAACGCACAGCGAGTGCGTGTGGATGTCTT
>JBDGUZ010000230.1:0-2054 GCA_039585915.1 Gemmatimonadota bacterium
CGCTCTCCGAACGAAGCGCTGTCCCGATCCGACTTGTCCAGCGGAGCGTCGAGACTGAGTTCGGCGGAGGCCACGCGCCGCAGGGCGCGTACCGTCTCGACCGGCTCCTTCATTTCCTCGGCGATCTCGCGATCCGTCGGCGTGCGGCCGTACTTCTGCGTCAGAGCCGTCTCGGTTCGCGACAGCTTCACCAGGTTGGAATTCTGGTTCAACGGAATCCGGACCGAACGGGTTTGCTCGGCCAACGCCTGGAGGACCGTCTGCCGGATCCACCACACGGCGTAGGAGATGAATTTCACCCCCTTGTCCGGATCGAATTTCTTGACCGCCTTGAGCAGTCCTTCATTCCCGATGCAGACGAGCTCGGCGAGATTCAGCCCCCGGCCCTGGTACTTCTTAACGTACGAGATGACGAACCTCAGGTTCGCCGTCACCAGTCGTTCGGCCGCCTCGCGATCACCGGCGCGCGCACGTCGGGCGATTTCCCGTTCCTTCTCCGGGTTCTCGATGAGAGGATACCTCTCAACGTCCTGGAGATACTGGTCAAAAGAGTCAAGAGCACGTGCGTCGAAGAACATATTCCTCCCGTCGCTGTTCAGACGAGACGAAGAGAGCGGCGATCCGCGACCCGTCCGGGTCGCCGGCGCTCGAATCCTCACCTCCAAACCGACGTGATACCGAACGTACCCGGCCGAGTTCCGTCCTTCGAACCGGGTCAGCTATCGCGTAGTGCTTCCTGCAGCCAGCGCTCGTTTTCGGGCGTCAGAGCAGTCGCGCTCGACTCACCCTCCGATTCGTTGTCAGGGGTCGAGGCCGCCCATCGACGAAGCAGCGTGAATGCGAGCACCGCGCCCGAAATCAGTACGACGAATGGCAGGCCCCAGACGAGCCAGTTGATTCCCCTGCGCTGAGGTTCGAGCAGGATCCACTCTCCATACCTGCTCACGAAGTATTCCTTCACCTCGTCCGGGGTATCCCCGGCTACGAGCCGCTCGCGGACGAGAGCCTGCATCTCGCGCGACAGATCCGCATTCGATTCGACCACGGACTGATTGCGGCACACCGGGCAGCGCAGCTCGGACGCGATCTCTGCGGCACGGGCGTCGAGCTCCTCCGCATCCCGATCCATCAGGGCGGGATCCTCGATCGGAGGAGGAGGTCTGGGCTGAGATACCTGGGACGACGCGGGCGTGGCCATCACGGCGCCGATTGCCGCCAGCGTCAGCAGCGCGGCGACCTTCTTCCTCCCGGCCTCCCGGCGGTTCACGATGAACCGCCGACAGCGGCGGCTTCGGGAGCGCCTGCGGCGATCAGATCCCACGAGACCGGGCCGACCTGCTTGTGCGCGATCTGTCCGTCGGGACTGATGAAGAAGGTCTCGGGTACTCCGTACACCCCGTAGTCGATCGCCGTTCGCTGCGTCGGATCCAGCAGGTGAGTCCATTCGCCCCCGAGGGCCGCCAGGAACCGCCTCGCGTTCTCCTCGGTGTCCTGATAGACAACGCCGAGGACGAGCGCCTGCTCCGGATCGTACGTCGATTCCGTCAGCTTGAGGACGTCGTGCTCCTGGCGGCAGGGAATGCACCAGGAAGCCCAGAAGTTCAGGACGACAGCCTTCCCGCTCAGGTCGGCGAGACGGATCGTGTCGCCGTCCATCGTCTGCAGGTTGAATTCCGGTGCGACGTTTCCTTCGAGGGGCGATGGGAGCGTGTACTTGTCCACGCCCATGCCCTGAAACAGCAACCACAGGGCCGGCAATGCCGCCAGTGGCAGAATCCAGGTCAGATGTTTCCTCATGATCCTGTTACCGTCAGACCGATACCGGTTCTTCAACCGGCAGCTCGGCCGCCAGATCCGAGAATACCGCCCAGTGCTACGATCATGCCGCCGATCCACAACCACGGAACGGCCGGATTGACGATTGCACGGACCGTGGCGTACGCCCCACGCTCCTGGTCGAACGCCATGAGCGTCAGATACAGGTCCTCTTTCAGGCTGGACCGGACCGCCGGCGTGGCGATCGGCTGCTGCGAGCCCGTGTAGTAGTTCATGCG